>NZ_SMJW01000009.1 GCF_004348335.1 Actinomadura bangladeshensis | reverse complement strand
GTCGGAGATGTATATAAGAGATAGGTACAGGTGCCGGTCGCCCCGCGCGATGAGGTCCTGCCGCTCCAGGGGTGTCAGCGCGTCCCAGAAGGTCGTGGCACCGCGCGGCACGTCCTCGGCGGACGCCGCCGCGACGGCGGGCTGCGACGGGTGCACGGCCATGGACGGCGGCCCGGACGTTTCGTGCAGCGTGTCCGCCCTCAGGTACTGGACGATCGCGTTCGTCACGGCCACCGCGGGGAACGCGAAGAACACCAGGGCCCCGCTCAAGGCGGCGGTGCCAGAGCCGTCCAGCGCGTACCCCAGGACCACCGCCCCCAGCGTCACCGAGGTCATGACCTTCGCGTTCACCGGCCCGGCCCCGGCCTGCGAGGCCGCCCGCCGCCGCAGCGGCGGCACCCAACGATTCAGTCCCACGGAGTCTTCCTTCCCCCGCGAAGCCCCGGCGCAGCCCGCCGGCTCCTCGGTGTCGTTTCGCCCCACCCCTCTGACCACGAGAGTAGGTCGATAGACATACGAAAGCCATACGTTCACTGCACGAGAACCGGTCATAATCTCGTAGCCCACGAGTAAGCCCCTGACAGCCGAGGTTTCCGCGCCTCCGGTTGAGGGAACCTTTCACGTGCATGCTGTATCTGAAACATGGTTTTGCTGGCAGAGGGCTGTATGATCGCCTGACCGGCGGGGTCGACCTCAGGCCGGAGGCGGGGTGGGGCCGGGCTCCGCGTCCCGGGATTGGAGAAAGCGCTCATGACGAACTTTCGAGCAGCCTCCGAGACGTCGGGCGGCGCCATGGACGCGGATGATCCCGGCCGCCGCGCCGACGGCGCCCCGCAGAACGAGCGCGTCACGGTCAACCTGACCGGCAAGGCCGTCCAGGCCCTCCAGCGCCTCCAGGAGCAGACCGGCTACAACAAGACCGACTGCATCAACCGCGCCCTGATCATCGCCAACGAGATCGAGAACATGTCCCGAACCCCGGGCTCCCTCTACTGGCGCGAAACCCCCGAAGCCGACCTCATGCTCGTCCGCTTCGTCTGACCACCGCTCCGTCGCGGTCGCGGGCCGCCACGGTCGGCTTGCGGTGGTCTACTCGCTTGCGGCGTCTCCGTCCGGCGTGGGCGGAGAGTTTTCGGCGGAGGCGCGGCCGGGCGCCCGGAGGACGTCCATGGGGACCTTCCCGTCGTTGTAGTGCAGCCGTGTGCGGTCGGCGGGCCAGACCGTCACGGTGACGCGGAACGGGTCGCCGTCGGCGGAGTAGGCGGTCCGGACGGTCTCGAAGACGATGCTCGCCGCGGAATCGCCGAGGCTGAAGAACCGCTTCTCGTTCTCGTCCGGGACGCGGGCCTTGATCTCGTCGTGGAAGCCGACCTCCCGGTAGCCGAGGGTCTCGCCCAGGTACGCCACGGCGCCCTCGGGGATGTCGCGCGGGAGGAGCAGGCGGGACGCGCCGCTGGTCGCGAACTCCAGCGGGTAGAAGGAGGTCTGCAGGACCCAGGGCTGGTCGTCGAGGAAGATCTCCTGGTGGCGGGAGATGAACTCTGAGCCGCTCTTCATCTGCAGGTAGCGGACGACGACCTTGCTGCCCTCCTGGACCTCCACCTTGACCTGCGACACCGACGCGTTCCGGTTCGCGGGGATGGCGGCGTCCCGGTTGTACCACTCCGACGACACGGCGCCGGGCGCGAGCCCGAGCTCGGCGGCGCGGAGCGTGACGTGCACGATGTCGGGCTGGCGGACGACGAACGTCCCCCTGCCCTGCTCCGAGACGACGTACCCCTGCTGCCGGAGCCAGGCGAGCGCGTCCCGGATGGTGTTGCGGGACGCGCGGTAGTGCTGCTCCAGGTCCTTCTCGGCCGGCAGCGGCCGCCGCTCGGGAGTCCCGTCCGCGGGGGCGAGATCGCCCGATTCGATGCGCCGGCGCAGGTCATCGGCGATGTCACGCCAGCGGAGAGGCGTCGTGCGAGCCATGGCGTCGGTCCCTTCTCGGCTGCGATCGGCAGTACCGAGTGAAGGTCATTGTGCGCGGAAGAGCCTCGCTCCGACCGGCCGTGGCCGTTGCTGGACGGCCACGACCGGTGCCCTCCGGATCAGTGCTTGCGCAGGGCGTCGAACAGACCGTCCCGGGCGTCCCGGTCGCGGGTGACCAGCGGGAGCGAGTCGCCGCTCTCCACCAGCTCGGCGAGGGCGGACGGGGCCAGAAGGACCCCGCCGCCGAGGAGGCGTGCGTCGCGCAGCACGGTGCGCTCGCCCTGGTGACCGGACACATAGGTGCCGATCCTCCAGCCGGCCCACTCGTCCCAGACCAGGGCGTTGTCGCCGGTGATGATGGTTGCGTCGACCGGGCCCATGGGGTCGAGGTGACTGCGGTCCACCCGGATGCCGCGGTCGTTGAGCGCCGTCACCGTCTCGGTGATGTAGGCGTGCGCGGTGTCGACCTGCTCGACCGGGTGGTGCGCTGGATATGCGGAATCGGCCATCGTGGTTTCCCTGCGGATCGTGGTTGATGGATGGAGACGGGTCAGGAACCGCGTTCCCAGACCTCGTCGGGCACCTCTCCGGCGATGAAGCGGATCTTGTTGGTGCCTGGCTTGTAGACGGTGACCGTCAGTCGGAACGGTTTGCCGTCCTGGTCGAAGGCGGTGCGGACGTGCTCGATGACGGCGAGACTGTTCTTGGAAAGCCCGAAGAACTTGAGCTCGTCGTCCGTGGGCGGCCGGGCGTCGAACTCGTCCTCGTACCCGACCTGCTCATGCCCGCACCTCTTCAGGTATGCGACGGTGCCCTCCTCGATGTCGCGCGAGTTCAGCAGCTCCTGGGCCTTGAACGCGAGTTCCAGGCGGAAGTAGGAGTGCTGGAGCGAGTTGGGCTTGCCGTCCACGAAGCGCTGCTGGGACCGGCGGACGACCTGGGGCCGCGCCGCGTCCTCCGCCTCCGGCACGGGGGGGATTCCGAGGGCCTTCATCTGGAGCTCCTCGGCGTCCTGGACCTTCACGTCGGGCTTGGAGGAGCTGGCCTCGTGCTTCTGGCGCTTCGCCTCCGCCATGAACGCCCTGCCCTCGCCGCCCCCGTAGCCGCGGCCGGGTGCGTTCTCGTCGCCGAGGTCCGTGTGATTCAGGGTGATGACGAAGGGCTGGTCCGGCTCGGTGACGAAGCTGCCCTTCTGCGGGACCGTCTCGACGCGCCCGCGCTTGCGCAGTTCGTTGACCGCCGCCTTGATCGTGTTCTCCGAGACCTGCCACTTCAGGGCCAGTTCCTTCTCGGTCGGCAACCGCTTGCCGGGGGCGAGTCGGCCACTGTCGATCTGAGCCTGGAGGTCTTGGGCGATCTCGACGTACTTGGGCGTCCTGCGTGCCATGACCGCCTCTCATTGCAATCAGAGGACTGACCTGTTCTTTCTAACTAGTTCCAATGATCAGGTTTGCCCTGCCTGATCTGGGTTACACCTCTGGTAGGACGAAAGCTAGAACAAGCTGACCAAGGCAGTGTGAACTGTCTGATCGTACCGAGTGGATCACTGCAATATCCAGGATCGGCTCAGACGAGCAGCCTGATCGGGCTCATCCGTTTCCGGCATCACGCTGGAAGGAGCGCGCAGATGTCCAGCATCATCATCCTCCTCTGGATCGCCGTTCCCGCGGCACTCTTCCTGACCATGGCGCTCTACGTCCTCAACATCGGCCTCCGGACGAGGAACGTGGACCTCCGCAGCATGCACAGCGACCGTGGGCTGCTGACCGTCCGGGGCCTGAACGAGTCATGCGACACGATTTCCGGCCACTGCGGCGAGGACCGCTGACCTAAGGAGATTTCGAGGTGGAAGACCGGACGGACGCGGCGCTGAGCGTGCCGGAGCAGTCGACCGGGTACGAGCGGCAGGCGTGGACGCCGGCCGGTCTGAGAAGGGGCGACGTTGACGATGGCGTGCCGGGTGCGCCGGGTGCCCGGCCCCTGATCCCCGAAGATGGCTGGCTGACTCTACTGGACGAACCAGGCGAGCGTGCTGTCCCGGTTCGGCACCTCTCTCCGGTCCCTGAACCTCACGGAGCGGGTGGCCGATGGGCCAGGTCAGCGCGCGTGACCGTCACCGGGGTGACGGTCATGGTGATCAGCGCGGAACTGGGACGGCGGGCCGGGGCGTCCGGACGGCTCACGGTGCTCTGCTCGGCGGGAGCGGGCGCCGCGGTCGTCGCCCCCTGGCTCGTCCCGCACCTTATGCGGCGTCGCCTTTGGACCTGAGACGGTCTGGAGGACCGGCTGGTCGGCTATCGGGTCGGCTGAAACCGGTCGTTCGAAAGAACGATGGTGTTTCCGTCGGTATCGGGATGGTTGCGCAGAAATTTCACTAAATCCGGCGAAAGCGGTGGCGGATTTCGGGTGGAGCGTCCACTATGGGGTCCTGCACCGCACGCGCGGCGTTCCCGCGTGCCGTCCCAGCGAACCGACCTGCCGGAGTGATCCCATGCCCGTCCGACCCTGGACTCCCGAGGACCTTGGACGTCCGACGGACGGCACCTGGGCGGACGTGGCGTTCGGGCTCGGTGAGGTCTACGAGCGCGAGGGCGACCTGGCGCAGGCCGCCGACTGGTACCGGCGGGCCGCCGAGTCCGGGCGCGCCGACGCGGCGCTGCGGCTCGGCGCGGTGCTCGGCCTGATGGCGGACGCGGGATCCGACGGCGAGTCGGCCGAGGACCTGCTGGCCGAGGCCACCCGCTGGCTCAGCGGGGCCCGCGACACCACCACGCCCGACGCCATCGAGCTCATCACCGACATGCTCAACCGGCAGCTGCGGCAGGCCGCCCGGCGGGGACTCGAGCCCGCCCCGGCAGGCTGACGCCTTCCGGACTGCGCCCGGTTCGGTATGAACCGAACCGCTTCGCCCGTCGTCGGAGTCCATGAGATCGACGACGGCGGAGGGTGGACGAGTTGAGCGGCGAGGACTCCGGATACGTGCCCCCGGACCACAGGACGACCGCCGAGTTCCGCGTCCGGGCCACCGCGCCGGGTGCGGAAACGCAGGCTGACTCGACCATCGTGGACACGCCCGTCGACGACCCTGCGGACGCGACGTTCCAGGATCCCCCGGTCGACGACCCGGAAGACGATCCCGAGGCGACCGCTCAGGATGATCTGGCCGATGACGCGGGCGAGACCTTGCAGGACGTGCCGGACAAGGCGTCGGTGACCGTCGCCGACATGCGGATCGAGAAGCCCGCCCCGCCCGCTCCGCCCCAGCAGGAGGCGGCGGCGTTCGAGCAGGCGCCCGCGCCGGTCGTCGCGGAGGCGCCCTGGACGGAGCAGTTCGGCGCCGAGCAGGAGCCGGCGACCGCCGGGACGAGCGTCCCGCCGCCGCCCTATGCGATGCCCTCGCCGGGCCTCCCGGCGGGGCCGCCGCCCGGCGAGACCGCCCCGGCGATGCCGTCCGGGGGAGTGCCGCCGTCGCGGTCCCGGCGTCCGATGGCACTGGTCGCGGTGATCGCCGCGGTCGTCGTCCTCGCCGCCGCGGCGGTCGTGGTGCTGCTGCTCACCAGGGGCGGCTCGGACGGCGGCGGGAAGGCCGCGGCGCCGCCGTCACCGGCCGCGTCCACCCCGGTGGAGGCCGGCGGGCCGACGGACGGGCCGGCGCCCGCGGGGCCGGGAGCGTCCCCGCCGGTCGAGGCCCCCGCCGCGCCGCCCGCGGCCGGGCAGCCGCCGGCAGGGCGGCCCGGCACACCGCCGCCGGCGACCACCGCCCCGATCGGCCCGCTCGTCGAGGGCGAGGGGATCACGTACCAGCTCGTCCAGCGGGACGAGGGGTACTTCGAAGGCAGGATGGTCATCACCAACCGCACCGACCGGCCCATGAAGACGTGGAAGCTGACGTTCCGGGCCCCGGGCGCCGACGTGAAGAACATCTGGGGCGCGCGGCTCGTCCACGGCGGCGAGAAGGTCGAGATCAGGAACCTCGACGGCGTCCCCGCGATCCCGCCCGGCGGCACCTGGGACGTCCAGTTCGGCGCGGCGGGCCCCGCGTCCACCCCGAAGGGCTGCGAGCTCAACGGCAGGACATGCGGGTTCTGACCGGAGTACTAGGCTTTCGACCATGCGTATCGCCAGGTTCTCCACCGACGACGGCATGTCCTTCGGTGTGGTGGAGGAGAACACCGTCGCCGCCATCGCGGCCCACCCGTTCGGTGAGCTGACCTTCACCGGGCAGCGGTTCCCGCTCGCCGACGTCCGGCTGCTCGCGCCGATCCTGCCCAGCAAGATCATCGCGATCGGGAAGAACTACGCCGACCACGTCCGCGAGATGGGCGGGGACGCGCCGCCCGCCGAACCGGTGATCTTCTCCAAGCCGTCCACCGCCGTGATCGGCCCCGGCGAGGCCATCGCCTACCCGGAGAAGCTGTCCGAGCGCGTCGACCACGAGGGCGAGCTCGCCGTCGTCATCGGCCGGATGTGCCGCGAGGTGCCCGCGTCCCGCGCCGCCGACGTCATCCTCGGCTACACCTGCGCCAACGACGTCACCGCCCGCGACCTGCAGAAGAAGGACGGGCAGTGGACGCGGGCCAAGGGCTTCGACACCTTCTGCCCCATCGGCCCCTGGATCGAGACCGAGGTCGACCCCGCCGACCTCGCCATCTCCACGACGGTCAACGGGGACGTCCGCCAGGACGCCCGCACGTCCCTGCTGCTGCACGGCATCCCGGCCCTCGTCGAGTACGTCAGCCAGGTCATGACACTGCTGCCCGGCGACGTCATCCTCACCGGCACCCCCGCCGGCGTCGGCCCGCTGCAGGTCGGGGACGAGGTGACCGTCGCCATCGAGGGCATCGGCAGCCTCACCAACCGCGTCATCGCCAGGGACTGAGCCATGGCGTTCGGCGGCTTCACCGAAGAGGCGTTCGCGTTCTACGAGGGCCTGCTGGGCGACAACAGCAAGTCCTACTGGACGTCCCACAAGGAGACCTACGAACGCCATGTACGCGACCCCATGACCGAGCTGTGCGCCGAACTCGAAGACGAGTTCGGCGCGGTCAAGCTCTTCCGCCCGTACCGTGACGTCCGCTTCAGCAAGGACAAGTCGCCCTACAAGACCCATCAGGGCGGCCACACCGGCGAGGGCTTCTACCTCCAGGTCGACGCGGACGGCCTCATGGTCGCGGGCGGCATGTACGCGCCGACCCCCGAGCAGCTCCGCCGCTACCGCGAGGCCGCCGGGTCCGACGCCCACGGCGGCGAACTCCAGGCGATCGTGGACGACCTCCGCTCGGCGGGCATGGAGATCGCCGGCGACCGGCTCAAGACCCGTCCGCGCGGCACGGCCCCCGACCATCCGCGCCTGGAGCTCCTGCGATACCGCTCGCTCTACGCCCGCACCGGCTGGCCGGCCGACCCGTGGATGGCGGACCCGGGCGAGGTCATCGGCCGGGTGCGGACGTCCTGGCGGCGCCTGCGCCCGCTCGTCGAGTGGGGCCGGACCCACATCGGCCCGCCCGACTCCACGCGCTGACCGCCGTCCCGGGCAATCGTTTTGGCCGTTGTCCCAAGGTCCTGTATTCTCATCGAGGCGCGAGCGACCGGGTCGGAAACGGCACGGAAGCGCGTACCTCACTGGGGTATGGTGTAATCGGCAGCACGAGTGATTCTGGTTCACTTAGTCTAGGTTCGAGTCCTGGTACCCCAGCTGCGTCCGCAGTACGCGGACACACGCCCCCGTCGTCTAGTGGCCTAGGACGCCGCCCTCTCAAGGCGGTAACGGCGGTTCGAATCCGCTCGGGGGTACGTGGCGGGCCATCGTGCTCATCGAGCTTCGCTCGATTTCGCCGAGGCCCGCAGTGTTCCCCCAGGGGGCGACCCCCTGGAACCCCCCCGGCTGTACGGGCTTCGCCCTCACGGTGGCTGAGGTTCGCCCCGCGGGATCTTTTTCTGCGACGTCCAAGTAACGTCCACCAGTATTGATCAAGCGTGATTCTCTTCGCGTCGGCGCCTTTCCTCTCGCACCAGGTGCGTGCCCCAGCGTGCGTCGGCCACCGGTGTGATTTACGCGGTGGTCGGGGTGGAGGAAATGTGGTCGAGGCGGGGGGGGGCGGCCGGTAGGCTGGGCCAGGCCCGGGCGGAAGATCGCTTCGGGTGTCCGGCCCCCGTCGTCTAGTGGCCTAGGACGCCGCCCTCTCAAGGCGGTAACGGCGGTTCGAATCCGCTCGGGGGTACCTGTCGAACCGCGGATCCTCATCCGCGGTTCTTCCATTTTTCAGGGTTTGCGGCCCACGGCGCCGAAGGCGTCCACCGGCTCGGGGGTGCCGAAGGCGTCCGACTCGGGGCGCCACAGCGGGCAGGAGACCAGGCCCGGCTCGACCAGTTCCAGGCCGTCGAAGAAGCGGCCGATCTCCTCCGGGGAGCGCAGCGTGTACGCGGCCGCGCCGCCCTCGTTGTAGTCCTGCTGGGCGTTTTCGGCGGCCTCGCCGGCGACCACGCTCGTGCCGTCGTTCAGCGACAGGTGGCTGCCCGGCGGGAGCGGCTCCAGCAGCGACCGGACGATCGACCGGGCCTCGTCGCCGTCCGGGACGTGGCCCATGATGCCGCTTAGGATCAGCGCGACGGGACGGCTGAAGTCGAGGGTCTTGGCGGCGATGTCCAGGATGTGGCCCGGGTCGTGGAGGTCGGCGTCGACGTAGTCGGTCACGCCCTGCGGCGTGCCGGTGAGCAGTGCCCGCGCGTGGACGAGGACCAGCGGGTCGTTGTCGACGTAGACGACGCGGGCGTCGGGCGCCACGCGCTGCGCGACCTCGTGGGTGTTGTCGACGGTGGGGAGGCCCGTCCCGACGTCGAGGAACTGGCGGACGCCCGCCTCGCCGGCCAGGTACCGCACGGACCGGGTGAGGAACAGGCGGGACGCGCGCGCCACCTCGATCACTCCGGGGAACGTCTCCCGGAACTGCTCGCCGGCGGCGCGGTCGACGGGGTAGTTGTCCTTGCCGCCCAGCCAGTAGTTCCAGATCCTCGCCGAATGCGGGACGGTCGTGTCGATCCGGCCCAGCGCCTCGCCGTGCTTGTCTTGATCGCTCATGGACACCGATTCTGACCATCGGTCAGGCCCGCCGGAACCCCTGCGTCCCGAACAGGCCAGCCGTTCCTGGGTATGGGGCCGTGGACGGACACGCGTCCACGAGGAGCATGCAATGCGGGCTGTGCAGGTGACCGGGTACGGCGAGGATCTGCGGATGGCGGAGGTGCCGGTCCCGGAGGCGGACAGCCCCCTCGACGTCGTGGTGAGGATCGGCGGGGCGGGGGTGTGCCGGACGGACCTGCACATCCTGGAGGGGCAGTGGGCCGAGAAGTCCGGGGTCGGTCTGCCGTACACGATCGGGCACGAGAACGCCGGGTGGGTGCACGCCGTCGGGCCGGCGGTGACCGGCGTCGCCGAGGGCGACAAGGTGATCCTGCATCCGCTGGTCACGTGCGGGCTGTGCCGGGCCTGCCGGTCGGGGGACGACGTGCACTGCGAGAACAGCGCGTTCCCCGGCATCGACTCCGACGGCGGGTACGCGGACTACCTGAAGACGTCCGCGCGGAGCGTGGTGAAGCTGGACGGGTCGCTGGAGCCGGCGGACGTGGCCGCGTTCGCCGACGCGGGCCTCACCGCCTACCACGCGGCGGCGAAGGCGGCGCGGCGGCTGACCCCGCGGGACCGGTGCGTGGTCATCGGGGCCGGGGGCCTCGGGCACATCGGGGTGCAGGTGCTGAAGGCGATCAGCCCGGCGGAGCTGATCGTGGTCGACCGCAAGGCGGAGGCGGTGGAACTGGCGTCCGAGACGGGCGCCGACCACGGCGTCGTCGCGGACGGGGAGCACGTCGAGCGGGTGCTCGACCTGACGGGCGGCGGCGCGCAGGTCGTCATCGACTTCGTCGGCGAGGGCGGCTCGACCGCGGAAGGGCTGCGGATGCTGCGGGAGGCGGGCGACTACCACGTCGTCGGCTACGGCGAGAACATCGACGTCCCCACGATCGACGTCATCTCCGCTGAGATCAACATCATCGGGAACCTCGTCGGGTCCTACAACGACCTGTGCGACCTGATGGCGCTCGCGGCCCGCGGCGCGGTCACGCTGCACACGCGGACGTACGCGCTGGACGACTTCCAGTCCGCGATCGACGATCTGGACGCCGGACGGGTCCGGGGGCGCGCCATCCTCGTCCCCTGACATGGGCGAACGGGCACGGCCGGGACCACCGGCATGGGTGCGGTGGGGTTCGTGGGGCTGGTACGCGCTGCTGTTCGCGGTCATGGTGCTGGTCACGGTCGACGTGCTGCTCGACGGCCCGCTCAGGCGTCTCGACTGGACCGTCCACGAGTTCGCCGACACCCATGTGCGGGGCGGATGGCTGACCGCCGCCACGGTGGTGACGAAGCTCGGCCAGCGCGGCGACCTGGCCGTGGTCATCGGCGTGCTGGCCGTCATCGCCGGGGCCCGGGAGCGCTCGCTCCACCCCGTGCTGATGAGCGCGGTGATCGTGATGGGCCTGTCGCTGCTGCAGGTCGGCCTCAAGGCGGCGATCCCGCGGACCTTTCCCTACGGCAATGCCGATGTGCTGTTCACCCAGGGGACCGCCTACCCGTCGGGCCACACCCTCAACGCGTTCGTGCTCATCTGGGTCGTCCTCGAACTGCTGGTGGCCGCGTTCCCGGCCGTCGGCCGGCGGCTTCCCTCGCGACGCCGCCGCGACATCGCCCTGGTGACCGGCTGTGTCGCGGCGGCGGCGCTCACGGCGGCGGACTTCCACTGGCTGACCGACGTGCTGTTCAGCCTCGCGCTGGGGCCCGTGCTGCTGTCCGGCCTGATCGCCCTGGCGGCGTTCAACCCCGAGGAGGGACGTCCGCGATGGTTCTGAACGCCCGGTCGTCCCACCCGGGCCGTGTTCAGCGCGCTGTCGAAGATTGTGCGCCCTGGTGGCGGATGAGGTGGCGGAGAATGTCGCGGACAGGAGAGCCCTATCCTCGTCGCCCGATCCCCATGCGGATCGTCGTGGCCGGAACCACCGCTGTGCCGATTCCATTGCGGGTCGTCGTTTGAGGTGCCTGGACGGGAACCTCCTCGGCATTCATGGCCCATGCTCGCGGAATGCCGGGCCTTTCGGGCGGTGAATCGGCTATGTGCACGACGTGGCCTGATCTGTCGCGTCCCGTGTGCCGCTGGGGGATGATGAGCGTGATCATCGCCGTCGGAAGGGAACGCCTCATGCCGGAACCGGAGATTGACACGAGCGTGCCGCATTCGGCCCGTATCTGGGATTACTGGCTCGGCGGCAAGGACAATTACCCCGTGGACCGCGAGGCGGGCGACGCCGTTCTGCGCGTCCTGCCCGTGATCGCCGATTCGGCCAAGCAGGACCGCGCCTTTCTCGGCCGCGCGGTGCGGTTCCTGACGTCCCAGGGCATCAGGCAGTTCCTCGACCTCGGCACCGGACTGCCCACCGTCGACAACACCCATCAGGTCGCGCAGCGCGAGGCGCCCGAGAGCCGCATCGTGTACGTCGACAACGACCCGCTGGTGCTCGCTCACGCGCGGGCGCTGCTGACGAGCCGTCCCGAGGGGGCGTGCGACTACATCCAGGCCGACGTCCGGGACACGAAGACGGTGCTCGCCGAGGCCGCCGCCACCCTCGACTTCGGGCGCCCGGTCGCGCTCATGCTGCTGGGCGTGCTGAACCACATCCTGGACGACGGCGAGGCGCGGCGGCTCGTCGAGGACCTGCTGCGCGCCCTGGCGCCGGGCAGCCACCTGGTCATCTCGCACACCTGCGACGCCACGACCGGCGAGCTGGACGGCGAGGCGATGCGGCAGGCCGTCCGGGAGGTGATGGACCGCGGCGGGACGCCGATCCGCGCGCGGTCCCCCGAGGAGATCGAGACGCTGTTCGCCGGCACCCGGCTGCTGGAGCCGGGCGTGGTGTCGTGCTCGCGGTGGCGCCCCGACCCGTCCCCCTGGCGGGAGCCGGAGGTCCCGCACTTCTGCGGCGTCGCCGTCCTCTAGCCGGCCTCAGAGCAGGATCGGGACGACGATCGCCGCCAGCGAGGCGGCGAATCCGGCGAGCCCGGCGGTGTCCCAGAGGTCGGCGACGACGCGGGCACGGGCCCGCCGGTCGCCGGCCTCCGCGGGCGCCTGCCGCAGCCGGTCGGCGGTGGCGATGACCGCCTCGGCGGGCACCGCGAGAAGGCGGGCCTTCACCGCGATCGGCCCGCCGTACTGCCGGGTGTTCCCCTGGATGATGAATCCGGCCAGTCCCCGCCGCCCGCGCCGGGCTTCGGCGGGGTCGGCGACCCGCACGATCAGATGCGGTTTGCCCGCGCCTCTGACGTTCGTGTCGACGTCCAATCCCGTCACCTGGGACCAGGGAATGGACAGTTCGATCTGGTGCCAGGTGATTCCGCCGGCATCGAGCGTGAGACCGCGCTGGGAACGGAAGGCCATCACCAGTCCGCTGACGAGGAGCAGCAGCGTCCCGGCCAGCCAGATCGCCGATGAGAGGGACACCTCGGTGGTCGGCCCGTGAAAGAACCGGCTGCCGAGGATCACGGTTATGAGGAGCACGTTGAACGCCACGCCGTGGTCGCGGTAACGGACGCGCAGGGCCGCACCGCTCGAATCGCCGACGCGCGCAGGATCCACCGGTCACTCTCCTCATCGGTCCGGGCCTGTGACGAAAAGACGATGCACTCTACGAGGTGAAAGGCTCTTTTGACCATCCCTTTTCCGGACGGGTGGGCAGTCGGAGGCATCCGGGCGGTGCGCGAAGCCGCAGGTCGCGCCACGACGTCCGGAAGGCCGCGTGTCCTTGGCTGACGAGCGCACCTGTGGTCAACTAAAATCACTGACATGGGGAGGGGCATGATGCGCGAGCACGCGGAGGGGATCTCGCCGGGGGCGTCGCTGGCCGAGAAGGTCGAGTGGCTGATCCGGAACCTGTGGCCGGCGGACGCGGAGCCGCCGCGCAACAACGTCGAGACGGCGGCGGCCATCGCGCGCGCCACCGGAGAGGACATCTCGTCCACCACCGTGTGGAAGCTGCGCACCGGGCGGCAGGAGAACCCGCAGCTGAAGACGCTGACGGCGCTCGCCACGTTCTTCGGCGTGCCGATCGGGTTCTTCGGGTTCGCGGGCGAGTCCGCGCCCATCGGCGACGACCTGACGATCAAGGCGCTGCAGCGGGACGTGGAGCAGGGCGTCATCCGGCCGGAGGTGCTGCGCGCCCTGGTCGACCTGTCGCCGCGGGCACGCTGGGTCGTCGACGAGATGATCCTCGCCGCCGCGGCGGCCGACAAGGAGCGCCGGCCCTAGCCGGACACGCAGGCCAGGACGGCCGGCCGGGGGCCACCGGCGGCGCCGCCGCGCGACATCTCCGGTTGGGGGATGTTTCGGCGATGTCCTGATCAGGTAGGGGCGGACTAGCCGTCCAGCCGCCCCGCCGGGAGCCGCCATGCCGCCGTACGTCGTCGTCCTGTCGGTGCTGGGGCTGGTCGCGGCGCTGATCGCGGCCGTCTACGCGGTGTCGTTCGCGGTCGCGCCGCGGGCGTTCGAGTCCGGGCCGTTCCTGTCGGGGGCCCGTCCGGCCGAGCACGCCCTGTCCCGGTTCCATGTGCGCTGGTACGCGGTGTCGATGGTGTTCCTCGCCTTCGACATGGAGATGGTCTTCATGTATCCGTGGGCGCTCGTCGTGGCGTCGATCGGTGTGAAGGCCGTCGTGGAGATGTTCGCCTTCCTGGGGCTGCTGCTGGTCGGCGTCCTCTACGCGTGGCGGGAGGGGGCGCTGCGGTGGGCCTGAGACGCGACCCGCGCCCGTTCGTCGTGGCGGCAGCCGACGGGACGCGGGACAGGCTCGCGGTCGAGGCCGAACTGCGCCGCCGCCGGTGGCGTCCCGCGCTGTCGCCCGCCGAGACCGGGATGCTCGTCGTCTGCGGGAATCCCGGGGCGGCGCTGGCGGAGGCCGTCGAGACCGTGTGGCGGGACATGCCGGAGCCTCGGGTCCGGGGCTTGGACGGTCCCGTCGTCGGCGGCGAGCGTCCCGCACTGGAACTCGACGCCGGCATGGCCGACCGGGCCGATGACCGGGACGGGCTGCGGCTGGACGTCCTGCACGTGCCGCTCGGCCCCGTGCTGCCGTACTGGCCCGCCGGGCTGCGCGTCGATCTGACGATGCAGGGGGACGTCGTCCAGGCCGCGGAGGTCTCCGCCGTCGACCGCGCCGACGCGACCTTCTGGACCGGCGATCGCCGGACGGCGGCCCGGCTCGACAGCCTCTCGCGGTTCCTGCGCGTCGCCGGCTGGGAGAAGGCGGGCGAGCGGGCAGCGGTGCTGCGCGACGAGGCCCTGGACGGCGCGCCTGCGGCGCGGTTCGAGCCGTTCGTGCGGAGGGTTCGCCGGTCGCCCGGACTGCGCTGGATGACACGGGGCGTCGGTGACGTGTGGCAGCGGGTCGAGGGGTGGCTCCGGGAGATCGAGGGAGCCGGCGCAAGGCCGGGAGAACCGCTCGACGTGCTCCCCTCGCTGCTCGAAGGGGCGGGGCTGGCCGAGGCGCGGCTGATCGTGGCGAGCCTCGATCC
Source organism: Actinomadura bangladeshensis (assembly GCF_004348335.1). GTDB lineage: Bacteria > Actinomycetota > Actinomycetes > Streptosporangiales > Streptosporangiaceae > Spirillospora > Spirillospora bangladeshensis. Next base: position 54,882 of record NZ_SMJW01000009.1, on the reverse strand, counting down.
GGACCTCGGGGCGAACGATGGTTGAGGTCGTCGTCCTCGGCGTGCTGGCGGTCGCTGCGGCGACGCTCGGCGGGGCGTTGGCCGGACGCCCCGCCGCGCCGTTCCAGGAGGCGGTGCGGCTGCTGACCGTGCAGCGGCGCGTGACGGCGACGTCCGACCGGCTGCTGACCAGGATCGGCGTGATCTCGCTGCCGGTGGCGGCGGCGCTCGCGGCGCTGGTCGTGCCGTTCGGCGGCCGGGCGGCGGTCGGATCGAGCGTCGGCGTCGTCTGGTTCAACGCGATGGAGGTCGTCGCCTGGGCGTCGGTGTGGCTCGCGGGGTGGGGGGTCAACTCGGCGTACGCGCTGGCCGGCGGGTACCGGTTCCTCGCGCAGGGCCTCGCCTACGAACTGCCGCACATGTTCGCCCTCATCACCGCCGCGCTCGCCGCCCACTCCCTGGACCTGCGGGCCATCGCGGCGGCGCAGGACGGGCTGTGGTTCGCGGTCTGGATGCCGGTCGCGTTCGCCGTCTACCTGGTCTCGGCGCTCGCGATGACGTTCTGGGGCCCGTTCGGCCATTCCGTGGGCGCCGACCTGGCCGGGGGCGCGATCGCCGAGCTGTCCGGGCCCGACCGGCTCGTCTTCCTGGCCGGACGGTACGGGCTGCTCGCGGTGGCGGCGGCCGTCGCCGTCCCGCTGTTCCTCGGCGGCGGGGCCGGGCCGCTGCTGCCGGGATGGCTGTGGTCGCTGCTGAAGACGTGCGCCGTCCTGGCGCTGCTCGTGTGGACGCGCGGCCGGATGCCGGTGCTGCGCATGGACCGTTTCATGGCGGCGGCGTGGACGGTGCTGATCCCCGTCGTGCTGCTGCAGATGCTCGTCGTCGGGATCGTCGTCGTCTGAGGGAGGGGAACCGTGGAGGACGCCGCGTTCTGGGTGCTCGCCATCGCCGCGGTCGGGTTCGGCGCCGCGGTCTTCATCGTGGACTCGATGGCGCGGGCCACGTTCTCGCTGCTCGCGTCCTTCCTGTGCGTCGGGGCGGAGCTGCTGCTCATCGACCTGCACTACCTGGGCGTGCTGGTGATCCTGATGATGATCATGGAGATGCTGGTGATGGCGGTCTTCATGGTCATGTACATGATGAACCCGGCCGGGCTGATGCCGATGTCGATGGTGCACAACCGGCGCGGCGCGCTCGCCATCTCCGGCGGGCTGTTCGCGGCGCTGGCGGCGGGGATCTTCGCGGTTCCGTGGCCCGAGCGCGCCGGGCGCCCGCCGCGCGATCCGACGTTCGCGCTCGGCGAGTCGATCATGGGGCCGAAGATGCCGGTCATGATGGTGATCGGGATCGCGATCCTGGCCACCATGATCGCGACCGTGGTGCTGGCCACCCACCGGGGGCGGTACGGCGATGGCGCTTGAGACGTTCCTGCTGCTCGGCGCCGCGCTGTTCTGCGTGGGGCTGTTCGGCGCGCTGTCCCAGCAGTCGGTCGTGATGCTGATGATGGGCCTCGAACTCATGATCAACGGTGTGGTGGCCGCGGCGGCCGGGTTCTGGTTCTGGGTGTCGCCCGGCATGCCGGACGGGCAGGTCCTCGTGCTCGTCGCGATCACCGTGATGGCGCTGGAGATGGCGATGGGCTTCGCCGTCGTCACCGCGCTGTTCCGGGCCCGTGACGTCGATATGACCGATGACGCGGGAGATCTGCGCGGATGAGTCTTCGGCTGGGCGGGCTCGCGGTGGACGGGTTGTCCGCCGTCCTGCTCGTGACCCTGGCCGTCGCCCTGGCTGCGGTGCTCGCCTTCGCGGCGGGCGAGCGGTACCGCGTCCGCTTCTACGGGCTGATGCTGCTGTTCGCGGCGGCGATGGCGGTCACGGTCACCGCGACGGACCTGGTCATGCTGCTGATGGGCTGGGAGGTCATGGGTGCGATGTCGTACGCGCTCATCGGCTATGTGTGGTCGGACGCGGAACGGGTCCGGTCGGCGGACGTCGCGTTCCTGACGACCCGCGCCGCCGACATGGGGCTCTACGCGGCCGCCGGGTTCGCCCTCGCCGGTGCGCACTCGCTGCGCCTCGACGCGCTGGCGGACGCCGACACCCCCTGGCGGGACCTGATCGCTGCCGGGATCGTGCTGTCCGCGCTGGGCAAGTCGGCGCAGCTCCCGTTCTCGTTCTGGTTGGCGCGGGCCATGTCGGGTCCCAGCACGGTGTCGGCGCTGCTGCATTCGGCGACGATGGTCGCCGCCGGCGCGTACCTGCTGACGCGCGTGCATCCGCTGCTGGCCGCGACCGGCTGGGCCGACGCGCTCGTCGCCTGGACGGGCGCGGTCACCGCCCTGGTCATGGGGGCGGTCGCGCTGGCGCAGCGCGACCTCAAGCAGCTTCTCGCCGCGTCCACCTGCGCGCAGATCGGCCTCATGGTGCTCGGCGCCGGTGCGGGCTCGGTGGCCGGCGGGACGGCCCAGCTTGTCGCGCACGCGGCGGTGAAGAGCCTGCTGTTCCTGTGCGCGGGCGCCTGGGTGAGCGTCCTCGGAACCCAGCGGCTGGACGAGTTGCGGGGCGCGGCCCGGCGGCACCGGGTCGCCGGCGCCGCGTTCGGGGCGGGGGCGCTCGCGCTGGCGGGCGTCCCGCCCCTGTCGCTGTGGGTGACGAAGGACGAGGTGCTGGCCGGCCGCCCGGCCGCCCTGCTCGCGGTGGGGCTCGCGGCCTCCGTGCTGTCGGCCGCCTATGCGGCGAAGGCCCTGTTCGCGGTGTTCCGTCCCGCCGAGGGGGCGGCCGTGCGGGTGCCCCTCGTCGGTCAGGTGCCGCTGGTCGTGCTGGCCTTCGCGGCGGCCGGGCTCGGCGTGCTCGGCCTTCCCCCGGTCGCCGAAGCCTGGCGCGAGATGCTCGGGGCGCCGCGCGAGGGCGGGCCCGCGGTCTGGCTGACCGTCCTCTCCGGAGCCTTGGCGGTGGTCACGGTCGGCGCGGTCCGGATCGCCCGGCGGGTGCCGTCGCCCGCGTGGGCGGCGGAGTGGCTGTACCTGGAGCGGGCGGCCGACGCCGCCGTGGTGCGCCCGGCGTTCGCCGTCGCGCGGGCGCTGGCCCGGTTCGACGACCGGGTCGTGGACGGTGCCGTCCGGGGCGTCGCGCGCGGCGGCCGGTGGGCGGCGGGCCTGACCGGGCGCCGGATCGAGATCCGGGTGGACGGCCTGGTCGGCGGGGTCGGCCGGGCCGCCCAGCGGCTCGCGGCGTTGGCCCGGTCTCCGCAGACCGGGCAGGTCCACATCTACTTCGCCCAGGCCGCCGTGGTGCTCGCGGTGCTCGCCGTCATCGCCGTGCTGGCGGGGTGAGCCGATGCTGACGATCGTGATCTTCCTGCCGCTCGCCGTCGCCGCCGCGCTGCCGGCCGTCCCGCGCCGCGCGGTGCCGTGGACGTGGATCGCCGTCACCCTCGCCGAGACCGCCCTCGCCGCCTGGATGTGGGCCGCGCACGGGACGGGCGCCGGGATCTCCTACGAGACGGACGTCCGGTGGATCCCGTCCGTCCGGGCCGGTTACCACGTCGGCGTCGACGGCCTCTCGCTGCCGCTCATCACCCTCACCGCCGTGCTGTTCGCCGCCTGCGCCGTGTACTCGCTGAGGCAGACGCACCGGGTGCGGGCGTTCGCGATGCTGTTCCTCTTCCTGGAGGCCGTGTGCCTCGGCCTGTTCGCGGCCCTCGACCTCCTCCTGTTCTTCGTGTTCTTCGACCTGTCGATCGTCGGCATGTACTTCGTGATCCTGCTGTGGGGGCACGGCGACCGGTCGAGGTCGGCGCTGAAGTTCTTCCTCTACACCTTCCTCGGGTCACTCGTCCTGCTGCTGGGGTTCATCGGCCTCTACCTGGGCGCCGACCCGCACACGTTCGACATGGTCGACCTCACCCGCAGCCCGCCGCTGCACGGCGGCCTCGCCGGGCTGACACTCCTCGCCGTCGGGATCGGCCTCGGCATCAAGACGCCCGTCGTCCCGTTCCACACCTGGCTGCCGCCCGCGCACACCGACGCTCCCGCCGCCGGGTCGGCGATCCTCGCGGGCGTGATGCTGAAGATGGGCACGTACGGGCTCGTCCGGATCGCCATGCCGATGCTGCCGGACGCCTGGCGCCGCTACGCGCTCGTCTTCCTGATCGCCGGCCTGGTCGGCGTCCTGTACGGGGCGCTGGTCGCGCTCGCGCAGGACGACGTCAAGCGTCTCGTCGCCTACACGTCGGTGAACCACATGGGCTACATCGTCCTCGCGCTGGGCGCGGCCGGGTACGCCTCCGGCGACGCGGGCGCGCGGCGGCTCGCGGTGACCGGCGCGGTGACGCAGATGGTCAGCCACGGGCTCGTCACCGGCGCGCTGTTCCTGCTGTGCGGGGTCCTGCACGACCGGGCCGGGAGCTACGACCTCCGGCGGTTCGGCGGCATCGCGCGCGGCGCGCCCGTGTTCGCGGGGCTGATCGCGGTGGCGGCGTTCGCATCGCTCGGGCTGCCCGGCCTGTCCGGGTTCATCGCCGAGTTCCAGATCTTCGCCGGGACGATCGGGAGCGGCACGGCGGCCGCCGCCGTGACCGGCGCGCTCGCCGTCCTCGGGATCCTGATCACCGCGGCGCTGTTCCTGCGCGTCCTGCACCGGGCCGTGCTCGGCCCGCCCGGCGAGCTGACCGGGCGGGTCACCGACGTGCGGCGGCCCGAACTCGCCGCGCTCGTCCCGCTGCTGCTCCTGTCGCTGCTCATCGGCGTCGCGCCGCGCGGCCTGCTCGACACGATCGAGCCGCTGTCGGCGGCCGTCGTCGCGCTCGTGGGACGGTGACCCGGGACGGTGACCAGCGAGAACCCCGCCGACCTCGCACCCGAACTGTGCGTGCTGATCGCCGCCGTCCTCGGCCTGGTCAACGGGCTCTTCCTGCCCCGCGAGCGGCAGTGGCGCGTCGCGGTGGTCTGCGCGGCCGGGCTCGTCGCCGGACTGGCCGTCGCCGGCGTCGCCGCGACCCGCGCCGACCTGACGGTGTTCGACTCGCTCGCTCTCGACCCGATCACGCACGTCACCCGGATCACGGTGCTCGGCGCGACCCTCGGCGTACTGGTCCTGGCCGCCGGTCGGGTGCGCGACCATCCCCGGGAGAGCGAGCACTACGTCCTGATCCTGCTGGCGGCGCTCGGCGCGATCGTGCTGGGCGCCGCCTCCGACCTGCTGGTGCTGGTCGCGGCGTACCTGCTGGCGAGCATCCCCGCCTACGCCCTCGCCGGTTTCGCCAAGGACGCGCCCGGCACCGAGGCCGCGCTGAAGTACTACCTCATGAGCGCGCTGCTCGGTGTCTTCATGCTCGCGGGGGTCACGCTGCTGTTCGGGGTGGGGCGCGGCACCGACTACCCGGTGCTGCGCGCCGGGCTGTCCGGCGCCCCGCCGGCGGCCGTCGCCGTCGGCGTCGTCGCGCTGCTCGCCGGGCTGCTGTTCAAGGCGGGCGCCGTCCCCGGCCACTTCTGGGTACCGGACGTCACCGAGGGCGCCCCGCCCGCCATCGCCGCGTTCGTCACGACCGTCCCGAAGATCGGGGCGTTCGCCGCCCTCTACCGGTTCGCCGCCGAGGCGCTCCCGCCGGGCGCCGCCGGATGGGCGGCGCTCGTGGCCGTCGTCGCGGCGGTCACGATGACGCTCGGCAACCTCGCCGCGTTCGGGCAGGACAACGTCCGGCGCCTGCTGGCCTACTCGACCGTCAGTCAGGCGGGCTACCTGCTCGTCCCGGTCACGATGGCCGGACGCACCGGCCTCGCCGAGCCCGCGCTGCTGTACTACGTCGCCGCCTACGCGGTGACGAACCTGGGCGCCTTCGCGGTCGTCCTCGCCCACGGGCGCGACGACCTCGCCGGGTACGCCGGGCTGATGCGCGGCTCCCCGCTGCTCGGGCTGTCGCTGGTCGTCTGCCTGCTCGGCTTCGTCGGCACCCCGCCGACCGCCGTGTTCGTCGGGAAGGTCCTGATGTTCGGCGCGGCCCTGGACGGCGGCTACGGCTGGCTCGCCGTGGTCGCCGCCGTGAACTCGGTCGCGAGCGTCTTCTACTACCTGCGCTGGATCGTCCCGCTGTTCCGGCGGCCGGACGGACCGTCCCGCCCGGCCGCCGGCGCCCGCGCGGTGGCCGTCGCCGCCGCGCTGTTCTCGCTGGCCCTCGGGATCGGCAGCGGCCTCGCGCTCACGACGTGAGCAGGCCGTGCTCCCCGGCGAGGTCGAGCGCCGCCCGGGCCGCGGGCGCGAGCAGACGCCGGTCCCCGCGTCCCACGTAGACGAATTCGTCGACCTCCCCGGCGGCCGTCATGGCGCCGCGGTAGGAGGCGGTGAAGCACGCCATGCGGACATGGGTGAAGGCGGGCTGGTCATGGGCGGGCGCCCGGACGACGCCCAGCTCCCGGAAGGACGGCCGGTCGAGCTCCAGATCGAGCTCCTCCCGGACCTCGCGGGACAGGGCCGACCAGTCGTCCTCGCCCGGCTCCCGCTTGCCGCCCGGCAGGTAGAGCAGGTCACGCCCGCGAGAACGGACGGCGAGCATGCGGCCGTCCGACACCTGCACCCACGCCACCACGTCGAGATCCTCCACGGCGACCAGTCTCCTACAGGCGGCGGCGTCGACCTCCTACGGGGCGCAGGCGGTGACGGCGAGGGCGGCCGGTCCGGTCAGGACGGCCGACGGGCGGCGGCGGTTCACGAGTGCCTGCAGCGGGCTTCTCCTGGTCAGAGGCGGGGGGTGGCGGCGCGCAGGGTGAGGGTCCGCACGCCCGCCAGGCCGAGGGCGTCGGTGGCCGAGCCCTGGTTGACGGCGAGGCCGAGCCAGCCGGACGAGTCGACCCACAGCAGCGGCTCGCCGGGTGCGACGGCGCCGAAGGTCTCCTCGAACGTGAGGCGTGCCGAGCCGGGTTCGGGAACGGTCCAGGCGGCGTCCAGCGGGGTGCCGGGCGCGAGCTCGCCGAACGCGGCGGCGAGGTCGGCGGGCTCGGCGCCGAGGACCAGGCTGCCGAACCGGTCGGTGTAGAGGACCGGGGCGGTCAGCTCGCCCTCGCCGGCCACCGGGGCCGGGAGGTCCAGCGGGAGGAGTTCGACCGGCGCGCCGAGCTCGGCCGCGTCGAGGCCGTTCGCGAGGTGCGCGGCGGCGGGGGAGAAGATGTCGCGGCCGTGGAAGGACGTCGACACCTCCGGCAGCCGGTAGGCGGGGTTCTCCAGCGCGTGCGCCCGGACGACGCCGCCGAGCTTCTCGGCGGCCGGGACGAGCAGCCCGTTGTCGGGGCCGACGAGCAGGTCCCCGCGCCCGGTCTCGACCGCGACCGGGCGGCGCGGCGTGCCGACGCCGGGGTCGACGATCCCGGTGTGGACGCCGACCGGGAGGTAGGGGAGCGCCTGCCGCAGCAGCATCGCGCCCTCGCGCACGTCGAACGGGGTGATCTCGTCGCTCAGCACGAGCACGTTCGCCGCCGGCGCGATCCTGGACACGACGCCGGCGCAGATGGCGGTGTAGGCGGCGCCGAAATCGGTCGCCAGGCTGACGAACGGACGGCTCTCGGACATGGGGCGACCTCGGCGCGGACCTGCGGGGATGACGGAGGGTGAGGGCAGAAGGGTACCAAGCCGATGGATCACCCCGGCATCGCGGCGGCCTCGTATCCTTCACAGGATGCGCGCTGAGGCCCTCGATCCGGTACTGCTGCGGACGTTCGTCGCCGTCGCCGAACTCGGTTCGTTCACCGCCGCCGCGGCCGCCGGCGGCTACACGCAGTCGGCGGTCTCCCGGCAGATCGCGGCGCTGGAGGACGTCTGCGGCGTCGAGCTGTTCGCGCGCGGCGCCCGCGGCGTCCGGCCGACCCCGGCGGGGGAGTACCTGCTGCCGCACGCCCGCGCCCTCCTCGACCGGCTCGCCGACACCGCCCGCGCCCTCGACGGGCTGCGCCGCCTCGACACCGGGACGCTGCGGATCGGCGCGTTCCCGACCGCCAACGCCGCGCTCGTGCCGCGCGCCCTCGCCCGCTTCCGGGAGCGGCACCCGGGTGTGCGGGCGGTGCTGCGCGAGGGGACGACCGAGCGGCTGCTGCCGATGCTGGAGGCGGGAGACCTCGACATCGCGCTGGTCAGTACGCACAAGCATCCGTCGATCGACGCCGAGAACCTGGTGGCGCTGCTGGACGACGCGCTGCTGGTCGCGCTGCCGGCCGGGCACCGGCTCGCCGGGCGCGACCGCGTCCCGCTGCGCGAGCTTGCGGACGAGCCGTGGATCGTGGCCGACGACCCGGAGGCGGTCGCCGCGCTGCGCGCCCGGTGCGAGGCGGCCGGGTTCGTCCCGCAGACGCCGCTGCGGGTCGCCGAGTGGATCTCCAAGCTGGGCCTGGTCGCGGCGGGGTTCGGCGTGACGCTCGTGCCCGCGCTCGCGGCCACCGCCCTCGCGCGGGACGGCGTCGTGCTGCGCGCGGTGGCGTCGGGCCGCGGGCCGCGCCGCTCCGTCTACGCGGCGGTGGGCCGGCACGCGCGCAGGTCCCCGGCCGCCACCGCGTTCCTCGCGGACCTGCGGGAGGCGGCCGGGGACCTGCGGCCCTAGCGGTCAGGGGACCGCGGCGACGATCTCGACCTCGAGCAGGGCGTCCGGGTGGAAGAGGCGGGGCACCTCGACGGTCGTGCTGGTCGGCGGCGCGCCGGTGAAGTACCGCGCCCGGACGGCCCCGTACTCGGCGCGCAGGTCGATGTCGGTGAGGAACGAGCGGATGCCGACGACGTCGCCGAAGCCCGCGCCGTGCGCGGCGAGGATGCGTTCGAGCAGCGACATCACGACCTCCGACTGGCGGGTCATGTCGCCGGGGGCGTCCACCTCGCCGTTCTCGTCCAGCGCGATCTGCCCCGACACGTACAGCATCGGCCCCTGCGTGACGTACGCGGTGTGGGAGTAGGCGGGGTTCGGCGGCGCGGGGACGGTCGCCGGGTTGCCGAGGGTGACGCGCATGTGTGCGGTTCTCCTGATGTGGTCTGCGAGTGCGGTGAGGTCTTCGGAGGCGAGCCCGGCGGCGAGCGCGCTCTCCGTCCGGGACCGGACGGCCGAGAGGACGCCCGGTCGCCCGGAACCGCCGAGGGCGAGGGCGAGGTCCTTGGCGGCGAGGGCGAGGGTGAAGCGGGGCGGGCCGGCGCCGTCCAGCAGCCGCCGGGCCTGCGGGCTGGTGCGGGACAGGGCGTCCAGGGCGAGGCCGGTGTCGACGCCGAGCCGGTCGGCGATGGCGAGCGCCTCGCCGAGGACGGCGACGTTGCCGACGAGCACGCTGTTGACCACCACCTTCAGCGCGGCGCCGGAGCCGGGCGGGCCGACGTGCCGGACGGTTCCGAGCGCCTCGAACGCGGCCGCGCAGCGCGCCAGGTCGGCGTCCGCGGCGCCGGCGAGGATCACCAGTTCGCCCGCCTCCGCCTGCGGGACGCTCCCGGAGACGGGCGCGTCGACGTGGCCGATGCCCGCGGGCAGCCGGTCCCGGACGCGGCGTACGGCGTCCGGGCCGATCGTGGACATGTCGGCGATCACGGCGCCGGGCTCCAGCGCCCGGACGGCGCCGCCCCCGCCGCCGGGCCCGAACAGGACGTCCTCGACGGCGTCCGCGTCGGTGAGCATGGTGATCACCAGGTCGCGGCCCGCGGCGGCCTCTGCGGGCGTGGCGTGCACGGCGGCGCCGGCCCCCGCGAGCGGTGCGGCCCTGCCGGGTGTCCGGTTCCATACGGATACGTCATGACCGGCGGCCAGGAGCCGCCCGGCCATGGGGGCGCCCATGCGCCCCAGTCCGAGAAAAGCGATTCTTGTCATGGCGGAATCGACGTTAAGCGCCGTACAGCCATGACACCAGCGAAGAGTTCGCACGGCAGGCATGCGAGACGCGCATGGGTCTCAGAAGGCGAAGAGGAGCGTCACCGCGGCGAGGAGCAGCGCGAGGCCCGTCATGAGCAGGACGGAGACCGGGTCGGCGGCGCCGCGCCCGGCGGGGACCTGGTGCCGCCGGGCGCGCAGGCCGGCCCGGCTGCGGCGCAGCAGCAGCGCGGCGCCGCCGCAGACGACCGCCGCCGCGGTGGCCGCGCCGGGCGCCGAGGGCGCGAACCGCACGCACAGCAGCCCCGCGACGATCAGCGAGAGGGTGGTGCGCGACCAGGCGAGCGCCGTCCGCTCCGGCTGCGCCCCGCGGTCCCCGAGCCCGCCCGGACGGCCGGGCTTCACTGGGTGACCAGGATGGCGACCAGCAGGACGATCGAGGCGATCGCGATGCCGTAGGCCATGACCGGTGCGAGCACGGGCGGCGGCAGCGTCTCCTCGCGGCGCAGCGCCCGCTCGGTGCGCAGCCAGCGGCGGAACGCGAGCGCGGCGACGAGCGCGCCGGTCGCGGCGAACACGACCGCGAGGCCGTGCCGCAGCACCGGCCCGACGAAGTCGCCGGCGAGCGCGACGCCGATGCCGCCCGCGATGAGCGCCAGCGCCGTCCGGATCCAGGCCAGGAACGTGCGCTCGTTGGCGAGCGTGAAGCGGGGATCGGGATCGCTGCCCTCGGCGAGCAGGCGGTCGGTCCACCTGCCGCCCGGGTTGCGGCCCTCTGTCGCGGTCATCGCCATTCATATTAGGCGATGAAACTTAATGCCTTAATGTCGCCCATGAATGCCAATTCCGATTGATTATCTCGGGAATGCCTGGTGGCGGGGTCAGCCGGCGCCGAAGCGGCGGGCCGAGGCGTCCTCCTGGGCCAGCCGGTGCAGGGCCGTGAGGACCTGCTCGTAGAGGACGGTCGAGACGAGCAGCGCGTGGGCGGCCCGGCCGCGCGGCGCCCCGCCCGCGACCCGGCCGATCTCGTGCTCGGCGACGCCGGCGGCGGCCCGCACGTAGGGCCGCAGGTCCTTGAGCGTGATCGGGTAGCCGAGGCGGCGCAGCGCCGTGAAGGTGTGCGCGAGCAGGTCGCGGGCCGGGGCGTCCGCGCCGACGGTCCAGCCGAGTTCGAGGACGAGGGCGTCGACGTCCTCGCGGGCGGCGCGCCAGTGCGGGTCGTGCGGCGCCGCGACGTGCGGGCCGATCGCGTGCCGGGCGGTGGCGAACAGGTCGTGCAGGCCGACCCGGTCGTCCTCGACGGCCTCGATGATCCGCTGGATCGCCGCGACCGGCAGGTCACCGACCTCGCGCAGCGCGTTGATCAGCCGCAGCCGCTCCAGGTGCCGGCCGTCGTACTCCGAGCGGGTCGCGCTCACCGCCGAGCCCTTGGGGAGCAGGCCCTCCCGGATGTAGAACTTGATCGTCTGAACCGTCAGCCCGCTCCGATCGCTGAGCTCGGAGATCTGCACCGTCGAACCCCCTCCACCGGGGGCCAACGGTAGCGAGGGCGGGGGATTGGATACCGGCACTATCCAATGTCTGTCCGAGTTGTGCTGATTCGAAGGTCGGTGACCGACCGGCCCGCCCAGAGCACGCACGGGACGGGGGCCCGCTCGTCCAGCGCGACCCGGACCGTGACTGCGTCGCCGGGGGCGGCCTCGGCGGCGGCGAAGCCCGCGAGCCGGACCGTCCCGTCCGCGACGGCGTAGCACTGGACGACCTCGCGCCCGGCCCGGCTCCCGGTGTTGCGGACGGTCACCTCGGCCGCATCGCCCGAGACCGCGACCGACACGTACTCCCAGGTCGTGTAGCCGAGCCCGTGCCCGAACGGGTACGCGACCTGGCCGGGCGCGTAATGCCGGTAGCCGATCGCGGTGCCCTCGGCATAGGGCAGCGTCCCGTCCTCGGCCGGTACCGGCGACAGGACGCCGTCGTGCGACGCGGGGAACGTGGTGGGCAGCCGCCCGCCCGGCTCGGCCGCGCCGGTGAGGACGTCCGCGACCGCGTCGCCGCCCTCCTGGCCCGGCAGCCACGCCCACAGCACGGCGGCGACCTCCTCCCGCCAGGGCATCAGCACCGGCGCGCCCGCGTTCACCACCACGATGGTGCGCGGATTGGCGGCGGCGACGGCGGAGACCAGCTCGTCCTGGCGGCCGGGCAGGGCGAGGGTCGTGCGGTCGAAGCCCTCGCTCTCCACGTCGTCGTTCGTCCCGACGACCACGACGGCGGCCTCGGCGTCGCGGGCGGCGGCCACCGCGGCGGCGAGCGCGTCGTCCTCGTCCAGGTGCGGGGCGTGGTGGCCGATACCGAACGCCGTCCCGAACCGTCCGGGCGCGTGGGTGCAGCGCAACTCGACCGGAACGGCCGTGCCCGCCTTCAGCTCGACCTCGATCCGGTGCTCGGGCGGACGCAGCAGCGCCTCCACCGGATCGCCGTGGCCGGGATCCGGCGTCACCGCCGCCAGGGTCTCGCCAACGCGCAGCTCGTACTCGCCGGCGCCCGCGATCGCGAACGTGTGGACGCCGTCCTCGGCCGGCGCCATCAGGGTCCGGGCGACGATCCGGGCGGTGCCCCCGGGGATCCCGCCGAGGAAGACGAAATGCGCCGCCCTGCGGTGCTGCGACTCGATCAGGGCGCCGCCGGCCCCGAAGAACTCCAGCCGCACCCCGCGCTCACCGGCGCCGGGCCGGGAAGGCCGTCGAGCGCGCCCACCCGCGCGGCCAGCCGCAGGACGCGCAGCACCTTGTCGTCGATCAGCTCCTCGGCGACCCTTCCCGCGCGGACGGCGTCGACGAGCCTGTCCCGCCACGGGCTGGTGGGCAGGCCCGGCATCTCCACGTCCATGCCCGCTTCGGCACTCGCCTCGGTGGAGCGGATCGCCGTCCAGTCGGAGACCAGGACGCCGTCGAACCCCCAGCGCTCCTTCAGCACGCCGGTCAGCAGCTCGCGGTTCTCCGTCATGGACGTGCCGTTGACCTTGTTGTACGCGGCCATCACCGCCCACGCGCCCGCCTTCACGGCCTCCTCGAACGGGCGCAGGTACACCTCGCCCAGGGCGTCCCCGCCGATGCGCGCGTCGTAGGACATGCGGGCGGTCTCGGAGTCGTTGCCGACGAAGTGCTTCACCGCCGCCGCGACGCCCGCCGACTGGACCCCGCGCACGAACGCGGCGCCGATGCGCGCAGTGAGCAGCGGGTCCTCGGAGTAGTTCTCGAAGTGCCGTCCGCCCAGCGGCGTCCGGTGCAGGTTGACCGTCGGCGCGAGCTGGACGTGCACGCCCTTGTCGCGCGCCTGCGCGCCGTTCAGCCGCCCGATCCGCTCCGCGAGTCCGGGATCCCACGCCGCGGCGAGCGCCGTCGGGTTCGGGAACAGCAGGCTCGTGCTCCGCTCGTCCCAGGCCGTGCCCCGCACGCCGGACGGCCCGTCCGACATGACGAGACCCCGCAACCCGATCCGGGGGATGGGGCGCAGGGTCCAGAATCCGTCACCGGTGAGCAGGTGGACCTTCTCCTGGAGGGTGAGGTCCGCGAGCCGGTCGCGCAGCCGGGATTCGTCCATTCGCCGACTCTATGTTCGGGGGGTCAGGAGGCGGTGCGGCGCATCCCCTCGGAGATCTTCTCGGCGGCGGCGGCCACGGGGGCGGCGTGCAGGCGCCCGGGGGAGCGCGTCAGGCGCTCGAGGGGCCCGGACACCGAGACGGCGGCGATCACCCGCCCGCCCGCGCCGCGGATCGGAGCCGACACCGACCCGACGCCCTGCTCGCGCTCCCCGACGCTCTGCGCCCAGCCGCGCCGCCGGACGGACGCCAGCGTCGTCGCCTCGAACTTGGCGTTGCGCAGCCCCCGGTGCAGCCGGTCGGGCTCCTCCCAGGCCAGCAGGATCTGCGCGGCCGAGCCCGCCGTCATCGGCAGCGCGGCGCCGACCGGGATGGTGTCGCGCAGGCCGCTGGTCCGCTCGGCCGCGGCGACGCATACCCTGACGTCCCCCTGGCGGCGGAACAGGGAGGCGCTCTCGCCGGTGAGGTCGCGCAGCTGGGCCAGGATGGGCTGGGCGATCGCGAGGAGGCGGTCCTCGCCGGCGGCGACGGCCAGCTCGGCGAGCCGCGGCCCGAGGATGAAGCGGCCCTGGGTGTCCCGGTGCACGAGGCGGTGGTGCTCCAGCGCGACGGCCAGCCGGTGCGCCGTGGGGCGGGCCAGCCCGGTGGTCTGGACGAGCTGGGCGAGCGAGGCCGGGCCGGCCTCCAGCGCATTCAGAACGAGAACGGCTTTGTCAAGTACGCCGACTCCGCTAGAGTTGTCCATGTCTTGATATTGCCGTCTCGTAATATGAGATTGCAAGTCGAGGTGACCGAGACCACGGCGCGCCGGGCGAGCACCGGACGCCGCCGATCATGACAGGTGAGGTGGGAGTGATGGGCCGAACACTGGCCGAGAAGGTCTACGACGCGCACGTCGTACGGCGTGCCGAAGGTGAGCCGGACCTCCTCTACATCGACCTGCACCTCGTCCACGAGGTGACGAGCCCGCAGGCGTTCGACGGGCTGCGGATGACCGGCCGCGAGGTCCGCCGCCCCGACCTGACCATCGCCACCGAGGACCACAACGTCCCGACGACGGACCTGCTCAAGCCCATCGCCGACCCGGTGTCGCGCACCCAGGTCGAGACGCTGCGCAAGAACTGCTCCGACTTCGGGATCCGGCTGCACCCGATGGGCGACGAGGGCCAGGGCATCGTGCACGTCATCGGCCCGCAGCTCGGCCTCACCCAGCCCGGCATGACCGTCGTCTGCGGCGACTCGCACACCTCCACCCACGGCGCGTTCGGCGCCCTGGCGTTCGGGATCGGCACCAGCGAGGTCGAGCACGTCCTCGCCACCCAGACGCTGCCGCAGGTCCAGCCGAAGACGATGGCCGTCACCGTGAACGGCGCGCTGCCGGAGGGCGTCACCGCGAAGGACCTGATCCTCGCGATCATCGCCCGCATCGGCACCGGCGGCGGCCAGGGCCACATCATCGAGTACCGCGGCGAGGCGATCCGCTCCCTGTCGATGGAGGGCCGCATGACGGTCTGCAACATGTCCATCGAGGCCGGCGCCCGCGCCGGGATGATCGCCCCGGACGAGACCACCTTCGCCTACCTCAAGGGCCGCCCGCATGCCCCGCGGGGCGCCGACTGGGACCGGGCCGTCGAGTACTGGACGTCCCTGCGCACCGACGACGACGCGGTCTTCGACACCGAGGTCGTGATCGACGCGGCCGAGCTGACCCCGTTCGTCACCTGGGGCACCAACCCCGGCCAGGGACTGCCGCTCGGCGGCTCCGTGCCCGACCCGGCCTCGTTCGCCGACCCCGTCCAGCGCCAGGCCGCCGAGCGCGCCCTGGACTACATGGGCCTCACCGCCGGGACGCCGCTGCGCGAGATCGCGGTCGACACCGTCTTCGTCGGGTCCTGCACCAACGGCCGCATCGAGGACCTCCGCGCCGTCGCCGGCGTGCTGCGGGGCCGCAAGGTCGCCGACGGCGTCCGCATGCTGGTCGTCCCCGGCTCCATGAAGGTCAAGAAGCAGGCCGAGGGGGAGGGCCTCGACGAGGTCATCGCCGCCTCCGGCGCCGAATGGCGCGAGGCCGGCTGCTCCATGTGCCTGGCGATGAACCCCGACAAGCTCACGCCCGGCGAGCGCAGCGCGTCCACGTCCAACCGCAACTTCGAGGGCCGGCAGGGCCCCGGCGGCCGCACCCACCTGGTGTCGCCCGCCGTCGCCGCCGCGACCGCCGTCACCGGCCGCCTGACCGCCCCTGCCGACCTCTAAGGAACCACGATGGAAGCGTTCACCACCTACACCGGGCGCGCGGTCCCGCTGCGCCGCAGCAACGTCGACACCGACCAGATCATCCCGGCCGTCTGGCTGAAGCAGGTCAGCCGCACCGGGTTCGACAAGGGCCTGTTCTCCGCCTGGCGCGAGGACCCCGGGTTCGTCCTGAACCAGCCCCAGTACGACGGCGCCGGCATCCTGGTCGCCGGGCCCGACTTCGGCACCGGCTCGTCCCGCGAGCACGCCGTCTGGGCCCTGCAGCAGTACGGGTTCCGCGTCATCATCGCGCCGCGCTTCGGCGACATCTTCCGCAACAACTCCACCAAGATGGGCCTGCTGCCCGTCATCCTGACCGGCGACCAGGTCGAGGACCTCCAGGCCCGCGTCGAGAAGGACCCCACCCTGGAGATCACCGTCGACCTCGACAAGCGCGAGGTCCGCTACGCGGACGTCGTCGCGGCCTTCGACATCGACGACTACACCCGCTGGCGTCTCATGGAGGGCCTGGACGACATCGGCCTCACCCTCCGCCACGCCGAGGACATCGGCACCTACGAGGAATCCCGCCGCCCCTGGCTCCCCACCACGGTCTGACGGCGCGACTCAGGTGGCGGCCTGCCGGCCGCGTCCCTGAAACAAGCCGCTGACCAGCGGAAACATGCCGCTTCCCGTGAGCGGTGATCGTCGACATGGCCCGTGCCGCCCCGCGCATCCAGCCGCCGGGCGGCATGGGCCACGCTTGATGCACCCCCGGACGTGTGGAGCGGTATGGGCACCAGGGACAATTTCCTGTAGTGACATGCTCGCCGAGCGTTTGGGGGAATGGAATTGAGTGCCCTTCCGTGGGCGGGGCCTAAGTGGGACGATCCCGCGTTGACCCAGCTCGCGCGGCAGTTGCGTGACGCTCACAAGGCCGTCGCGCCGCTTCCGCCGGAGACCCGGCAGCGGCTCATCCGGCACCTGCTGGCGATCACCGATCTGGCGAAACGGGACGCCGGACTGGCGGCGCGCAGGCTGGAGGGGTTCCTCGCCGATTTCCACGAGGGGCCCGACGTCGGTTAGCGTGCGCAGTGGCCGGATCTGGTCCGGTCACCCGGCGAGACAGGGGCGAGGCCGACAAAAACGCCAGCGACACGCCAACTTCTGTGTGCAGGTGATTGTGTCCATGCCGCAGGTCCCTTAGTTTCGGTCGGGCAAGGGGGGAACTAGAGGAGTAACCCATGAACAAGCGTGAGCTGGTCGACGCCATCTCTGACCGGCTGGGCAGCAAGAAGGCCGCAGCCGAGGCCGTCGACGCGATCCTGGAGGCGATCCAGACCGCCGTCGCCAAGGGCGACAAGGTCGCGATCACCGGGTTCGGTTCGTTCGAGAAGGCCGACCGGCCTGCCCGTACGGCCCGCAACCCCGCAACGGGCAAGACCATCGAGGTTCCCGCGACGTCCGTGCCGAAGTTCAAGGCCGGCGCCGACTTCAAGAACCTGGTGGCCGGCAAGAAGTAGCCTCACCGCGACAGCGCCCGGGACCGCGAGGTCCCGGGCGCTGTCGCGTTCAGGACGGCAGCGGGAACGTCGACAGCGTGATCGCCGAGACCCGCCCGTCCTCCGCGACGGCCAGCCGCACCCGCTGCCCGAAGCGCAGCAGCCGCAGCCCGCCCGCCGCGAACGCGTCCGCGTCGAACGCCAGCTCCGTCCCGTCGTCGAGCAGCACGCTCCCCGACCGGGTCTCCGCGTCGAACGCCTTCACCGTCGCCTGCATGGGGGAACTCTAGGCCAGCGACGGCAGGCGCGCCGCGACCTCGGCGGTGCGGGGGCCGGTGCCGAGCGCGAGCGCGGCGCGGAGGTCCTCCGGGGTGTCGACGTCGCGGCGTACGCTGTCGGTGGCGGGCAGAAGGATCTCCGCGGCGCCGCGGGAGCGGTGCGCCGCGCGGGAGCCGCCGCCGAACGCCGGGGCGAACGCGACGCCGGGGCGGGCCGTGTAGAGGGTCGTGCCGATGCCCGCCGCGTCCGGCACGAACGCCTCGGGCTCGGCCGCGGCGGCGTCGAGGACGCGGGCGAGTTCATCCGGCCGCAGAGCGGGCAGGTCTGCCGACAGCGCGCCGACGCCCGCGTCCGGGGACAGCTCGCGCCCCCGGCCGGCGCCGTACACCAGCGCCGGGTTCAGGCCCGCGTCCGGCACGTCGGGCACGATGCGGGCGCCGAGGGCGGCGAGGTCGGCCGCCGGAAGGGGATCGTCGGTGACAACGATCACGTCGCGGACCCGGGTGCAGCGCAGCGCCGCGGCGACCGTGTCGGCCGCCACCGCCAGCGCGAGCGCCTCCCGGTGGGGGCCCGCCGCGGCGGCCATCCGGGTCTTGGCCCTGGCCAGGACCTTGACCGGGACGACGAGCGACCAGTGGAGATGAGGCCCGCCGTGCGCCGCGGCGGGCCGTGCTGATGTAGACATGGCAACTCGACACTATGCGCACGCAACCGCGACACTTGAGGACACCCCATGTTCATCCGGGGGATGAACCGAGGAGGGGACGGAATGAGGAGGGGACGGGCATGAGCCACGGGTACTCGCCGGGCTGGCGGAAGCTCACGATCGTCATCCTGCGCCCGCTGCTGTTCGGGCTCCTGAAACGCGACTGGCGGGGCCGGGGCAACGTACCCGGGAAGGGCGGCGTCATCATCGCCGCCAACCACATCTCCGAGTCCGACCCCCTCGCGCTCGCCCACTTCGTCTACGAGTCGGGCCGCTATCCGGTCTACCTGGCCAAGTCGACGCTGTTCGACGTGCGGTTCATCGGCGCCGTGCTGCGCGGCACCGGCCAGATCCCCGTGTACCGCGACCGCGCCGACGCGGCAGAGGCCCTCAAGGACGCGGAGAAGGCGCTGGTGGACGGCGAATGCCTGATGTTCTACCCGGAGGGCAGCTGCACCCGTGACCCCGAGCTGTGGCCCATGACCGGCCAGACGGGCGTCGCCCGGATGGCGCTGAAGACCGGCGCGAAGGTCGTCCCGGTGGCGAGCTGGGGCGCGCACGAGCTGATGCCGTACAAGAAGGGCGAGCAGAAGGGCCTCGCGGGGAGCCTGAAGAAGGGGTTCCACCCGCTGCCCCGCAAGACGATGCGGGTGATCGCCGGACCGCCCGTGGACCTGTCGGAGTACGCGGGGCTGCCGCTCAGCAGGGAGACGCTGCGGGCCGCGACCGACGACATCATGACGGCGATCGCCGGGCTGCTCGGCGAGCTGCGCGGCGAGGAGCCGCCCGCCGAGCGCTACGACCACCACCGGGTGCTGGAGGAGCGCCGCCGCGCCGCCGCGGCGGCCAGGGCCGGCGTTCCGGAGCCGGCCCGGCCGGCCGCGCCGGAGACCGGGCCCGCGGTGAAGCGGAAGGCGGCCGACTCGTGACCTTCCGTACCGCGGTCATGGGCGCCGGATCCTGGGGGACGACGTTCACCAAGCTGCTGCGCGACGCCGGCGGCGACGTGGTCCTGTGGGGCCGCCGCCCCGAGGTCGTCGAGGCGGTCAACGAGCGGCACGAGAACCCCGACTACCTGCCGGGCGTCACGCTGCCGGTGGGCGTCCGCGCCACGCTGGACCCGGCGGAGGCGCTCAAGGGCGCCGACTTCGTCGCGCTCGCCGTGCCCGCGCAGACGCTTCGCCGCAACCTCGGGGACTGGCTGCCGCACCTGCCGCCGGACGCGGTCCTCGTCAGCCTGATGAAGGGCGTCGAGATCGGCACGTCGCTGCGGATGTCGGAGGTGATCCGCGAGGTCGCCGGCATCCCGCAGGAGCGCGTCGGCGTGTTCTGCGGCCCCAACCTCGCCCGGGAGATCGCGAGCGGCGAGCCCGGCGCCGCGGTCGCCGCGTGCGTGGACGAGGCGGTCGCGCAGCGCCTCCAGGCCGCCACCATGACCCCGTACTTCCGCGTCTACACCTCCACCGACATGGTCGGCTGCGAGCTCGGCGGCGCGGTGAAGAACATCGTCGCGCTGTGCGTCGGCATGTCGGTCGGGCTCGGGTTCGGCGCCAGCACCCAGGCGCTGCTGATCACCCGCGGGCTCGCCGAGATCGCCCGGCTGGGCGCCGCGCTCGGCGCCGACGAGCACACGTTCGCCGGCCTCGCCGGGATGGGCGACCTCGTCGGGACGTGCATCTCGCCGCTGTCGCGGAACCGGACGTTCGGCGAGAACCTCGGCCGCGGCATGACCCTCGACGAGGTCATCGCCGTCACCCGGCAGACCGCCGAGGGCGTCAAGTCGTCGGAGGCGGTGCTGGCGCTCGCCCGCAAGCACAACGTGGAAATGCCGATCACCGAGGCGGTCACCGCCGTCCTGCACCACGGCATGCCGATCAAGGAGGCCGCGGTGTCGCTGATCTCGCGCTCCCCGAAGCCCGAGCGGTACGGGGTGTGACGTGGGGTCGCGCCAGGTCCGCTCGTGGCCCGCACAGGTTGATCACCGGTAGGGTCGGACGTCATGTCCCAGGTTTCTAGGATCCGCGTGGCCGTGGTCTTCGGCGGGCGCAGCTCCGAGCACGCGATCTCCTGCGTCACCGCGGGCGCCGTCATGGCCGCCATCGACCGGGACCGCTACGACGTGGTGCCGATCGGCATCGCCCGCGACGGCCGCTGGGTGCTCCCGCCCGCCGACCTGACGCTCGCGATCGAGGACGGCCGGCTGCCCGAGGTGACCGGCTCCGGCGGCGTCCTCGCGCTGCCGTTCGACCCCGACAGCCGCGGGCTGATGGTCGTCCAGCCGGGCGAGATCCCCGAGACGCTCGCCGAGGTCGACGTCGTCCTGCCGCTGCTGCACGGACCCTACGGCGAGGACGGCACCATCCAGGGCCTGCTCGACCTCGCCGGCGTCCGGTACGTCGGCGCCGGGGTGCTGGCCAGCGCCGTCGGCATGGACAAGGGCTACATGAAGCTCGTCTGGCAGGCGCGCGGCCTGCCCGTCGGCCCGTACGTGCTGGTCGGCGACCGGGAGTGGCGGCGCGAGCGCAAGCGCAAGATCGACGAGATCAAGGAGCTGGGCCTCGCGGACGGCACCCCGGTGTTCGTCAAGCCGGCCCGCGCCGGGTCGAGCATGGGCATCACCCGCGTCACCGACGAGGCCGACCTGGAGGCGGCGGTCGACGCGGCGCGCGAGCACGACCCGAAGGTGGTCGTGGAGGCCGCGATCGAGGGCCGCGAGATCGAGTGCGGCGTCCTGCAGGGCGAGGACGACGGCCCCGCCGAGGCCAGCCTGCCCGCCGAGATCGTGATGGCGGGCGAGCACGACTTCTACGACTTCGAGACCAAGTACATCGACGGCTCGACCGGCCTCGCGATCCCGCCGGACCTGCCGCCCGCGGAGATCGAGGAGGTCCGCCGCGTCGCCGTGCAGGCGTTCGAGGCGCTCGACTGCGAGGGCCTCGCCCGCGTCGACTTCTTCCACACGCCCGACGGCCGGTGGATCCTCAACGAGATCAACACCATGCCGGGCTTCACGCCGACGTCGGCGTTCCCGCAGATGTGGGCGGCGACCGGGCTGGACTACCCGGCGCTGGTAGACCGGCTCATCCAGACGGCGCTGAAGCGCTCGACCGGCCTGCGCTAGCCGGAGCGGGCCAGGCGGCGGCGCTAGTCGTAGGGGAGCCAGTCGCCGTTCTCCAGGGTGGCGGCGTCGGTCGCGTACGCGCCCGCCTCGGAGGTCGTCCAGAGGGTGCCGCCGACGATCAGTGAGCGCGTGACGGCGTTGCCCAGGTACAGGCCGGGGTGCCGGACGGTGCCGACCTTGGTGACGGCGTCGCCGGTGACCTTGAGGGCGAGCGCCTCGGCGGTCCTGGCGCCCGGTCGCGTCATCGGCACGACGGTGAGGCCCGACTTCGGCCGGTACAGGAAGGCGTGCGGGTCGAACTCCACCTGGGAGGTGGTGCCGGGGACCGTGTAGGCGTCGATGCGGCGGGGTGCGCCGGAGACGTCGAAGAGGGAGACCTGGAGGCCGGTCGTGCGGCCGGAGGCGCCGGCGTCCTGGCCGACGCCGAGGAGCCTGCCGCCGGCCACGGGGTGCAGGTACGCCGAGTAGCCGGTGATCTTCAGTTCGCCGGTGCGGACGGGACGGCCCGGGTTCGCCAGGTCGAGCACGTACAGCGGGTCGGTCCGCCGGAACGTCACCACATAGGCCGCCGAGCCGATGAACCGGACGGAGTGGATGCGCTCGCCCCTGCCGAGCCCGTCGATCCGCCCGACCTGGTCGAGCCTTTCGCCGTGCTGCGCGAGGACGTGCACCGAGCTCTGCGATGTGG
The DNA here is from genome assembly GCF_004348335.1 of Actinomadura bangladeshensis. GTDB lineage: Bacteria > Actinomycetota > Actinomycetes > Streptosporangiales > Streptosporangiaceae > Spirillospora > Spirillospora bangladeshensis. Next base: position 32,957 of record NZ_SMJW01000009.1, on the reverse strand, counting down.
GGCTGTTCCGGTCGGTGGTCGTGGCGAGGCGGAGGTTCCCGTTGTAGTCCGACATGGAGTACTGGTTGAGCAGGAAGCCCTTGACCGACCCTGACGCCGCGTAGCGCGGACGGCCGTTGCCGCTCACGTCGAACTTGTAGATGTCGGTGGCCGGCTCAGGGGCCTTCCTGGCCTGCGATCTGAACGGCGCCATGTCCATGCCGGTCACGTACAGGCTCTGGCCGTTGCCGTAGACGGTCGACCCTTCGGCCGTGATCGTGACGGCCTGCGGATCGCCGAGGCCCTTGGCCAGGTCGAGCGTCAGCACGGTCACCGTCGATGTGCCCTTGTACGCGGACGGGCGGCTGACCTGGTCGCACGGCGTCCGGTACGTCCTCCCGTCGCCCAGGCGGAAGGCGGGAAGCCATGCTTCGAGCGGGGCCTTCCAGACCTCCACCCGGTTCTCCTCGATCGCGTCCTCCCGGTCGGTGCCGCCGGGCAGGGCGATCCTCGGGTGCGTCCGCCGCACCACGACGCGGACGGTCGAGCCGTGCTGCCGCGCGTCCAGGTACTCGGTGTCGGACGTCATCGTGCCGATGATCTTCGGCGTGCCGGAGAGGTCGACCAGCGTCAGCCGCGTCGCCCGGCCGGCGTGCCCCGGCGGGGGCTCCCCGCCCGCGACCGGCGGCACGTGGTCCGCCAGCACGAGCGCGCGGTCGCCGCTGAGGAGAAGTTCGCCGTGGTCGAAACGGGTGGAGCCGGGCAGCTTCAGCGTGTGCGTGATCTTGCGGCCGGCCGGGTCGATGACCCGCAGGCGCTGGTTCGCGACCGCCACGATCCTGCGGCCGTCGGTCTTGACCAAGTCCGGCTCGTCCGCGCCTGGTTCGTGAGCGTTGGTCGTCGAATGCTCCTGCGCCGGGAGCGCGTCGGCCGGGAGCTTGCCGCCCCCGAGCGCCCAGACCCCGTCCTTCGGCAGGAGGGGCATGTCCTCGAATCCGGTGGGCCCGACCTTGTCGGCCGTGGCGCTGCGCAGATCCTCCAGCAGGGCGTCGCAGCCGCCGTAGGCGACGAGCCGCGCCGGCGGTGCCGGGCCCGGCCGGGGGCCGGACGCTCCGGAGCACCCGGCGGTCCCGGCCAGCAGCAGCATCGTCGCGGCCGGTGCGAAGAGACGACCACGCATGGACGTTGGACGCCCGCACCGGCCGCCCGGTTGCCTATTCGTCCTTTTTCTTCTGCTTCTCGTGCTTGGCGATCAGCGTGTCGATCTGGACGCTCAGCCGGGAGCCGAGCGGCCAGCCGACGTAGTGGGTCAGGAAGATGCCGATCTCGCGCAGCTCGTCCGGGGACACCTCGCCGTTGGCCAGCGCCGCCGGGATCTGGATGTCGAGGACGTCGTTGAGCCCCTGGCCCGCGAGCATGCCGATGAGCAGCAGGCGCCGGTCGCGCAGGGTGAGGCCCGGACGCGTCCAGATGTCGCCGAACAGATGGTCGACGGTGATGCCGAAGAAGTCGCCGGGCGCGTCCCCGATCTCCCACCCGTAGACCTGCCGCATCATCTCCAGGCCGCGCTCGCGCCGCTCATCCATCGGTGTCTCCCTCGCCCAGGCCGAGGCCGGGGCCGAAGCGGTCGCGGGCGATGCGGGCGAGGGGCACGTCGACGCCCAGTTCGTCCGCCAGTTCCAAGGCGAGCGACAGGTCCTTCTCGCCGAGGTCGCGGGTGTGGCACAGGATGCCGTACAGGTCGTCGTCCGGATCCAGCGGCGCGGTCGTCGGGCGCAGCATGATCGACCCCGCGCCGCCGGTGATCGCGTCGGTGTGCCGGACGACCCGGCCCAGCTTGCGCAGCGACACCCCCGACGCCTCCGCCAGCCGCTGCGCCTCGGCGGCGGCCGTGAACGAGATGAAGTGCAGCATGTTGCGGGCCAGCTTCGTGCGGGTGCCCGCGCCGACCGGGCCCATGTGCAGGACGAGGCCGGCCCAGGCGCCGAACGGCTCCCGGCAGCGCTCGAACGCCTCGTCCGTACCGCCGACCATCACCGCGAGGCTGCCCGCGCTCGCCCCCATGAACCCGCCGCTGACCGGCGCGTCCACGACCTCGATCGCGTACCGCCGGGCCCGCGCCGCGAGGTTCTCGGCCGTCCGCGCGCGGATCGTGGAGTGGATCGCCAGCACCGTGCCCGGGCGGGCGCTCGCGAGCACCTCGTCGCCGACCTCGTTCACCTGCTCGTCGTCCCGCACCATGATCGAGACGAGGTCGGCGTGCGCGGCGACCTCGGCCACGCTCCCGGCCGCCCGCGCGCCCGCCTTCACCAGCGGCGCCATCGCCTCCGGGCGCGCGTCGTAGACGACCACGCCGTCGCCGGCGAGATGCCCCGCCATCGGCGCGCCCATCTGGCCGAGCCCGATGAACCCGACCTTCATGCGTTTCTCTTGCGGGGGGACGACCCCCCGCGCCTGCCGGTTCGCTTCGCTCATGCGCGGAACACCTCGCCCCCGTCGACGTTGACGATCTGCCCGGTGATCCACGCCGCGTCGTCCGACAGCAGGAACAGGCAGGCGCCGACGAGGTCCTCGGGCGACCCCATGCGCTTCAGCGCCATTTTGTCCTGGACGATCTTCTGCGACATGTTGCCCGGCACGACGGTGCGGTTCGCCTCGGTGTCGATCGGGCCGGGCGCGATCGCGTTCACGCGGATGTTCATGCTGCCGAACTCGTGCGCGAGCTGCTGCGTGAGCCCGTTGACGCCGACCTTGGCCAGCCCGTAGAAGCCGGAGTACTGCCACGCCGCCGTGGACGACTGGTTCACGATGGAGCCGCCGCCGCGCTCCTGCATGTGGGGGTGGCAGGCGCGTGCGCACAGCAGCGCGCCGTCCATGTTCACGGCCATGAACTTCTTGTAGTAGTCCCAGTCGACCGTGAAGAGGAAGTCCAGCTTCATCGTGCCGAAGATGGCGGCGTTGTTGACGAGGTGGTCGATCCCGCCGAACCGCTCCTTCGCGGCCGCCGCCATGGCCTCCACCGACGCGGGGTCGGACACGTCGGTCCGGACGAACAGGCCCTTGATGTCGTCGGCCACGCCCTGCCCGCGCTCGTCCACGTCGGCGACGACGACGTGCGCGCCCTCGGCGGCCAGCGCCCTTGCGTACGCCTCGCCGATGCCCTGCGCGGCCCCGGTGACGACCGCGACCCTTCCCTCGAACCTCATGCGCCCTCCGCGATCGCCTTGGTCTCCAGGTACTCCTCGAACCCGGCCACGCCCATCTCGCGGCCGATGCCCGACTGCTTGTAGCCGCCGAACGGGACGTCCGCGCCGTACCAGACGCCGCCGTTCACGCTCACCGTCCCGGCGCGCAGCCGCCGCGCGACCGCCCGCGCCCGTTCCGCGTCGCCGCCGTGCACCGCGCCCGACAGCCCGTACGGCGAGTCGTTCGCGATCCGCACCGCGTCGTCGTCGCCGTCGTGCGGCAGCAGGGTCAGCACCGGGCCGAAGATCTCCTCGCGGGCCGCGCGGGCGTCGTTGGTGAGCCCGGTGATCAGCGTCGGCTCGATCCAGAAGCCCGTGCCGCGGCCCTCCGGGCGCCCGCCGCCGCACGCGAACGAGCCGCCCTCCTGGACGGCCAGCTCCAGGTAGCCCTCGACGCGCTCGCGCTGCTTCGCGGAGATGACCGGGCCGCAGACCGTCCGGTCGTCGCCGGGGTCGCCGACGCCGAGCCTGGTCAGCGTGCCCGCCGTGATCTCGGCGGCCTCGTCGTAGCGGTCGCGCGGGACGAGGATCCGCGTCGTGATCGCGCAGCCCTGCCCGGCGTGCGCGACGCCGGAGAACGCCGCGTACGAGCACGCGGCCCGCAGGTCGGCGTCGTCCAGCACCACGAACGCCGACTTGCCGCCCAGCTCCAGGAACACCCGCTTGAGCGTGCCGGCGGCGCTGGTCATCACGTTGCGCCCCGTCGCCGTGGACCCGGTGAACGACACCAGGTCCACGCGCGGGTCCCGCGTCAGCTGAGCGCCGAGCCCGTGGTCGGACGACGTCACCACGTTCACGACGCCCGCCGGGATGTCGGTCTCCTCGGCGATGACCTCGCCGAGCACCGCCGCGCACCAGGGCGTGTCGGGCGCCGGCTTCAGCACCACCGTGTTCCCCGCCGCGAGCGCCGGGCCCAGCTTGGCGAGGTTGATCTGGTGGGGGAAGTTCCACGGGGTGATGGCGCCGACCACGCCCGCCGCCTCGCGGCGGACCCGCCGGTCGCTCGGCATCCCCATCGGCTCGGCCCGGCCGAGGTCCCGTTCCCACGCGTAGGACTCGACGAGGTCGGCGAACCACCCGAGATCGTCGACGGGCGCGTCCAGCTGCGCCCCGAAGGTCAGGAACCGCGGCGCGCCCACCTCCTTGATCGTCAGCTCGCGCAGTTCCTCGCCCCGGCGTTGCAGACCCTCCCTGAGCTGCCGCAGGCAGCGCACGCGGAACGCGTGGTCGGTGGACCAGGACGTCTCGTCGAACGCGCGCCGGGCGGCGCCGATCGCGCGGTCCATGTCGTCGGCGGTGGCGTCGGCGGCGGTGCCGAGCACCTCCTCGGTCGCGGGATTGACCGTCTCGAAGGCGCCGCCCGTCCCGGGGACGAGCCGCCCGTCCAGCAGAAGCAGGCGATCGATTGTTCTGGACACTTGTCCAGACTACAGTTCAGCCGGCGCCGGAGCGCAAGGCCCGGACCGCCGGAATTCGTCCGGGAAAACCCATTGCGGCCCCAACCGGCAGAGGGGCCACTCTCAGGAAGTGGACGCTCCGGGTTCGGATCCCACCCGCCCCGCCATCACCGGGTCGTTGCGCGGCGCCTGTTTCTGAACTAATGTCTGGACACGTGTCCGGTAACGAGCGGCTGACGACCGAGCCCACCCGCCGCCGCCTCACCGAGCGGCAGGCCGACACGGTGCGGCGGCTGACCGACGCCGCCGTGGCGGAGGTCGGCGAGACCGGCTACGAGGGACTGACCGTCCGCAACGTGGCCAAGCGCGCCGGGGTCGCCCCCGCGACCGCCTACACCTACTTCGCCTCCAAGAACCATCTGATCACGGAGGTGTTCTGGCGGCGGCTCAGCGCGCTGCCGCCGGTGGAGGCCGACGGCGCGCTGCTCGAACGCGTGGTGGAGACGCTGCGCGAGATCGCGCTGCTGGTGTCGGACGAGCCGGAGCTGGCGGCGGCGTGCACCACCGCCCTGCTCGGCACCGACCCCGACGTCCGCGAACTGCGGGTGCGGATCGGCGTCGCGATCCGCGAGCGGCTGCGGGCCGCGCTCCGCGACCGGGACGACCCCAAGATCCTGGGCGCGCTGGAGCTGGCCTACACCGGCGCGCTCGTGCACGCGGGCATGGGCTACACCTCCTACGCCCGCATGGCCGACCGGCTCGCCGAGATGGCGGAGCTCATCCTGCCCGACCCCCCGGAGTGAGGTGACGGCCGTGGACCCTGCCGCGCAGGTCTCCTACAGCCCGTTCGACTACGCCGTCCATGAAGACCCCTACCCCTTCTACGAGCGCCTCCGCGAGGAGGCGCCCGTCTACCGCAACGACGAGCTCGGCTTCTGGGCGCTGTCCCGGCACGCCGACGTCGCGGCGGCCTTCCGCGACCACGCGACGTTCTCCAGCTCGCACGGCGTCTCGCTGGAGCCGAGCGCCTGGGGCCCGCACGCGCACCGGACGATGTCGTTCCTCGCGCTCGACCCGCCGCGGCACACGCGGATGCGCGCGCTCGTGTCGAAGGGCTTCACGCCGCGGCGCGTCAAGGAGATGGCGGACGGCATCAGGGCGCTGACGCTGCGGCACTTGGAGCCCGCCCTGGACAAGGGCGAGTTCGACTTCGTCGCCGACTTCGCGGGCCTGCTGCCCATGGACGTCATCTCCGAGATGATGGGCGTCCCCGAGGCCGACCGCGTGGAGGTGCGCCGGCTCGCCGACACCGTCGTCCACCGGGAGGAGGGCCTCAACGACGTCCCGCCCGCCGGGATGGACGCGGCCCTCACCCTCGTCGGCTACTACCAGGACATGGTCGCCGAGCGGCGCCGCAAGCCGTCCGGCGACCTGACGTCCGCGCTGCTGGACGCCGAGATCGACGGCGACCGGCTGGACGACACCGAGATCATCGCGTTCCTGTTCCTGATGGTCGTCGCCGGCAACGAGACCACGACGAAGCTGCTCGCCAACGCCCTGTACTGGGGCACGCGCAACCCCGCCGAGGCGGCGAAGCCGCTGGGCGATCCGGCACGGGTCGACGACTGGGTGGAGGAGACGCTCCGCTACGACACCTCCAGCCAGATGCTGGCCCGCAAGGTCGTGAAGGACGTCGAGCTGCACGGGCGGCGCGTGCCCGCGGGCGACCGGATACTGCTGCTGGTCGGGTCGGCCAACCGCGACCCGCGCGTGTTCGCCGACGCCGACGCCTACGACCTCGACCGCGACACCTCCCAGCTCGTCAGCTTCGGCGGCGGGCGGCACTTCTGCCTCGGCGCGAACCTGGCCCGGCTGGAGGCGCGCATCGCGCTGACCGAGTTCGTGCGGAAGGTCGCCTCCTACGAGGTCGACTTCGCGAAGGCCGAGCGGGTGCACTCGGTGAACGTCCGCGGGTTCGCGGCCCTGCCCGTGCGTGTGGAGGTGCGGTAGATGCCCCGGTTCGACCCCCATCCGGAGCGGCGCCCGGCCGTGGTGGCCGGCGCGTCGTCCGGCATCGGCGCGGCCACGGCCACGGCGCTGGCGATGGCCGGCCACCCGGTCGCGCTCGGCGCGCGGCGCGCCGAGAAGTGCGAGGAGCTGGCCGCGACGATCCGGGCCGGCGGGGGAGAGGCGTTCGCGCACCCCCTCGACGTCGCCGACTCCGACTCCGTCAAGGCGTTCGCCGCGGCGGCGGGCGACGCGCTCGGCCCGATCGAGGTCGTCGTCTCCAGCGCCGGCGACCTGTCCGCCAAGCGGCTCCACGAACTCGACTCCGGCGACTTCCTCGCGCAGGTGCAGGTCCACCTCGTGGGCGCGCACCGGCTCGTGTCGCACTTCGTCCCGCAGATGGTGGAGCGGCGGCGCGGCGACATCGTGTTCATCTCGTCCGACACCGTCCCCGTCCCGCGCTCCTGGACGGGCGCCTACGTCGCGGCCAAGAACGGCGTCGAGGGCATGGCCCGCACCATGCAGATGGAACTGGAGGGGACGGGCGTGCGCGCGTCCATCGTCCGGCCCGGCCCCACCGCGACCGGCATGGGCATGACCTGGGACGCCGACACCACCGGCGCCGTCCTGGAGGACTGGGCGAAGTGGGGCCACGCCCGCCACCCCTACTTCCTGCGGCCGTCCGACGTCGCCGCCGCCGTCGCCGCGATCGTCGCGACGCCGCGCGGCGCCCATCTCCGGCTCGTCGAAGTGCAGCCCGAAGCCCCCCTGGAGGAATCATGACCGCTTTGGTGGAGCCGCGCGTCGTGTCGGGCGGTCCCGACCATCTGGAGGAGCTGCGCACCGACCCGATCGGGCTGATGCGCCGCGTCCGGGACGAGTGCGGCGACGTCGGCGAGTTCGTCCTCGCCGGGCAGCGCGTCGTCCTGCTGTCGGGCGCCGAGGCCAACGAGTTCTTCTTCCGCGCCCCCGACGAGGTGCTCGACCAGGCCGAGGCGTACCCGTTCATGACGCCGATCTTCGGGGAGGGCGTGGTGTTCGACGCCACCCCCGAGCAGCGCCGCGAGGCCCTGCACAACCAGGCGCTCAAGGGCTCGTTCATGAAGGGCCACGCCGCGACGATCTCCGCCGAGGTCGACCGGATGGTCGCCGGATGGGGCGACGAGGGCGAGATCGACCTGCTCGACTTCTTCGCCGAGCTGACGATCTACACCTCGTCGGCCTGCCTCATCGGGCGCAAGTTCCGCGAGCAGCTCGACCGCCGGTTCGCCGACCTGTACCACGACCTGGAGCGCGGCACCGACGCGATCGCCTACGTCGACCCGTACGCCGACATCGAGAGCTTCCGCAAGCGCGACGCGGCCCGGGCGGGGCTCGTCCAGCTCGTCCAGGGGATCATGGACAGCCGGCCCCCGAAGCCGCCGAAGGAGGACCGCGACCTCCTCGACGTCCTCATGTCGATCAAGGACGCCGACGGCACGCTCAAGTTCGACGCCGACCAGGTCACCGGCATGTTCATCTCGATGATGTTCGCCGGGCACCACACCACGTCCGGCACCGCCGCCTGGACGCTCATCGAGCTGCTCCGCCACCCCGGCGTGCTCGACGGCGTCGTCGCGGAGCTGGACGAGCTGTACGCCGACGGCCGCGAGGTGTCGTTCCAGGCGCTGCGCGCCATACCCGAGCTGGAGTCGGCGATCAAGGAGGCGCTGCGCCTGCACCCGCCGCTGATCCTGCTGCTGCGGGTCGCGCAGTCCGACCAGGAGGTGTGCGGCCACCGCATCCCCGCCGGGACGATGGTCGGCTGCAGCCTCGCCGTCTCCAACCGGATCGAGAGCGACTTCCCCGACCCGGACGCGTTCGTCCCCGACCGCTACATCGCGCCCCGCGAGGAGGACCTCCTCAACCGCTGGACGTGGGTGCCGTTCGGCGCCGGACGGCACCGCTGCGTCGGCGCGAACTTCGCGATGATGCAGCTCAAGGCCATCTTCTCGGTGCTGCTGCGGGACTGGGAGTTCGAGCCCGCGCAGCCGCCCGAGACCTACCGCAACGACCACTCCAAGATGGTCGTCCAGCTCGCCCAGCCGTGCGCCGTCCGCTACCGCAGGAGGCGCCGGTGAGGATCGAGGCCGACCTGGACCTCTGCCAGGGCCACGCCATGTGCGAGCTGGAGGCCCCCGACGTCTTCGAAGTCCCGGACAAGGGCCCGGACAAGGGCAAGGTGCGCGTCCTGGACCCCGAGCCGCCCGAGGACAAGCGCGCCGAGGTGGCCGCCGCCGCCCGCTACTGCCCCACCCAGGCCCTCAAACTGCTGGAGGCGTGATGCCCGCGTTCCCCCGTGACGAACTCGACGCGATGGTCGAGCACTGGCTGGCCGAGAACCGCCGCTGCGAGGAGGCCGGCGACTGGCGTCCGCTGGCCGACCTCTACACCGAGGACGCCACCTACGGCTGGAACATCGGGCCGAACCAGGACTTCATGGCCGTCGGCCGCGACGAGATCCGCGACCTCGCGCTCGGCTCGGAGATGGGCGGCCTCGACGGCTGGACGTACCCCTACCAGAGCATCCTCGTCGACGAGGCGAAGGGCGAGGTCGTCGGGTTCTGGAAGCAGGTCGCCGACGCGAACCGTCCCGACGGGACGCCCTACGAGGTCCTCGGCATCGGCGGGTCCTGGTTCCGGTACGCGGGGAACCGGCAGTGGTCGTGGCAGCGCGACTGGTTCGACCTCGGCAACGTCACGTCCGTGTTCGTCGAGATGATGAAGGCGGACGTGCTGTCGGACGGGATGAAGCGGCGCCTGGAGCGGGCCGCGTCCGGCGAGCCGATCCCCGGCTACTACCCGCGCGGGGAGAGCCCGGTCCCGATCTGGTGATCAGATCTGGCCCTCGGGCTTGGCCGGGATCGTCGCCTTGATCGGCGGCCCCAGCTCGATCAGCACGTCCCCGGCCGGGTCGTACTTCGGCGGCACCGTGATCTCCACGTACGCCTGGCGGCCCACCGCCGTCCACGTGACCGGGCGGTCGGTGGGCGTGCCGAACCAGTCGATCCCGTTGATCGTCACCAGCTGGGACGTGGGCTGAAGCGAGGCCGGGCGGGGCACGCCGCAGCGCAGCGCGATCGCGGGCGACCCCCACGCGGCGGTCAGCGGCGAGCTCGGGGAGGTGTCGCGGCGCTCCTGCCCGTGCACCTTCTCGGGCAGCCGCAGACCCTGGCACAGCCGGGCGCCGGCCGCGTCCGGGCTCGGCACGGGCACCTGCACGGCACCGCCGCCGCAGGCCGCCGCCAGCACCGCCACCCCGGCGAGCACCGCCCAAGGCCACGGCCCTGGTCGGCCGAGCCGTTTAAATGTGGACAATCGGGCAGGTGAGGGTGCGGGTGATGCCTTCCACCGACTGGATCTGCGCCACGACGAGCTTGCCCAGCTCGTCGACATTGCGCGCCTCCGCTCGGACGATCACGTCGTAGGGACCCGTGACGTCCTCCGCCAGGGTGACACCCGTCACGCCGGAGATGTGGCCCGCCACCTCGGCGGCCTTACCGACTTCGGTCTGGATGAGGATGTAGGCCTGCACCATCACGTCCTCCCCAAGCGGAGAATCAACCGTCGGACGGTTCACCGTATCGTGTTACGCGCCGCGACGGGGGCCCGGGGTACCGGGTTCCGCGCGGAGGCGGGCCGAGCAGGCGGAACACGGGGGACGGGCGCGGATGGGCATGATCGGCGAGCTGGGCGAGTTCGGGTTGATCGGCCGGCTGACGCGGCGGCTGCCGCAGGGCCCGGCGGTCCGCCTCGGCCCCGGCGACGACGCGGCCGTCGTCGCCGCGCCGGACGGGCGCGTCGTCGCCACCACCGACCTGCTGGTGGACGGGCGGCACTTCCGCCGCGACTGGTCCGGCCCCTACGACATCGGGCGCAAGGCCGCCGCGCAGAACCTCGCCGACGTCGTCGCGATGGGCGCCCGGCCCACCGCGCTCCTGATCGGCTTCGCGGCGCCGGCCGCGACCGAGACCGGCTGGGCCGAGCGGCTCTACGACGGGTTCGCGGACGAGTGCCGCGAGGCCGGGGCGTCGGTCGTGGGCGGCGACGTCGTCTCCGCGCCGCAGATCATGCTCGCGGTCACCGCGCTCGGCGACCTCGGCGGCGCGGCGCCGCTCACCCGGTCCGGGGCGCGCCCGGGCGACATCGTGGCCGTCCGGGGACGGCTCGGGTTCGCCTCCGCCGGGCTGGAACTGCTCACCGAGGGGCGCGCCGGGGCGGAGGAGCTCATCGCGGCGCACCGGCGCCCCGAACCGCCCTACGGCGCCGGCGGTGAGGCGCGGGCCCACGGCGCCACCGCGCTGCTGGACGTGAGCGACGGGCTCGTCCAGGACCTCGGGCACATCGCCGACGCGAGCGGCGTGCGGATCGAGATCGACTCGGCGTCCGTGCCCGTCCCGGACGTCCTCGGGCCGGACGGGCTGCGGCACGCGCTCACCGGTGGCGAGGACCACGCGTTCGCCGGGACGTTCCCCGGCTCGGTGCCGCCGTCCTGGTCGCGCATCGGCGTCGTGACGACGGGATCGGGAGTGCGCGTGGACGGACGCGAACCGCCCTCCGGCGCCTGGGATCACTTCGCCGTCTGAACGGCCCCCGCACGGACCGCGTACAGGCGTGTGCGTTGACGCATCCAGTAGGCAGGTTTGGTACGGGTTTGGTATACATCCTGTGATCGAAGAAGGATGGGATGGGACGACACACGAGGCACGAGCCACCGGACGACGAACCCGCTCCCGGCGCCCCGGCGTCCCGCGGGCCGTACTACGGGGCTCTCTCCGACCCGTCCTCCGACCCCTCGTTCGAGGCGTTCTCGGGGCCGACCGACGACCGGGTGTTCGTGTCGTCGTACGAGCGGCCCAGACCGGGCCCGCCGCCCGCCGCGGAGCGCCAGCACGGACCGCCCGGCGGGTACCGGTTCGACCCGCTCCCCGGCGACTACCCGGGCGACTACCCCGGTGCCCCCGCCGCCGCTCCCGACGAGCCCCCGGATCCCCTGGAACCGCCGGACGGGCCGAAGACGGCCTTCGCCGAACCAGCCCGCGGGCGCGGCTTCACCAGGTTCGTCTCCATGCTGCCGCTCCCGCTGCTGCCGATCGTCGCGCTCGTCATCGCGGTCGGCATCGTCTCCTACGCGCTGAGCACGCAGCAGATCTCGCTCAACTTCGCCGGCGGCGCCCCCCGCGACACCGTGACGAACCCGCGCGACAGCCAGGTCTCCCAGCGCGGTCCGGGCGAGCGCGCCGGCCGCGGGGCGGCCCGCGCCGACGGCCTCGTCATCGCCTTCCGCGCCGTCGCCAAGACGCCCGGCGGCTTCAAGGCCACCGCCACCATCGCCAACCAGGGCGCGCAGCCCGTCACCGGGTGGGCGCTCGCCTTCAAGATCAAGGGCGCCTCGGTCACCGCGGTCAGCGGCGCCACCGTCGTCCGGACCGGCAGTGTCCCCTACGTCCGGGGCCGCGAGGCGATCGCGCCCGGCGCCGAGGTCCGGATCGTGTTCACCGCGCGCGGCACCGCCGCCAAGCCGTCCTCCTGCATCCTCAACAAGCTCCCCTGCGCCCTCGTCTGACGAATCGCCGAACCGGTCAGAGCGTCCTATGGTGGGCGGTATGCCGAGTACCCCGTCCTCGCCCCAGACCCCGCCGCTCGTGCTCACCATCGCGGGCTCGGACTCCGGCGGCGGTGCCGGCATCCAGGCGGACCTGAAGACCATGCTCGCCCACGGCGTCCACGGCATGAGCGTCATCGCCGCCGTCACCGCGCAGAACTCCCTCGGCGTCCAGGGCTACTGGGAGCTGCCGCCCGAGGCGGTGCGCGCGCAGCTCGACTCCGTCCTGTCCGACATCGGCGTGCACGCGCTCAAGACGGGGATGCTGGCGTCCACGGTGCTGGTCGAGACCGTCGCCGAGGCCATCGCGGCCTCCGACGCGCCCGCCGTCGTCGACCCGGTGGGCGTCTCCAAGCACGGCGACTCGCTGCTGGCCCCCGACGCGGTCGACGCCGTCCGCGCGACCCTGCTCCCGGCCGCGACCGTCGTCACCCCCAACCTCTACGAGGTGGAGCAGCTGACCGGCGTCAAGGTCGTGGACGAGTCCGGCCTGCGCGAGGCGGCCGAGGCCGTCAAGGCGCTCGGCCCCGAATGGGTCCTGATCAAGGGCGGCCACCTGCCGGGCGAGCCCGCCGACCTCCTCTTCGACGGCGAGCACGAGCACCGCTTCACCGCACCCCGGTACGACAACCGCCACACCCACGGCACGGGCTGCACCCTCGCCTCCGCGATCGCGTCCAACCTGGCCTTGGGCGAGGACGTCCCCGCGGCGGTGGCGAAGGCCAAGGAGTACGTGACGGGCGCGATCGCGGCGGGCTTCCCGCTGGGCGCCGGCATCGGCCCGGTCGACCACGCCTGGCGATACCGCCGCTGACCCGTCCTCCGGGCATGAGAAAGTCGGCTCATCGAGGTTCCGATGAGCCGACTCTGAAGGTCGCGGGCGGGCTCGCCGCCCGGACCGGGTCAGACCGTGGGCTTGACGATCTTGCCGGCCTTGATGCAGGACGTGCAGGCGTTGATGCGCTTGGTGCTGCCGTTCACGACGGCGCGCACCCGCTGGATGTTGGGGTTCCAGCGGCGCGGGGTGCGGCGGTGCGAGTGGGAGACGCGCATGCCGAAACCGGGTCCCTTGCCGCAGACGTCGCAGACGGAAGCCACGGGAAACTCCAAGTGGTGTCGATGCTCTGGCCGGAGCGCCGCCCGGTGCCGCCGACGGGCGGGCCGGGCATCATGGGTGCTCACTAATGGGCGCCTCGGAAAGAGGCGCGCGGACCAGACTAGCCGACAGCCCGCCGGTAGGCGAATCGCCGGCGGCCGGACGAGCAGGGGAGCGGGTCCTTGGGCGAGGTGCTCGACGCGGCGGCGGTGCGCCGCTGGTGCCGGCTGGCGGCGGAGGCACTCGGCCGCACCAGGAGCGAGATCGACGCGCTCAACGTGTTCCCCGTCCCGGACGGGGACACCGGCACCAACCTGCACATGACGGTGATCGCGGCGGCGGACGCGCTGGACGAGCTGCCGGGCGGCGCGGGCCTCGCCGAGACGTGGCGGGCGCTGGCGCGGGGCGCGCTGCTCGGCGCGCGGGGCAACTCCGGCGTGATCCTCAGCCAGGTGCTCCGCGGCCTCGCGGACGTCCTCGGCCCGCTGGAGTCGCCGCCCGGCGGCGCCGTGTTCGCGGGGGCCCTGGGGCACGCGTCCGGGCTGGCGCGCGGCGCCGTGGAGCATCCTGTGGAGGGGACGATCCTGAGCGTCCTCGCCGAGGCCGCCGCGTCGTGCACCGGACCCGGGCTCCCCGAGGCGTGCCTGGCCGCCGCCGGAGGAGCCCGGCGGGCGCTGCGCCGGACCACCGGGCAGCTGGACGTGCTGGCCCGCAGCGGCGTGGTCGACGCGGGCGCCGCCGGGCTGTGCGTGGTCCTCGACGCGCTGGCCGCCGTGGTCACCGAGGAGTATCCCGAGCGGTACGAGGTGCCCGCCCGCGCCGCCGGGACGGCGCCGCTCGTCCCCGACCGCGCGGAACCGCGGGGCCCCGGCTTCGAGGTCATGTACCTGCTGGACGCGCCGGACGACGCCGTCGCAGCCCTGCGCGCGAGGCTCGACGCCCTCGGCGACTCCCTCGTCGTGGTGGGCGGTGACGGCCTCTGGAACGTCCACGTCCACGTGGACGACGCCGGGGCCGCGATCGAGGCGGGCATGGCGGCCGGGCGCCCGCACCGGATCCGGGTCGGCTACCTGCACGCGGAGCCGGGGGAGCCGCACGCGCCGCACACGGGCCGCGCGGTGATCGCCGTGACCGCCGCCGACGGGCTGGCCGCGCTGTTCGAGGGGTGCGGCGCGCGGGTCGTCCGCCGGGAGCCGGGCGCGATGCCGCCGCTCGCCGTGCTGGCGGAGGCGATCCTCGCGGCGGGCGACGAGGTGGCCGTCCTGCCGAACGAACCCGAGGTCCTGGCGCTCGCCGAGGCCGCCGCCGAGCGCGCACGGGACGCCGGCGCGCGGATCGCGGTGGTGCCGACGAAGGCGTCCGTCCAGGGGATGGCGGCGCTGGCGGTGCACGACCCGCTGCGCCGCTTCGGCGAGGACGTCATCGAGATGACCCGGGCCGCCGGCGCGACCCGCTTCGGCCATCTGGAGGTCGCCGGGCAGGAGGCGGTGACGAGCGTCGGGCTGTGCCAGCCGGGCGACGTCCTCGGCCTGATCGAGGGCGACGTCGCGACGATCGGCGCCGACGTCGGGGAGGTGGCCCGCGGTGTCCTGGACCGGATGCTGTCGGGCGGCGGCGAGCTCGTCACGCTGATCGCCGGCGCCCACGCCCCGGCCGGCCTTGCAGAGGCCCTCGAAGAGCACCTCCGCCGGGACCACCCCGATGTGGAGGTCGGCGTCTACGACGGCGGCCAGGAACGATATCCGTTGCTCATCGGCGTTGAGTGATGCCCCGTCGTCCCCATGGGCTAGAAAAGAGTGCGTGGCGAATCTCGACGAGCCGTTGCGCAAGGTCCTCGGCGACAAGACGGCCAAGGCCCTGGAGAAGGGCCTCGACCTGCGCACGGTCGGCGACCTGCTGCACCACTACCCGCGCCGCTACGCCCACCGCGGCGAGCTGACCCGGCTGAGCGGGCTGGAGGACGGCGAGCACGTCACGGTCATGGCCGAGGTCGTCAAGGTCCAGGGCCGCACCCTGACGCGCAACCCCGGCTACGTCCTGGAGATCACCGTCACCGACGGCACGGGGCAGCTCAAGCTCAGCTTCTTCGGCCGCAAGGGCTCCTACAGGGCCGAGAAGGACCTGTCGCCCGGCACCCGCGGGCTGTTCGCCGGCAAGATCAGCACCTACCGGCCGCGCAGCGGGAACGTCGTCCGGCAGCTCGCCCACCCGCAGTACAAGGTCGTCCACGAGCGGAGCGCCGAGCAGGCCGCGCAGGAGTGGGCCGACGAGATCATCCCGATCTACCCGTCCACGAAGGCGCTGCCCATCGAGACGATCGGCACGTCCGTCGAGACCGTCCTGGCGCAGCTGGACCTGCCCGCCGACCCGGTCCCCGAGGCCCTCCTGAAGCGGCGCGGCCTCATCGGCCTGCGCGAGGCGTACGAGGGCATCCACCGCCCGACGAGCTGGGACGAGCTCGGCCGCGCCAGGAAGCGCCTCAAGTGGGACGAGGCGTTCGTCGTCCAGATCGCGCTGGCCCAGCGCCGCCTCGCCGCGGCGGCACTCCCGGCCAAGCCGCGCCCCCCGGCGTTCGGCGGCCTCCAGGCGGAGTTCGACGCGCGCCTCCCCTTCGAACTCACCGAGGGCCAGCGCCGGGTCGGCGACGAGATAGCCGCCGACCTCGCCGGAGAGCACCCCATGCACCGCCTCCTCCAAGGCGATGTCGGAGCCGGCAAGACGATCGTGGCGTTGCGGGCGATGCTGCAGGTCGTGGACGGGGGCGGGCAGGCGGCGCTGCTGGCGCCGACCGAGGTCCTCGCGCAGCAGCACTACCGGTCGATCAGCGGGATGCTCGGCGACCTCGCCCTGGGCGGGCAGATCGGCGGCGCGGAGCACGCCACCCGCGTCGCGCTGCTGACCGGGTCGCAGGGCGCGAAGGCGCGTAAGGAGGCGCTGCTGGACGCGGCGTCCGGCGCCGCCGGGATCGTCGTCGGCACGCACGCGCTGCTGCAGGAGAGCGTCCAGTTCGCCGACCTCGGCCTCGTCGTCGTGGACGAGCAGCACCGCTTCGGCGTCGAGCAGCGGGACGCGCTGCGCGAGAAGGTCGGCGGCGGGCGCCCGCACGTGCTGGTCATGACGGCGACGCCGATCCCGCGCACGGTCGCGATGACCGTCTTCGGCGACCTGGAGACGTCGGTCCTGGGGCAGCTCCCGGCGGGGCGGTCGGAGATCCAGACCCACGTGGTGCCGCCCGAGAAGCCCGCGTTCTTCGCGCGCATCTGGGAGCGCATCAAGGAGGAGGCCGGGAAGGGGCGGCAGGTCTACATCGTCTGCCCGCGCATCGGCGAGCAGGAGGGCGACGAGGGCGACGCCGTGGCCGCGGAGGAGGGGGAGCGCAGGTCGCCGCTCGGCATCATGGAGGTGCTGCCGAAGCTGGAGGAGCTCCTGTCCGGCCTGCGCATCGGCGTCCTGCACGGCAAGCTGCACCCCGACGAGAAGGACGCGGTCATGCGCCGCTTCACCGAGCGGGACCTGGACGTCCTGCTCGCCACCACGGTCATCGAGGTCGGCGTGGACGTCCCCAACGCCACCGTCATGGTCATCATGGACGCCGACCGGTTCGGCGTGTCCCAGCTCCACCAGTTGCGCGGGCGCGTCGGACGCGGCTCCCTGCACGGCCTCTGCCTGCTCGTGACCGACGCCGAACCCGGCAGCAAGGCCCGCGAGCGGCTCGACGCCGTCGCCTCCACCACCGACGGGTTCAAGCTGTCGCGCCTCGACCTGGAGCAGCGCCGCGAGGGCGACGTGCTGGGCGCCGCGCAGGCCGGCCGGGCGTCCAGCCTGCGCCTGCTCACCCTCCAGCGGGACGAGGACGTCATCCGCGACGCCCGCGAGGAGGCGACGGCGCTCGTCGAGGCCGACCCCGGCCTGAAGGAGCATCCGGGCCTCGCCACCGTCCTGTCCTCGCTCCTGGACGAGGACCGCGCCGACTTCCTGGAGAAGGCATGACGCGGATCATCGCGGGCAGCGCGGGCGGGCGGCGGCTCGCCGCCCCGCCGGGCCGGGACACCCGACCGACCAGCGACCGCGCCAGGGAGGGCCTGTTCTCCACCGTCCTCGCCCTGCTCGGCCCACTGGACGGCCTCCGCGTCGCCGACCTGTACGCCGGATCGGGCGCGGTCGGGTTCGAGGCCCTGTCCCGGGGCGCCGCGCACGCGCTGCTCGTCGAGTCGCATCCGCGCGCGGTCCGGGTCATCCGGCAGAACGCCGAGGCGCTCGGGCTGCCCGGCGCCGTCCCGGCCCCGGAGAAGGTGGAGCGGCTCGTCCGCGGGAAGCCCGACGAGCCCTACGACCTGATCTTCGCCGACCCGCCGTACGCGCTCGCGGACGCGTCCGTCACCGGCCTGCTGGAGGACCTCCGCGACCACGGCTGGGCGGCTCCGGACGCGCTGGTCGTCGTGGAGCGCGCCGCGCGCGGGCCCGCGCTGCGCTGGCCGGACGGCTACGAGGCCGAGCGCGACCGCCGCTACGGCGAGGCGATTTTCTGGTACGGCCGCGCGGAGGGCCGTTGACACGGGAGGAGATCGGGTAAAGGCATGCCCATGAAGCCCGGGATCGACCGCGCGGTGGGACGTACCTGGGTCGTCGCCCTGGTGATGGCCGTCGCGCTGATGGCGAACATCACCTATGTCCAGGGCTTCGAGGCGCAGGACCTGCGCGACGACTCCCTCAACGCCCGCCGGCTGCAGGACCGCTTCAAGATCGACCGGGGGCCGATCACCGCGGACGGCGAGCGGCTCGCCTGGTCGGAGAAGACCGGCGGCGACCGCTACCAGCGCCACTACGCCGACGGCCCGGTGTTCGCGCCGATCACCGGCTACTTCTCGGTGTTCTCCCAGACCGGCATCGAGGAGGCCCAGAACCACTTCCTCGACGGCACCGACGACCGCCTCGCCACCCGGAACCTCGTCGACAAGATCATCGGCAACCACGTCCCCGGCGGGACGGTCGAGGCCACCGTCGACGTCAAGGCGCAGCGCGTCGCCTACAAGGCGCTGCGGTCGGCGGGCGCGCGCCGCGCGGCGGCCGTCGTCCTGGACGCGGACACCGGCGCGGTGCTGGTGATGGCGTCGACGCCCTCCTACGACCCGAACGACGTCTCGACGCTCGACGGGGACAAGGCGGAGCGCGCCTTCGAGCGGCTCAACGCCGAGAAGCTCAAGCCGCTGCTCGACAAGGCGACCCGGGAGCTGTTCCCGCCCGGCTCCACGTTCAAGACCGTCGTCGCCGCGTCGGCGCTGGAGGCCGGCGCGAGCGAGAGCACGAGGGTCAGGGCCGGGCGCAGCTACCAGCCGCCGCGCGGCGGGCAGCCGATCAGCAACGACGCAGGCGACATCGGCGGCTCCTGCGACCTGGGCCAGATCCCGCTGATCGAGGCGTACGCGCAGTCCTGCAACACGACCTTCGCCTTCATGGGAGCGGAGGAGCCCGGCAACGGCGCCGTCCACAAGGCGGCGGGCGCCTTCGGGTTCGGTGACCGGATCGAGTACGCCGACGGGCTGCTGAGCGCCGCCAGCTCGTTCCCCACGACGGACCAGCCGGTGCTCAGCGCGCTCGGCTCCATCGGGCAGGGCAGCACGGTCGCGACCCCGCTGCAGATGGCGATGGTGGCCGGCGCCGTCCTCAACGACGGCGAGGTCATGCAGCCGCACCTCGTCGAGAAGCTGCGCGCCCCCAGCGGCTCCACGGTCGACACCATCGCGCCGAAGCGGATGTCGCGCGCCCTGACGGCCGACCAGGCGAAGCAGATGCGGGACATGATGAAGGCCGTCGTCCAGCGGGGCACGGGCAAGACCCTGAGGGGCACCTCCATCCTCGGCGGCAAGACCGGGACCGCCGACGTCGAGGGCGCCTCCTACAACGACCGCTGGTTCATCGGCTTCGGGCCGCGCAGCGACCCGAAGTACGCGGTCGCGGTGATGACCGAGGCGCCCGGCTACGGCATCGAGTCCGGCCCGATCGCCGCGAAGATCATCGACGCGCTGGGCGACTGAACCGGGACCCGGCGGGAACGGACCGGGTCACGGTGTGCCGGTCCCGGGTGAAACCGGGCCGAATGGGATTTGGTACGTTCACGCCGCAGGTCAGAAACCGGGACCGAAGGGGTTCGCGTCGTGCGCCGTGTCGTCTGTCCGGGATCGTTCGACCCCGTCACCAACGGGCATCTCGACATCATCAGCCGCGCCTCCCGTCTGTACGACGAGGTGGTCGTCGCGGTGCTGATCAACAAGAACAAGAAGAGCCTGTTCACCGTGGACGAGCGCGCCGACATGATCGAGGAGGTCACGCGGGAGTACGGCAACGTCAAGGTCGACAAGTTCTACGGGCTCACCGTCGACTACTGCAAGGAACAGGACATCCCGGTCATCGTCCGGGGGCTGCGGGCCGTCAGCGACTACGAGTACGAGCTGCAGATGGCCCAGATGAACCACCGGATAGCCGGGGTGGAGACGCTGTTCATGGCGACGAACCCGGAGTACGCGTTCCTGTCGTCCAGCCTCATGAAGGAGGTCGTGAAGTTCGGCGGGGACATCTCCGGGCTCGTCCCCGACAGCGTCCACGACCGGCTGGTCGAACGACTCCGGCAGCAGGGCTGACCGCCGCGAGTTGGGCCAGTGCCCCGGGGGCGGTACCCTGGGACATCGGCCATCACAGGCGGCCGCTGTTCACCATGCCTCACGGAAGCAGGAATCCGCTGACTCGCCTCGATCCCAATGCCCCTCTCGTGCTCGACACCCGAGCTCTGGGCAGGCAACCCGGGTCGTCGCGGGAGGAGCGGCTGACCGTGCCGGCACCGGAGAACTTCGGCGTCGAGATGGTGGGCGTCCCCGAAGGCGCCGCGATCGAGCTGGACCTCCGGCTCGAAGCGGTCCTCGAGGGGGTGCTCGTCACCGGCACGGCGACGGTCCCCCTCCGGGGGGAGTGCTCCCGCTGCCTCGACCCGATCGCCTCGACCTTCGAGGCGGACTTCCAGGAGCTCTTCGTCTACGACGACACCCGCTCGGGCGGGAACGCCGACGACGACGAGCTCCGCCTCGAGGGCGACCTCATCGACCTCGAACCGGTCCTGCGGGACGCGGTGCTGCTCGCACTGCCGCTGTCCCCGCTGTGCCGGGACGACTGCCCGGGCCTGTGCCCGGACTGCGGTGCGCGGCTCGCCGACGTCGAGCCCGGGCACCACCACGACGTCGCCGACCCCAGGTGGGCGGCGCTGCGGGACCTTGCCGGCGACATGGCGCCGGACTCCCCCGAAAGGGGGAACGGAAGCTCCGGCTTCCGTGGATCCGACCGACGAGAAGGAAAGCAGGAGGGCTGACGTGGCCGTCCCCAAGCGGAAGAAGTCGCGCAGCAACACGCGGCACCGGCGCTCGCAGTGGAAGACCGCGGCGCCGAACCTGGTCGAGTGCCCGACGTGCCGCGACCACAAGCTGCCGCACACCGCGTGCGCGACATGCGGCACCTACGACCGGCGGCAGGTCATCGCCCCGTCGGCCTGAGTCTTCTCGCATCCTGGGGGGCGGATCCGCGCGCGGCGCGGCCCGCCCCCCACGGTGCGGGACGGACTTCCCACCCCGACCACCCCGGCGCGCGACGTCGGCGTGGTGACCGGCGCGGAGCCCGCGCCCGGAGCCGTGGTGCACGCCGGGATCAGCAGACCGGCGCGCACCTCGTCTTCGCGGACATCCTCCTCGCCGCGCGTCCTCGCCGTCCCGGCCGCTGCGGCCGGCGCGCCGCTCCAGCGACCGCGCCATGCGCGGTGCACGGCCTGCGAGGAGGGCCCGTGAGCGCCAAGAAGAGCGCACCCACGCCGGACCCGGCGGAACTGACCGCGGCGCTCGGCGTCGAAGTGACCGGCGACCTGCTCGAACGGGCGCTGACGCACCGTTCCTACGCCTACGAGAACGGCGGCCTGCCCACCAACGAGCGCCTGGAGTTCCTCGGCGACTCGGTGCTCGGGCTCGTCGTCACCGACACCCTGTTCCGGGGCCACCCCGACCTGCCCGAGGGGCAGCTCGCCAAGCTGCGCGCCGCCGTGGTGAACATGCGCGCCCTCGCGGGCGTCGCCCGCGGCCTCGGCGTCGGCGCCCACATCCGGCTCGGCCGCGGCGAGGAGGGCACCGGCGGCCGCGACAAGGCCTCGATACTGGCCGACACCCTGGAGGCGCTGATCGGCGCCGTCTACCTGGACCGCGGCCTGGACGAGGCGTCCGCGCTCGTGCACCGGCTGTTCGACTCGCTGATCACCCGGTCGGCGGGGCTCGGCGCCGGGCTCGACTGGAAGACCTCGCTGCAGGAGCTCACGGCGGTGGAGGAGCTCGGCGTCCCCGAGTACCACGTCGCCGAGAGCGGCCCCGACCACCAGAAGACGTTCCGCGCGTCGGTGCGGGTCGGCGGCAAGACCTACGGGTCGGGCGAGGGCCGCAGCAAGAAGGAGGCCGAGCAGCACGCCGCCGAGGCCGCCTGGAACGAGATCCGCGCGATCGTCGTGCAGCGGGAGGCCGCGGCGCAGGCCGAGGCTCAGGGCGAATCGGGCGGGCCGGGCGATCCGGGCGGGCAGGCCGCGCAGGAGGCCCAGGCCGGTGCCTGAGCTGCCCGAGGTCGAGGTCGTCCGGCGGGGCCTGGAGCGCTGGACGGCAGGGCGGGCGGTCGCGTCCGCCGAGGTCCTGCACCCCCGCTCGGTGCGCCGCCACGCGGCAGGCCCGGCGGACTTCGCCGCGCGCCTCGCCGGCCGCACGATGCGGGCGCCCCGCCGCCGCGGCAAGTACCTGTGGATCCCGCTGGACGACGGGTCCGAGGCGGTGCTGGCGCATCTCGGCATGAGCGGGCAGCTGCTCGTCGGGGAGCCCGGCCGCGAGCGCGAGAAGCACCTGCGGGTCCGGGTCCTGTTCGAGGACGGCGGCCACGACCTGCGCTTCGTCGACCAGCGGACGTTCGGGCACCTCATGCTCGCCGACCTCGTCCCGGACGCGTTCGGCGCCGGTTCGACCGTCCCGGAGCCGATCGTGCACATCGCGGCCGACCCGCTGGAGGACGCCTTCGACGCCGAGGCGTTCTTCCGCGCGCTGCGCCGCCGCAGGACCGGGATCAAACGGGCGCTGCTCGACCAGTCGCTGATCAGCGGGGTCGGCAACATCTACGCCGACGAGGCGCTGTGGCGCGCGAGGCTGCACTGGGCCCGGCCCACCGACACGATGACGCGGGCGGAGGCCGCGCGCGTCCTGGCGGCCGCACGGGACGTCATGGGGGCCGCGCTCGCCGTCGGCGGGACGTCCTTCGACAGCCTCTACGTCAACGTGAACGGCGAGAGCGGCTACTTCGAGCGGTCCCTGGACGCCTACGGCCGCCGCGACGAGCCGTGCCGCCGCTGCGGCACCGCGATCCGCCGCGACGAGTTCATGAACCGCTCGTCCTACAGCTGCCCGGTGTGCCAGCCGCGCCCGAGGCGGGCCCGCTACTAGGGTTCCGGAGCGTGATGGACGACGAGGAGATCGTGCGGCTCACCGCCTGGGTGCGCGGCCGCGTCCAGGGCGTCGGGTTCCGCTGGTGGGTGCGGTCGCGGGCGCTGGAGCTCGGCCTGGCCGGCAGCGCGACGAACCTGAGCGACGGGCGCGTCGAGGTCGTGGCGGAGGGCCCGCGCGGCAGATGCCTGCGCCTGCTCGAACTGCTGGGCGGTGACGGCGCCGGGCGTCCGGGCAGGGTCGCGGGCGTGACCGAGCGCTGGAGCGAGCCGCGCGGCGAGGCCGCCGGTTTTCTGGAGCGGTGACCGGGTAGGGCGTTCCGGTTCGCACCTGCTAAACTAGTAGAGGAAGGTTGTTACCGGCCTGTGATGTGCGGCTTGACCAGGACACCGGCCGGTGCGACTCTAGACGATACGCGCACCGACTTCAGTTGATTCTCGTGCGCGATCCCTGCTGGTTACTCAGCGTGGAGGACCCTTAGTCATGGCGAAGGCTCTACTCGGCCACGTCGGCGGTCCCGACCCCCGGATGGTCGCGGAGATGCGGCGCCTGCAGCAGCGCGTACGTGATCTGGAAGCCGAGCTCGTACGGCTTCAGGCAGAGAACGACGCGCTCGCGACGGCGCCGGACGACGATGTGATGTCCCTTGCGGTCAAGGACCGCGAACCCGCGCTGACCTGATCGGCGCTCTGTTCATTCTTTGCTCTCCTCCTTCGGGCCTGGCGGCCCTCTATCGTCGAGCAAAGGGCGATCGCTGGCATCGCTCCGGCTCGCCCTGGGGGCTCGCTGCGCGATCAAGTTCTCGCGGGCTCGAACTTGCCTTCGGACGCGATCGCAACGCTGAGGTCGGTGGGAGGTCGAGCTTAGAACTCCCGGCCCAGACGCCGCTACCACCGGCGGCGCTGGGCCTTCGAATCTTCGATCCCCGAGCCGGCCGTGGCCGTCACGGTCCGGCTCGGTGTGGTGCGACGGACGCCCGGCTTCGCGCACGTTCGCAACGCCGGGCCCGGCGGGTGGCCGTCCGCCGCGGGTGCCGCAGTGGAGAAGGACGGCGCATCGCCGTACTCGGGGCTTGAATTCCCTGGTCATAGGGTCGGTGGACTTTCCTCGCGTTCCGGAGAGTGTCGCCTTTTAGCCCCGTGTCGCGGTGTCGTCTTCGGGGCGCGGCCGTCGGTCCGTTCGGGGCCGGGTTCGTGCAAGGTGCGGTAAAGGTTCTCCCTCTTTCGGGCCGACCGAATATGGCCGTTTCGTGTTGATCTGTGGAATTGCGGCATCTGACGGGTGCGGCGGCCGGTGCGGCCGACGCCGGGGCCGTCGGCGCAGGTACGCGATAGCCTCTAGCGTTGCGGTCGGGCGCCGGACCGGTGCGCGCCCGGCGTCCGGCACCGGCGCGGAGCAGGGAGGATGGCGAGGGTTTGTACCTGAAGACCTTGACGTTGCGCGGCTTCAAGTCCTTCGCGTCCTCCACCACGCTGAAGTTCGAGCCGGGGATCACGGCGGTCGTCGGGCCGAACGGGTCGGGCAAGTCCAACGTCGTGGACGCGCTGGCCTGGGTCATGGGCGAGCAGGGCGCCAAGTCGCTGCGCGGCGGCAAGATGGAGGACGTCATCTTCGCCGGCACGGCGAACCGGGCGCCGCTCGGCCGCGCCGAGGTCGTGCTGACGATCGACAACTCCGACGGGGCCCTGCCGATCGACTACACCGAGGTGACGATCAGCCGGCTGATGTTCCGGTCCGGGTCGAGCGAGTACGCGATCAACGGCGACGGGTGCCGCCTGCTGGACATCCAGGAGCTGCTGTCGGACTCCGGCATCGGCCGCGAGATGCACGTCATCATCGGGCAGGGGCAGCTCGACCGCGTCCTGCACTCGGGCCCCGAGGGGCGCCGCGCGGTCATCGAGGAGGCGGCCGGCGTCCTCAAGCACCGCAAGCGCAAGGAGAAGGCGCTCCGCAAGCTGGACGCGATGCAGGGCAACCTCACCCGCGTCCAAGACCTGACCGGTGAGCTGCGGCGGCAGCTGAAGCCGCTCGGGAAGCAGGCCGAGATCGCGCGGCGCGCCGCGGTGATCCAGGCCGACCTGCGCGACGCGCGGCTGCGGCTGCTGGCCGACGACCTCGTCACGCTGCGGACGAGGCTGGAGCAGGAGGCCGCCGACGAGGCCGCGATCCGGGAGCGCCGCACCGAGACCGAGCGGGCGCTCGCCGAAGCCCAGGAGCGCGAGGGCGTCCTGGAGGCGGAGGAGGCCGAGCAGGCGCCGAAGCTCGCGCAGGTCCAGGACACCTGGTTCCGGCTGTCGGCGCTGAAGGAGCGGCTCCGGGGCGTCGCCGACCTCGCCGCCGAGCGGCACCGCAACGCCGCCGAAGCGCGCGAGGAGGAGCGGCGCGGCCGCGACCCCGAGGACATGGAGCGCGAGGCCGCCGAGATCCGCGAGCAGGAGGAGATGCTCCGCGCCGCGCTGGACGAGGCGCAGGACGGCCTCGCCGACGCCGTGGAGCAGCGGACCGGCGTCGAGGAGTCCCTCGCCGCCGAGGAGCGCCGCCTGCAGGCCGCCGCGCGCGCCGCCGCCGACCGCCGCGAGGAGCTGGCGCGGACGCGCGGCCGGGTCGAGGCGCTGCGCAGCAAGGCGCAGGCCGGGCGGTCGGAGATCGGGCGGCTCACCGAGGCCCGCGAGGAGGCCGAGCAGCGCGCCGAGGACGCCCGGGTGGAGTTCGAGGCGTTCGAGGCCGAGGTCGTCGAGGACCCGGCGCTCGCCGCCGAGCACCAGGTCGTGCAGGAGGCCCTCGCCACCGCCAAGGACGCCGCCGAGGCCGCGCGCTCGGCCGTGGACGGCCCGCGCCGGGCGCTGAAGGAGGCGCGGGGCGCCGTGGCGTCGGCCCGGTCCGCCGACCAGGCCGCGCAGAAGAGGGTCGCGGCGCTGCAGGCCCGGATCGAGGCCCTGAACCTGACGCTCGCCAGCGCCGCCGACGGCGGCGAGGCGCTGCTGTCGGCGGGCGCGGACGGGACGCTCGACGGCGTGCTGGGCACGGTCGCGTCCCTGCTGAACGTCCGCCCCGGGTACGAGACGGCGGTCGCCGCCGCGCTCGGCAACGCCGCCGAGGCCATCGCCGTCGGCTCCCTGGACACCGCCGAGGCCGCGCTGGCGCTGCTGCGCTCCCGCGACGCCGGACGCGCCGGGCTGCTCATCGGCGGGGGAGCGGCGGCGCCGTCCGGGCGGGTGCCGGGCGTCGACTACGCGCTCGATGCGGTGACCGTCCCGGCCGCCGTGCGGCCGGCCCTTGAGCATCTCCTGCGGGACGTGGCCGTGGTGGACGACGTGCCGTCGGCCGCGTCGCTCGTCCGCCGGGAGCCGTCCCTGCGCGCGGTGACCCGGGAGGGCGAACTCGTCGGCGCGCACTGGGCCCAGGGCGGCGCGGCCGGCGGCGGGCAGAGCCTCCTGCGGATGCGCGCGACCCTCGACGAGGCCACCGAGGACCTCGCCGCCGCGGAGACCGCGGCGGGCGCCGCCGCCGACGAGCTCAGCGCGTCGATGGAGCGCGAGCAGTCCGCCCAGACCGCGCTGGAGGCCGCGGAGGCCGCGGCCGGGGAGGCCCAGTCGAGCGTCGACCGGGCCCAGAGCGAGCTCGACCGCGTCCGCGCGCGCTTGCGCGAGTTCGACGCGCAGGCCGCACAGGAGGCCAAGCGCGCCGCCCGCCTGGAGGCCGACGCCCGCGCCGCGCGCGGCGAGGTGGAGCGCCTCACCAAGGCCCTCGACGCCGCGAACGAGTCGCTGGAGCGCGACACCGAGGCGGCTGAGGAACTGGCGATGCGGCTCGCCGAGTCGGAGGAGGCCGCCGAGGTCGCCGACGAGGCCGGGCACGACACCGAGGCGCGCGACGAGCTGAACGCCCGCGTCCAGGAGCTGCGCTCGGCCGAGATGGAGGCGCGGCTGTCGGTCCGCACCGCCGAGGAGCGCGTCCAGGCCATCTCCGGCCGCGCCGACGCCCTGGAGCGGGGCGCCCGCCGCGAACGCGAGGAGCGCGCCCGCGCCGCCCAGCGCCGCGCCCGCCGGGAGGAGCAGGCGAGGATCGCCAAGGCCGTCCACCGGGGCGCCCGGACGGCCCTCGACCGCATCGAGCACTCCCTCGCCGCCGCCGTCCGCCGCCGCGAGGCCGCCGAGCAGGCCAAGGCCGCGCGCGAGGCCGAGCTGAAGGTCGTCCGGACGCAGGTCCGCGAGTTGTCGGCCACCCTGGAGCGCCTGGTCAACGTCGTGCACGGCAACGAGGTCGCCCGCGCCGAGCAGCGGCTCAGGCTGGAGCAGTACGAGCAGCGCGCGCTGGAGGAGTTCGGGCTGGAGGTCGAGTCGCTCGTCGCCGAGTACGGCCCCGACCAGCTCGTCCCGCCCGACCCGGAGAAAGGGGAGGACGCGCGGCCCGTCCCCTACGACCGGACGGTCCAGGAGAAGCGCGCCAAGGTCGCCGAGCGGCAGCTCAACCAGCTCGGCAAGGTCAACCCGCTCGCGCTGGAGGAGTTCGCGGCGCTGGAGGAGCGGCACGCGTTCCTCACCTCGCAGCTGGAGGACCTCAAGAAGACCCAGCGGGAGCTGCTCGGCCTCGTCAAGGAGGTCGACGACCGCGTCCAGGAGGTGTTCGGCACCGCCTACGAGGACACCGCCCGCGAGTTCGAGCGGATCTTCGCGCGGCTGTTCCCCGGCGGCGAGGGCAGCCTCTCGCTGACCGAGCCCGGCGACATGCTCACGACCGGCGTCGAGGTCGCGGCCCGGCCGCCCGGCAAGAAGGTGAAGCGGCTGTCGCTGCTGTCCGGCGGCGAGCGCTCCCTGGTCGCCATCGCCTTCCTCGTCGCCGTGTTCAAGGCGCGCCCGTCGCCGTTCTACGTCCTGGACGAGGTCGAGGCCGCGCTGGACGACACCAACACGCAGCGGCTCATCACCGTCTTCGAGGAGCTGCGCGAGTCGTCCCAGCTGATCGTCATCACCCACCAGAAGCGCACCATGGAGGGCGCCGACGCCCTCTACGGCGTCAGCATGCGCGGAGACGGCGTCACCCAGGTCGTCAGCCAGCGGCTCCGCTGATCGCCTTTCTCTCCTCCTCCCGGCCCGGAGGCCCCCGTCGGGCCGGCGCGGAGCGGAGACGCCCAGGCCGGACACACCCCCCGCGGCGGACATGAAAAGCTGAGGGGGCTATGGAATATCTGATCGTCATCGCCGCGCTGGCCGCCGTCGCACTGATCATCGGCGGCATCACCCTGCTGCGGCCACGCCGCACACGCCCGCGCCCGCCGGTGGAGCGGCCGTCGGAACGGACCGGCGGCGCGACCGCCGCCGACGAGGCGGAGGCCGGGGCCCCCACGATCGAGCGGGCGCCGCCGACGGAGGTGCCGGCGCCGCGTCCCACGGTCGAGATCGAGAAGCCGCCGCCGGGCGCGGGGCGGCTGGTCCGGCTGCGGGCGCGGCTCGCGCGCTCCCAGAACACGTTCGGCAAGACCCTCCTCGGCCTGCTGTCGCGCGACACGCTCGACGAGGACGCCTGGGAGGAGATCGAGGACACCCTGATCACCGCCGACATGGGCACCTCCGTGGCCCGCCAGGTCACCGACGACCTGCGGACCCGCGTCCAGGTGCTCGGCACCCGCAGCCCGGGGGAGGTCCGGGCGCTGCTGAAGGAGGAGCTGGTCAAGCAGATCGGCCCCGACCTGGACCGCTCGCTGCGCACCGAGGCGCACGGCGACCGCCCGGCCGTGCTGATGGTCGTCGGTGTCAACGGCACCGGCAAGACCACCACCTGCGGGAAGCTCGGCCGCGTCCTCGTCGGCGACGGCAACACGGTGCTGCTCGGCGCCGCCGACACCTTCCGCGCCGCCGCCGCCGACCAGCTGGAGACGTGGGGGACGCGGGTCGGGGCGCAGGTCGTCCGCAAGGACGAGGGCGCCGACCCGGCGAGCGTCGCGTTCGACGCGGTGAAGCAGGGCATCGAGTCCAAGGTCAACGTGGTGATCATCGACACCGCGGGCCGGCTGCACACCAAGACCGGGCTGATGGACGAGCTGGGCAAGGTCAAGCGCGTCGTGGAGAAGCAGGCGGCGGTGGACGAGGTCCTGCTCGTCCTGGACGCGACGACCGGCCAGAACGGCATGCAGCAGGCCCGCGTGTTCGCCGAGGTCGTGAACGTGACCGGCGTGGTCCTGACGAAGCTGGACGGCACCGCGAAGGGCGGCATCGTCGTCCAGGTGCAGCGGGAGCTCGGCGTCCCGGTGAAGCTGGTCGGGCTGGGCGAGGGGCCGGACGACCTCGCGCCGTTCGAGCCGGAGGCGTTCGTCGACGCGATCCTGGGCGACTGAAATCAACCTTTCCATGACTAAAAACGGCATGTGAGGACTTAGAAACACCTGCGAAACACCCGGGAGTGGGTTTTCACACCCGCGAAACGCGGGGGCCCCGCGCGCGAAACCGCCGAGGTCGAGTCTCTGAGCAGTTCGAAGTTCCCTGGCGAGGAGGGACTGTCCCAGAGATGAAGATCGATAGCGGTAGTACCGCATGGATGCTGACGAGCACCGCGCTCGTCCTGCTGATGACACCCGGGCTCGCCTTCTTCTACGGAGGCATGAGCCGCGCGAAGAGCGTGCTCAACATGATGATGATGAGCTTCGTCAGCATCGCCGTGGTGGGCATGGCGTGGGTCGTCTACGGCTACTCCCTTACGTTCGGCGACGGCGGCCCGCTCAGCCCGGTCATCGGCGGGTTCGGCGACTGGGGGCTCGTCGGCCTGGAGAAGGCCGCCACGGCCGGCGACGGCACGGGCATCCCGCAACTGGTGTTCGTGGCCTTCCAGGCGACGTTCGCCATCATCACCGTCGCGCTGATCAGCGGCGCCGTCGCCGACCGCGCCAAGTTCGGCGCGTGGGTCGTGTTCACCCTGGTCTGGGCGACGCTCGTGTACTTCCCGATCGCGCACTGGGTGTGGTGGTCGGACGGCCAGGACGGCGGCAAGTCCGGGTGGCTGTTCGACCTCGGCGCGCTCGACTTCGCGGGCGGCACCGTCGTCCACATCAACGCCGGTGTCGCGGCGCTCGCGCTCGTGCTCGTCCTCGGCAGGCGCCGGGGCTGGCCTAAGGAGCCGATGCGCCCGCACAACCTGCCGTTCGTCCTGCTCGGCGCCGGCCTGCTGTGGTTCGGGTGGTTCGGGTTCAACGCCGGATCCGCCCTGTCGGCCGGCGCCACCGCGGCCGTCGCGTTCATCAACACGCTCGCCGCGACCTGCGCCGCCGCGTTCGCCTGGATCGCCGTCGAGAAGCTGCGCGACGGCGCGTCCACCACGCTCGGCATCGCCTCCGGCGTCGTCGCCGGGCTGGTCGCCATCACCCCGGCCTGCGCGTTCGTCACCCCGCTCGGCGCCATCGCCCTCGGCCTCGTCGCCGGCGCGGTGTGCGCGTTCGCGGTCGGGCTCAAGTACCGGCTCGGCTACGACGACTCGCTCGACGTGGTCGGCGTCCACATGGTCGGCGGCATCGTCGGCGCCCTGCTGATCGGCCTCCTGGCCACCACCGCGGTCAACGACGCGGGCGCGGACGGGCTGCTGGCCGGCGGCGGGTTCGCGCTGCTCGGCAAGCAGGCCGTCGCCGTCCTCGCGACGCTCGCCTACTCGTTCACCGTGACCTACCTGATCGCGAAGGTCATCGACCTGACGATGGGCTTCCGGATCAGCGCCGACGACGAGGCCGCCGGCATCGACAGCACGGCGCACGCGGAGACCGCCTACGACTTCGGCACGATCCGCGCGGGCATCGGCTCCGGCTCCGGGGCGACCGCGGCGGCGCCCGCCGCCCCGTCGAAGAAGGTTGAGGCGTAGGAATGAAGCTCATCACGGCGGTCATCAAGCCGTTCAAGCTGGACGAGGTCAAGAAGGCCCTGGAGACCTTCGGGGTCAGGGGCATGACCGTCAGCGAGGCCAGCGGCTACGGGCGGCAGAAGGGGCACACCGAGGTGTACCGGGGCGCCGAGTACCAGGTCGACCTGGTGCCCAAGCTCCGGATCGAGGTCCTGGTCGACGCCGACGACGCCGACGACATCATCGACGTGATCGTCCGCGCCGCCCGCACGGACAAGATCGGGGACGGCAAGGTGTGGGCGGTGCCGGTCGACACGGTCGTCCGGGTCCGCACCGGCGAGACCGGCCCGGAAGCCCTCTAGGCCGCGCCGTGTCCCGCACCCGCCGGCCCGTCATCCCGGACGACGACCCCACCCGGCCCGCCGCGGCCGAGCGCGACCGCGCCCGGCCGCCGGGCGGCGGGTCCGGCGGGACGGCGGCCGGCGCGCCCGCCGCCGCCCGCGCCGCCCTCGCGGCGGCGCGGGCCGCCCGGGCCGCCGACCTGGACCGGCACCTGAGCGCCCTCCTGGCCGGCGCGCTCACCGGCGAAGACCCCACCGCCGCCGGCCGGGGCGGGAGCGAGGCTCTGGAGGGGGTCGCGCTCGTCGCGGTCGGCAGCCACGCGCGCCGCGAGCTGACGCCCGGCGGCGACCTCGACCTCGTCCTCCTGCACCGGGGGCGGGCCGACGTCGCCGGGATCGCCGACCGGGTCTGGTACCCGCTCTGGGACTCCGGGATACGCCTCGACCACTCCGTCCGCACCGTCCACCAGGCCCGGACGGTCGCGCGCACCGACATGAAGGCCGCGCTCGGGCTGCTGTCCGCGCGCCGCGTCGCGGGCGACCACACGCTGGTGGACGAACTGCGCGCCGCCGTCCTCGCCGACTGGCGCGCCGACGCCGCCGTCCGGCTGCCCGACCTGTCCGCGATGTGCCGGG
Source organism: Actinomadura bangladeshensis (assembly GCF_004348335.1). GTDB lineage: Bacteria > Actinomycetota > Actinomycetes > Streptosporangiales > Streptosporangiaceae > Spirillospora > Spirillospora bangladeshensis. The sequence continues at coordinate 1,291 of NZ_SMJW01000009.1, read as the reverse complement.
AGCGGTGGGAGACCCGCGGCGAGCTGGCCTTCCTCCTCGAACCCGACGTCAAGGAAGCCCACGGGGGGCTGCGCGACGTCCACGTGATGCACGCCGTCGCCGCGTCCTGGGTGGCGTCCGCCCCGGACGGCCCGGTCAGGGCCGCCCACGACCTGCTCCTCGACGTGCGGCACGCTCTGCACGAGGTCACCGGGCGCTCCACCGACCGCCTCGTCCTCCAAGAACAGGACGCCGTCGCGCGCGCGCTCGCCCTGCCGGACGCGGACGTCCTGCAGCGCTCCATCGTGGACGCGGCCCGCACGATCACCTACGCGGGCTCCAACCTGTGGCGGCGCGTCGACCGCGTCACCCGGTCCAGGACCACCCGCTCCCGCAACGAACTCGATCACCCCGGCCCGGCGGCGACACGCGAACCGGCCGGTGCACGGCCGGGCACGCGGTCGGCGGACGCCGGACGGCGCCCAGGGGTCGAGCGGCGGCCCGTCGGCGACGGCGCCGTCGAGCACGGGGGAGAGGTCGTGCTCGCGCGGAGCGCCGATCTCCGCGACCCGGCCCTCGTCCTGCGCGTCGCCGCCGCCGCGGCCCAGGCCGGCCTGCCGCTCGCTCCCGCGACCGCGGCCAGGCTCGCCGAACACGCCGCCCTGCCGCCCGTGCCGTGGCCCCCGGCCGCCCGCGACGCGCTCGTCTCCCTGCTCGGTGCCGGTTCCGCCGCCATCGCCGTCTGGGAGGCCCTCGACCGGGCCGGGCTGATCGTCCGGCTGCTCCCCGAGTGGGAACATGTCCGCAACCGGCCGCAGCGCAACCCCGTCCACCGCTTCACCGTCGACCGCCACCTCGTGGAGACCGCCGCCGGCGCCGCCTCCCTCACCCGCGAGGTCGCCCGCCCGGACCTGCTGCTCACCGGCGCCCTGTTCCACGACATCGGCAAGGGCCGGCCCGGCGACCACTCCACCGCGGGCGCCGCCGCCGTCCGCGGCATCGGCACCCGCCTGGGCTTCCCCGAGGACGACGTCCGCGTGCTCGAAACGCTCGTCCGCCACCATCTGCTGCTCCCCGACACCGCCACCCGCCGCGACATCGACGACCCCGTGACCGTCCAGACCGTCATCGACGCCGTGTCCCGGGTGCCGGGACGCGAGCGCGAGATCCTCGACCTGCTCGCCGCCCTCGCGATCGCCGACGGCACCGCCACCGGCCCCGCCGCCTGGGGCGCGTGGAAGGCCGGCCTCGTCGCCGAACTGGCCCGCCGCGCGGCGGCCGCGCTCGCGGGCGGGACGCCGCCGCCCCCGCC
>NZ_SMJW01000099.1 GCF_004348335.1 Actinomadura bangladeshensis | reverse complement strand
GTGTCGCGGAGGGCGGGGAGGTCGGCGATGGTCGGGAGGAGGCGGTCGCGACGGTGGTGGCGGCGCCGACGTGGCGGCCGGATTCGATGGCGGGGGCGGTGGCGCCGCAGACGGTGATGTGGCGTACGTCGTCCACGCCCGGGCGTAGGGCGGTCGTCAGGACGAGGTCGGGCAGCGGGCGGTCGCGGGGACGTCCTCGGGGCTGAGCGTCAGGTCGACGCGATCCACCAGTCGCGGGCGGGCGTGCTGCGGCCGGAGCCGGTGAGCAGGCACACGCGGACGCCGGACGAGCGGAGGCGTTCAGGGCGTCATCGACCCCCGGGCGCGGGAAACAGGCCGTGCCGGTCGATGAGCTGGCCGTAGGGCCGCTCGAACGCCAGGGTGCACGGCTTGGGCACGGGGCTCATCGAAGAGCGAGCGGAAAATGGCGGTCTTCGATTCGCCGCGCGCGTCGTGGAAGCGGCCGACGGCATGCCGGAACGCCGCGGTGCCGGAGACGATCCCCAGGGTGGCGATCGCCTCGGCGAAAGCGGTTTCGACGATGTCGCCGTCCGCGACGGTGGTCCCGGCGAGATCGATGCAGGCGACTGCGTCGGTCACGCCGGGCCCTGTCGCCGGCGTGTCAGCTGTCGGACGACGTGGCCTCGGTCCACAGGTCCAGCTCGGCGCGATCCTGCTGCATCCGGCGCCAGACGGCGAAGCCGCCGAGAGCGACAACGGCGAGAATGAGCAGCTTCTTCACGGTGGGACCCCTTCACCTCGACTATGAAGTCAAAACCCGGGGATCGCGGATCAGTGCCTGCTTCCCCCAGGTTCTTGGAAGCCTAGCAACCGTTGCCGGGCGGTCCGCACCCCGATCACCGTTATCGGACTGCGCGTCTGATGAACGGTCCCTCGCCGGGACGCCCGGGCGGCCGCATAATCCGAAGTGACGACCTTCGGGAGTGCCATGGCAGAGGACGACTTCCGGCGATGGGAACGCGAGTTGGACCGCAGCACGCCGGAAGAAGGCGGGCTCGGGGGCCGCGTGCTCGTGCTGACCGCGGGGATCATCGCCATCGGCTGCGCCGCGCTGATCGTGATGGGCGACGTGCCGCTGGGCGCGGCCGGGCTGGTGCTGTCCTCGGTCATCCTGCTGCTATGGCGGATCGGGATGTGATCCGCCATCATCTCGGCATGGAACTGCGCGGAGCGAACGTCCTGGTGACCGGCGCGACCGGCGGGATCGGTCAGGCGCTGGCGAAGGCGCTGGCCGGACGGGGCGGACGGGTCGTGCTGACGGGCCGGCGGGCGGACGTCCTGGAGCCGCTGGCCGAGCGGCTCGGCGGCCGCGCCATCGTCGCCGACCTGGCCGACCGGGACGCGGCCGAGAAGCTGCTGGACGAGGCCGGACGGGTGGACGTGCTGGTCGCGAACGCGGCGCTGCCGGCGTCCGGGCTGCTGAGCGAGTACTCGATCACGCAGGTCGACCGGACGCTGGACGTCAACCTGCGCGCGCCGATCGTGATGGCGAAGCTCGCCGCCGCGCAGATGGCCGATCGTGGCCGCGGGCATCTGGTGTTCGTGTCGTCGCTGTCCGGGAAGGCGGCGTCCGGCCAGGCGTCGCTGTACAACGCGACGAAGTTCGGTATGCGGGGATTCGCGCTGGGGCTCAGGGAGGATCTGCGCCCGCTCGGCATCGGCGTGTCGACCGTTTTCCCGGGGTTCATCCGGGATGCGGGGATGTTCGCGGACGCCGGGGTAATGCTGCCGAAGGGCGTCGGGACCCGGTCGCCGCAGGACGTGGCCCGCGCGACCGTCCGGGCCATCGAGCGGAACATCGCGGAGATCGACGTCGCACCGCTCGGGCTACGGCTCGGCGCCCGCATCGGCGGGATCGCACCAGTCCTGTCGGCCGCCGTGCAGCGACGCGCGGGCGGCCACCGCATCGCGGCGGGCCTCGCGAACGGCCAGCGCGACAAGCGGTAGCGCGTGAGGAGGTGGCGACAAATCTGGATACTGCGGCGATAATCCGGACGTGTCCTGCTTGATCAGCGGGACGAGCCAGGCGCCGCGTCCGGGCCGCACACCCTCGCCTGCCGCGTGCGCCGCCGCGGAGGAGGTCTGCGCATGCGGACGGCCAGGAAGATCGTGATCGGGGCGGCGGCCGTGACCGTCCTGCCGCTCATGGCGGCGCCCGCGCGGGCGGCGGAGGCCGCGGACGCGACGGTCGTGCCGATCCAGGTGACCGGCGACCCCGCGAAGCGCTTCAACCTGGTGGTGCTCGGCGACGGCTACACGCCGGCCGACATGCCGAAGTTCCGGACCGATTTCGCCAAGCACCTGAACGACCTGTGGACGATCGAGCCGTTCAAGTCGTACCGCAGCTACATCAACGTGTACGCGGTGGAGATACCGTCCGGCGAGTCCGGGGTCAGTTGTGACCCGGCACTGTCGTCGCCGCGTCGCACGACACCGTTGCGCATGGCCTTCTGGAGCGGGTGCCGTTCGGACGGCATCCAGCGCCTTCTCGTCATGGACTCTGCGGCGGCCAAGACGTATGCGGACCTCGTCCAAGGGGCGACGCAGCAAAACCGTCAGATCCTTGCACTGGCCAACAGCGACACCTATGGCGGTGCAGGCGGGACGTACGCGACGGCCTCCGGCGGCAACGCGATGTCCGCTCTCATAGCGCCGCATGAACTCGGGCACTCGCTGGGTGGGTTGGACGACGAGTACGACTACTACCAGCGCGGCGTGCCCGGCGGGACGTACACCGGTCCCGAGCCCGACTCCGTCCACCACACGCTGCTGACCGAGCACGAGATGCGGGCGCAGAAGAAGAAGTGGTGGCGGTGGCTCGGTGAACGAAGCGAGTCCGGAGGCACCATCGGCCGCTACGAGGGCGGGCTCTACTTCAGTAAGGGCGTGTGGAGGCCGAGCCAGCACTCGATGATGAAGACGCTCGGCTACTACTACGACCAGGTCGCGCGTGAACGCATGACTGAGCGGATCTCGGCCAAGGTCAACCTCGTCCAAGCGCACGCGCCCACGGATAGACCGGTGGTCGACGACCGTGTCCTGTGGGTGGAGACCATGCACCCGGCCGGTCACCGGTTGTCCGTCAGGTGGACGGTCAATGGGAAGACCATCGGGAAGGGCGCCAACCTCGACTTGCCCAGGCTGCACCTCAAGAAGGGCACGCACGCGGTCAAGGTGACGGTCACCGACCCCACCAGGTTCGTCCGGGACCCGGCCATACGGTCGTCGGCCGCCCTTACGCAGATCCGCACATGGACGGTGGACACCAGCGTTAAGACGCCTTCGACGGCCGTGCCGGTCGACATCAGTTCGTCCACGCCGACCGATAAGCCGGTCGGCGCCGAATCGGTCGTGTACGTGGAGACGACCCATCCCGCACGGTTCGCGCCCCGGGTGCACTGGGAACTCGACGGACGCCCCGTACGCGCCGGCGACCGCGACATCGATCTCGGGCGGTTCCGCTTGTCCACGGGCACGCACACTTTGGTCGCGGGAGTCGGTTCCAAGCGCCGCACATGGACGATCGACGCGGAACGTCCGACGGTGACCTACGCCTTGTCCAAGGCTGCGCAGAGCCGGGTTCGCGCCGGGCACACGTCCGAATACGTCTTCGACGGCCCGTTCACCATGCGGCTGGCCGGGGCCGACGATCGTCCAGGCGTGGTCGTCTCAGAGTTCCGCGTGGACGGCGACGGCTGGTTCAACTACTTCGGCTGGCCGACCGACTCGTCCGCCCCGTGGCTGTTCACCGCGGACGGCACCGTCATCGACAGCCTCACCTACGGCAAGCTCGGCAGGGGCCGCCACACCATCGAGTACCGCGCCACCGACCCGTCCGGCAACACCAGCAAGCCCCAACGCTTCACCGTCACCTTGCGCTGACCGCACACCCACCCGAGGCCACAACATCATCAGCGCGCGGACGCCGCACACTTCATCGTGCGCTTCTCCGTGCCCTCGCCACGCTGATCCCAGCCATGCTGCAGGGCCGCCCTTCACGCCGCATCCCTCACGCCGCACAACCGCGGGACGCCGACGTGGGACCGACCGGGGCTCGTGGCCGCCTCGCCGCACCGTGCATGTTGTGTCGAGCGGTCGTTTGGTGCGGCGGGGCATCCGTGCTCGCGGTGCTGGTCAACCGGAGGCCGGCTCGGGGGCGGTCTCCGCGGCGGCGGGCTCGGGGTCGTCGGAGGCGGGGTCGGAGGACGGGGAGCGGTGCGCCGTCGCGAGGACGGAGCCGCCCAGGATGAGTGCGAACGAGGCGATGATCGTCCCGGTGAGGGGCTCGCCGAGCAGCACGACCCCGGCGGCGACCGCGACGGCCGGGTTGACGTAGGTGAAGACCATCCCCCGGGACGTGCCGACCTCCCGGATGAGTTCGAAGAACACGATGAACGCCAGCGCCGTGCAGATGAGGCCCAGGCCGACGAGTGCGGCCAGCACGCGTCCGCTCGGCATCGCGTCCGGCCAGGTGGCGATCGCCGGGCCGGTGTAGACGAGCGCGGCGATGGCCAGGGCGAACGCCGACATCTGCAGGCTCGGCAGGTCCTGAAGACGCCGGGTGGCGATCATCGGGGCGATCGCGTATCCGAGCGCGACCAGCATGACCTCGCCGATCGCCCACGCACTGCCGCCCCCGAGATGCGGCGCGGCGAGGACGCCGACTCCGGCCAGCCCGACCAGCAGCCCCGCCCAGCGCACCGGGCCGAGCCGCTCGGCGTCGCCGGTGAGCCTCGCCAGCACCACCCCGACGATCGGCACGGCGGCGATCAGCAGGCCCGTCATGGAGCTGGTCAGCCGGTTCTCGGCGTCCGACAGCAGCGCCCACGGGCCGAGGATCTCCACCGCGGTGAACAGCAGCAGCGGACGCCAGTGCCGCCGGACCACGTCCAGTTGCCCGGCCCGCAGCGCCAGCGGCAGCAGGATGAGGGCGCCGAGCGCGGTCCGCGAGAACACGATCATCGGCACCGAGACGCTCTCGACCGCCACCTTGATCATCAGATAGGGGACGCCCCACAGCACGCTCATCAGCGCGAACAGAACCCAGCCACGGCGACTCACGGCAACCTCCGTTCCCGTCCGCCCCATCCCTGCGGCCGCGGCCCCGCGCCTCGGCCGCCCCCGATCGCTCGGCGTGGGACGGCGAGCCGCCCGCGACGGCCTCGCCGCCCGGCCATGCCCAGCGCCGGGAAGACCCCACCGTCTTCAGTGCGTTCGGCCAGCCTCATCGGGCGGACGACACTCAGGATGCGGGACGGAGGTTTGTGATGTCTTGAACGCTATTGCGGTAGGCACCCGGCGTCACACCGACGACGCGGCGGAACCAGCGGGTGAGATGCGCCTGGTCGGCGAACCCGACGAGCGTCGCCGCCTCGGCCGGACGATGCCCGACGTCCAGCAGGGCACGGGCCCGCGCCACCCGGTGCTGGGCGAGCCACGCGTACGGTGGCATGCCCACCGCGTCACGGAACGCCCGCAGCAGTTGGTAGCGGGAAAGCTCCAGGTCGGCGGCCATCTCGGCAAGCGTCGGCGGGGCGATCAGCTCGTCCGAGAGGCGGGTCGTGACCTGGCGTGCGATGTGCGCCGAATCGGCTCCTCCGCGCGACGGTGCCGCCTTCGGCCCCCGCACCGCATGCCGTCGGACGAGGGCGCCGAGTACTCCGAGCAGCCTTGACTCTCCTTCCAGGGGGTCTTCGCCGAGCCGGAGGGCGCGGTGCGCCAACCGCAACTCCTCCCCGAGCCGGACATCGTCGATGATCGGTTCCCGGAAGTGAGGTTCCGCCAGGACGAGACCGGGCTCCGCGGCCGTCGCGGCGCCCAGCAGTTCGGCGCCCGGGTAAAGGCACAGGTAGGCGAACCCTTCCGGACGTGCCGGACCCCCGGTGTGCGCCTCCCCCGGCTCCACCACGACGACGCTGCCCGCCGCCGAGTAGATCTTCTCGCCCCGGTAGCGCATCGTCTCCAGGCCGTCGACCGTCACCCCGATGGCGTACTCGTCATGGGTGTGCGGCGCGTAGTGCCGGCTGCCGATCCGGGCCGTCAGCAGATCGAGCGGCGCCCCCTGGATCCCACCGACCCGCGTCCAGAGAGTCTGATCAACGGCCATCACACCACCCCCGACACCGACCACGCCGGCCCCATCCCCACGGCACGCCCCGAAACCAGAATGCACCTGTTTGGAAACGCGCCCGAACCCACAACGCACCCCGGCCTGTGGACATGCCCCGCACCCGCAGCACGCCCAGTTCAAGGGCAAGCCCCGCACCTACCCCTGATCTCGAGGCCCGCTCCGTACCCACAAGACGTCCCGTGCTGACAACGCACCTTCCGCTCACAAAGCGCCCCGCACTCCAGACCGGCCTCGAGCCCGCACGGCGCTCTGATCTTGAGACACGCCTCGCAGCAACAACGACCTCGGTGCCCGCAAGGCGCCCTGGCTTGGCAACACGGCCTGAACTGGAGATACGCCCCGGACACGCGGCACCAACCTGACCCGAGAGTCGCCCCGGACAGCTCTGGGAGCCGCCCCCCAGATGGGTGACCGGGCCCGAGTTACCCCTCAGCTCGGCAACGCCCCCCGGGGTCGATGTCCGGGACGTCATCGGGAGCACGGCCGGAACCGAGGGTTCTGCCGGCAGCGCAGGCGCGGCCAGCAGGTCCGGACGGCGGGTACTGGATCCGCTGCCGCGTTCTGAGACGCCGCCAGACGCCAGAACGGAGCCGAGGTCAGGGCAGGTGCGGTGTTGGTCAGGCGGAGAAGACGTGGCGGAGCCGCCAGCGGTCCTCGTCACGGCCGAGCTCCGCGACGGCAACGCCCTCGGCGCCGGTGATCCGCACTCGGTAGACCCTGCCCTCGCGGGCCGTCCCATAGGTCTTCAGCACTTCGTCCACCGCGTAGCGCGACCCCCGCCACTCGTACGCGGTGAGCCGTCCCGCCGGGTCGTGCTCCGTCCGGACCGGCTCGTTCAGCAACTGCGCCATGCCGGGAGCGTAGCACGCGTTCGAACTGATGTTCGCAGGTCGGACGGCCTTTCCCGGCCCCGCGCCCAGGCCATCGTAGGCCTGTCGGCACCCGCGGCGCCGGGCGTGGCGCGGCAGCCGATTCCAGGCGGAACCAGTGGATCACGGACACCACAACCGGATGGATCCCGGCTCTCAGCCCCTCGCGCCGACGCGCTGGGCACAGTCGTGAAGGCGTCCGAGTGCAGGAGTCACGGCGAACTTCGGCGGCCGGCCCCCGGCCGGCCGCCGGGACCATCGCCGGTGGAAGGCCGGCTGTGGACGATCTGCGGCAACACGCCCCCGTGAACATGCCTTGAAGGCGGTAATCCACAGGCTGTGGGCAACCTTCACGCACATCTCTTCTTCCCTGACAGCAGGCGATCCGGAGGCCGTATCCACAGAAGGATCCCCAGAACAGCCGAGCTTTCCACCGCCTCCACGACGCATCTGGCGCCGTTCTCCCCATCATCCACGCCGCTCCGACTCCATGCACAGAATCCACAGCCTGTGGATAACTTCCGTGCACACCCTGGGTACGACCGGCCGACGCTCCGTCCACCATTCTTCCCCAGCTAACCCCCAACCGGCACGCCCGGTTGTCCACGTGGTGGAAAAGCTGCTGACCAGGGAGGACACCCCTTCTCGATCACCACTGCCCACACCCCGTTCACAGCCTGTGGGCAAACACCGTCCACAACTCTGGTGCGACAGTGGACAACACTGCCCACCAGTAATCCCCAGCCGCGTCCCCAGGCCGGGTCACCCTCCTACCCATGGGGACGGCCTCACGGCGCTCGCCGCAGAAGCACGGGTCACGACCACCCCACTGCCGCGCCTTGAGCCGCTCCACCCTGCTCGCAGGGCGCTGATCGGCCTACCGATCCAGCCGGCGACACCGTGCTCGTTCATTCGGGGGGGAGGGACTCCTCCAAGTCAGCGAGGCGGCGGAGGTCGTCCGGCTCGCTGGACGGGTTCGCGGCGGAGACGCTCCGCGCTTCGGCGAGGAGGGCGCGGGCGCGGTCCCGCTCGCCCATCTGGACGGCGGCATCGGCCCGCAGCACCAGCGCCCTGAGGCGCTCGGGCGGAGCCAGGGGCTCCCCGGACGCCAGCAGGCGGTCGAGGAGCCGAGCGGCGGCCTGGTGATCCTCCTTCGAGTCACCGCCCAGTAGCGCGGCCATGTGGAGTGCCTTGGCCACCTTCTCCGTCGGAATCGGCGCGTGCCCGAGGTCGTCCGAGATGGGCTGACCGATGCGGAGTTGAAGGCCGTCCGGATCGCTGAGGAGGAACTGTCGCACGCCATAGGACATGTCCCGCAACGCGCTGATCCTCGGGAGCCCCCGCGTGGGAACACGGCCGAGCGCCCGCTTCAGGCCCCCGCGAAAGGACTCGTACAAGTCGTCCACAGCAGCGGTGGCGATGTAGCACATATTCATGGACGCCGCCGGGTCGTGCTTCTTCCACCCGAAGAAGTGCAGCTCGACATCGCCGCGCCGGATGGCGAGATAGGGGTTCGGACGTGTCTGCCAGGTGGTCTGCTCGAAGCCCAAGACCCTGTAGAAGTCCCAGGTCGCCTCAATCGAACGGCACGGATAGATCGGGATCGCCTTCTCACTCATGCCCGGAGCGTAGGAGCGGCACACCGACTTAGTCAAACTTGACTACATGCCGAGTCGACCACCGCCACGGAAGCGCTTCAGCTCCCAGCGCCACCGCACCGCCACCTTGCGATCCCGCCGCACGAAGGCGGCCGACGCCCCGTTCGACGCGGGCCATGCAATCGCAGCACTTTTCCACAGACTGTGGACAATGACGCCGGAGGCATCGCGGATGTCAACGAGCACACCGCCACGGAGCCCGTCCAGAACAGTTCCAGCAAGACCCGGACGCAAGCCTCCGGGAACTGCCGACGACGCCGACCCGCCACTCGCACGCGTTCGTCCGTGACGCCAGACCCACCGTCCAGGAGTAGGAGCAGGCGATCGAGTTTCTCACCGCAGTAGGCCGGACCTGCACGGGCACACGCCAGAAATTCATCCTGCCTTCGGACGCCCTGGACCGGACACGAAGGCGGGACGGAGAGCACCGTCCTGGCATCTGGACTCGGACGCCGCTTAGCCTGGACGAACGCCCATCCTGGTGCTCCGGCGCCCGGCCGGCCACTCGAAACCGGCGTCATGTCACGCCCCGGTTTTTCCTCCGAACCCCACGCCCGCAGGCGAACATAGGAGAGTGCAACGAGGCGGTCGGCGCCCGATCCCGCAAACAAGAACCATGGCCGCGACTTCAGTTATCCACAGCCTGTGGAGAAATTGCCCGTTCTCTGGATAACCGCGGCCGCCGAGCACTCGAGTCGCACACAGCGGACACAGCCCAATCCGCACAGGAGGCGCCTCAGCCAGCCCAGGAGCCGCAAGAGCGCAGCATTCCGTTTGTCTCGCTCTCCGAGCGAACCGCCCGTCCCTCGTATCCACGGAAGGAGAGCGCCATGTCGCTGGACGAACTGATTGAGCGGGATGGGCTTTCCAGAGCCGGAGCCCCGCCAGAGGCGTCCTGTTCGGCCTGTCGGAGCGCTCTGCCGTCTGCGAGCATCCCGGGATGGTTGAGGTGGCGTTGGATGTGGACGCCGATCCGGTGCCCTTATTGATGGTGCAGACCGAAACGTGGGAGGTGCATGTCTGGGCGCCTCTCGCGGACTTGGCTCGGCTGAGCGGGATCCGTGAAGCGAGTTGGGACGAGCGGCGTTCCAGGGTGGGCGTCTGTACAGGCTCGCCGGTCTTCTGGTCCGTGTCCGGCGACGAGTGGGCCACGATGCTGATCGGCCAGGACGACGAGACGTGGGATGCGGCGCTGCTGATCCCTCTCACAACCGTTGATGAGATCGTCGCCCTTGCGCGCTGATGCCGAACTGGCGGCGAGGCCACCCGTGGCGGCCGGTTGAGGTGGGCCCGGCAGAGGCGTCGCGAAGCGCGGTCCGACACGGCCGTCCGGTGACCGGCGCCCGCGTCGCACGCTCCGGGCGGCCCGCAGAGCCGCGCAGCGGCCTGAGCACCGCCGCCCCTTGGCAGGGTGGCCCGGGAACTGTTCGGCAACTTGCAAGAGCCAGGGCCGCTGCCGTCACGACTGCCGTGAAAAAGACCCCCGCCGGTCCCCGGCGGGGGTCTTTGAAGTGGTGGGCCTAGGTGGACTTGAACCACCGGCCTCATCCTTATCAGCGCTCATCGGTATGCATTCAAATGATTACCTAGAGTCAAAGATTTCCGCTAAGCTGCTGGTCAGAGCGTTGATCGAGTGTCAGATGATCCCTCCTCATGGCACTCGATATCGCAAGATCCAGTGCCATGAGAGTGCCAAACGATCAACTGCCCGGAGTGATCGACTTGGGTCAGGTGCAGGTCCGGTTCACCAAGACCGGTGTCCCCCGCTACCGCGCGATGTACGACGATGCGCGCGGCAGGCGCCAGACGGCCGGAACGTTCACCACCGAGAAGGAGGCCATCGCCGCATGGCACGCCGCCGAGGCGGAGATCGCCAGGGGCGGGCTGGGCGACCGGCGCCGCGGGCGCCAGACCTTCCAGACGTACGTCGAGAAGAAGTGGCTGCCGCACCAGGTCCTTGAGGCGACCACCCGGCAGGACTACACCTACAAGATCAACAAGCACCTCATGGGCTTCTTCGGCCCCATGCGCATGTGCGACATCCTCCCCGAGCACGTCCGCGAGTGGATCACCGAGATGCAGCGCAAGGGGGCATCCGCGGCCACGATCCAGAAGTGCAAGCGGGGGATCCTCAACTCGATCTTCACCACGGCCCTCAACGACCAGGTGATCAGTCATCATCCCAGCCGTGGGGTGCGGATCCCGCCGGTCCCCAAGAGGCCGAAGAAGGTCATCACGGCCAAGCAATTCGACAGCCTCTACCGGGCGCTGCCCGACGCCGACAGCCGCCTGCTCGTCGAGACGGTCATCGAGAGCGGGCTGCGGTGGGGCGAAACAGCCGAACTTCGCGTGAAGGACCTGGACTTCACCACGCGCGTCCTCACCGTCAGCAGGACGGTCGTCGAACTCAACCCGAAGTTCCATCCGACCCAAGGCCGCTTCCTCGTCAAGCCCTATCCCAAGGGCAAGGAGTACCGCCGCTTCAAACTCAGCCCCCAGATCGTCCGCAAGCTCAAGGCCTACGTTGGTGACCAAGGCCTCAGGGAGGACGACCTCTTCTTCACATACCTACCCGTTGATCAACCCAAGCCCAGGAAGCTACGGCCCGTTCCGGTGCCAGGTGCCCACGGCAAGACAGCCCCCAACGAACAGGGAAAGAGCTACGACCACGGCTCGCTCACCGCCTACACCACTGGAAAGTGCCGCTGCGAGTACTGCAAGGAGGCCTACCGCCTCTACCGCGCCCAGCGTCGGGCCACAGGCAAAGACAGCCCGCGCTCGCCGCGCGTACGGCAGTCCGACGGCCACATCCCCGCCGACTGGTTCCGCAAGCGAACCTGGAACCCGGCCTGCAAGACCGCCGGGCTGGACCATGTCACCCCGCACCATCTGCGCCGCGCCCACGCTTCCTGGCTCCTGGCCGGCGGCGCAGACCTCCAGGTCGTCAAGGAGCGCCTGGGCCATGCCTCGATAGCCACGACCGAGCAGTACCTCCACACCCTCCCCAACGCCGATGAGACCGCGCTCGCCGCCCTCGACAAGATCCGCGGACTCCAGATCACCGAGGCCCCAGAAACCTCCGAGCTGGACACTCTCAAAGCCGAGAACGAACGTCTCCGAGCCGCGATCGCCGACGTAGCCCTGGCTCTCCGTCCCGACTCCCGCCCCCACCTGGGCACGGCCTGACGCCAGGCCCCCGCATCGAGGTCGTATCCGCCCATAAAAAAATGCGGCCCCTGAACGGGGCCGCCCTGTCGGCCGTAACCGACTTCGTCTGCCAGCCAGCATAGTTACTACTTCCGGCACGCGCCACCTCCATCGACGTCTAACGTTCTGTCACGTGCCGGATACGATCGCGTACGTCGACGGATTCAACCTCTACCACGGGTTGAAGTCCAAGTACGGCCGTGCCTACCTGTGGCTTGACATCGTCGAACTGGTCCAGCGGATGCGGCGCGACGACACGGTGCGAGCCGTGAAGTACTTCACTGCCATCGTCAAAGGGGAGCCGGACGCAGCCCGTCGCCAGGAGACCTACCTGGCCGCACTGGCGGCGTACCGACCCCAGGTGCAGGTCATCCGAGGCCACTTCAAGGTGAAGAACATGCGGATCAGCTGCCGGGCCTGCGGCGAACAGTGGCAGTGCCAGTGCCAACCGCCTCAGCAGCGTTACCGCACCTACGAGGAGAAGCTGACCGACGTCGCACTGGCCACCGAGATGGTCCGGGACGCCGCACTGGGGAACGGCGACTTGTCGTTGCTGATCTCAACGGACACCGACTTCCTACCCGCCATCCAGGCCTCGCTGGAGTTGGCACCCACTCGCCCGATACTGGTCGCCTGCCCTCCAGGCAGAGGCAGCCCCAGCCGGTTCGACGGCATGGTGACCTCCTTCCCGATCAGGCAGGAGCATCTGAAGGCCTCGCTACTGCCCGACTCCGTCCCGGACAAGGGGCTGGTTCGCCGACGTCCCGACAAGTGGGCGTGACCGTCCTCACCGGACACACGACCACCTGAGTTCGGCGTCAGGGCAGGTGCCGGCGGATCTCTTCGGCGAGGTCATCGAGATGCCGCACAGTACGCGCCGCCGTATCCATGTACCAGCGCAGCTCAGGCGGCAGTTCCCCCGAGTGCACGGCGGCGACCGCCTGATTGAGGTTCACGCCGATACGCCTGGCCTGCCCGGCCGCATGCATCACCGCCTTCAGTGCCTCCCTCAGCAGGCCATATTGCGGCTGGACACTCCCGCGCGCGGCCGTAAGGACCGTCTGTGCCGCATACGCGCCCAGCGCGAGTCGCTCTTCCGCCGCAGCCGAAGCCACAAGCGCGTGCTCTTCGTCCGACAGGGAGAACCTCACCGATCGTTCTCGCCGTGGAGTCCGATGTGCTCGCCGGTTCACCCTCGGTGCGCTCGTCGGCCTCGCTTCACCATGTCCGGCTACTGCTGCCACCCCCCGGATCGCGCTCGATCCTCGTCCACCACCTGGACCGCGCCCGGTCCAGGTCGCCTTATGTGCACGATTTCCATTTCTTGCCCTGCGCCAGCAGAGGCCCTTGCCCTGCGCCAGCAGAGGCCCTTGGAACGGCGTCCAGCCGTGGCCCCTACACCGCCGGCTCTGAGAGTCCGGGACGAGCCTCCGAGCCTCGGCTTGAAGCCGCCTGGTCAGAAGGCCTCGCACGCATCACGACGGGGGGACAGGCCAACACACGGGGGACACGAACTGTCGGCTGGTGGGTCCTGATGGTACGAGGTCCCAGTGCCATCGGAGTGCCAAAAGATCTTGAGGCCGGGTCCGCTGGACGCGGAACCGGCCTCTGACCTGCGCTTTTGTTGTGGGCCTAGGTGGACTTGAACCACCGGCCTCATCCTTATCAGGGATGCGCTCTAACCGACTGAGCTATAGGCCCGGAGTGTGCCGCCGCCCCTGGCGGCGCAACGAGAGGTTACCCCATCTGGGCGGACAACCGGAAATCGATTGCCGGGCGGCGGCGGGACGGGGCTACTCGGCCTCCTTCAGGGTGACCTCGACGCCGCCCACCAGGTCGGCGGCGAGGTTGTAGATGACGGAGCCGACCGTGGACAGGGCGGTGATGAGCATGACGTTCAGGGCGCCCACGAGGACGGTGTAGCCGAAGATGCGGAAGAAGGAGAACCAGCTGCCGGCGTCGACGCTGCCGGTGGTCTCGCCCTGCTCCTTGGTGAGGCTGTTGATCGTGTCGCTGATGGCGTCGAACACGCCGAGGCCGGACAGGATCGCGTACAGGACGATCACGGCGACGAGCAGGACGACGAAGCAGACCAGCGACATCACGAAGCTGAACTTCATCACCGACCACGGCTCGAGCCTCGACAGCTGGAGCTGGGCCTTGCGGGCCGGCTTGCCGTTCGCCGGCTTGGACGAGTTCGCCGGGGCCATGGCCGTGGACGGCCGGTCCTTCAGGACGGTACCGGCGAAGCCGCGCCGGGAGCCCCCCGAGGAGGACGACGAGGCGGCGGAGTTCCCCGCGGCCGACGAGTTGCCGGACGACATGGTGAACGGCTTGCCCGCGCTCTCCGTACGTCCTGCCGAGACCGAACCGGACGGCTCGGCGGGCTTGGCCCACCCCGCCGAGCCGGAGGAGGAGGACGACGACGGGGAGGAGGAGGCGGCGGACTTCGCCGACGCATCCGACGAGTCCGCGAAAGTGTCCCGGACCGGGGCGATCTCGGAGCCGCCGGAGTCCTTCGCCGACTTGTCCTCGATCTTCGCCAGGTCGATCCGGGTCGTGTCGGCGCTCGACGAACCCGACGTGTCGGAAGAGCCCGGCTTACCGGCGGCGTCCGAGGTGTCGAGGTCGACGGTCGTCTCGTCCCGCGCCCCGGACTTGGCGGACGCGGCGGCGACGGTCTTCGACGGCTTCGTCCCGGACTTGGACGACGACGCCGACGATCCCGATCCCGGCTCCTTGCCGGCGCCGGCGGTGCCGGACGCGCCGGACGGCCCGCCCTTGTTCTTGCCGGGCTCGGTGCTCACGTGTCCTCCTGGCCTAGCGGCTCGGTGACGATGCAGGATACGTCACTCACCGTCGCCCCCTTCGCCGTCGTCCGAGTCCTCGGCGGACTCGGAGTCCTCAATGGACTCTACGTTCCTCGCGATCGCCACGATGCTGTCGCCGTCCGCGAGGTTCATCAGGCGGACGCCCATGGTCTGCCTGCCGGACTGCTTGATCTCCGCGGCGGTGGTGCGGATCACGCCGCCGTTCGACGTCATCGCGAACACCTCGTCGTCGGGGCCGACCATCAGCGCCCCTACCAACATCCCGCGCGATTCAACGATCTTAGCGGTGAGGACGCCCTTACCCCCACGACCTTGGAGCGGGTATTGGTCCACTGGAGTGCGCTTGGCGTAGCCGCCACGGGTGGCCACCAGGACGTCGTCCGAGCCGTTGTGGACGACGAGCATGTTGAGGACCTCCTGGTCCTCGTCGAACCGCATGCCGATGACGCCGGACGTGGCGCGCCCCATCGGCCGCAGCGACTCGTCGTCGGCGCGGAACTTGATCGCCTGGGCGCCGGAGGAGATCATCAGCAGCCGGTCGTCGGCGGAGACGAGCCGTGCGGCGATCACCTCGTCGCCCTCGACCAGGTTGATGGCGATGATGCCGCCGGTGCGCGGCGAGTCGAAGTCGCGCAGCGCCGTCTTCTTGACGCGGCCCTTCTTCGTCCCCAGGACGAGGTAGGGCGCGACGTCGTAGTCGCGGAGCGTCATGACCTGCGCGATGCGCTCGTCCGGCTGGAAGGCCAGCAGGTTCGCGACGTGCTGGCCGCGCGAGTCGCGCCCGGAGTCGGGCAGCTCGTAGGCCTTGGCCCGGTAGACGCGGCCCTTGTTGGTGAAGAACAGGATCCAGTTGTGCGTCGAGGTGACGAAGAACTGGTCGACGATGTCGTCCTGCTTGAGTTGCGCACCGCGGACGCCCTTGCCGCCGCGCCGCTGCGCCCGGTACAGGTCGGTCTTGGTGCGCTTGGCGTAGCCGCCGCGGGTGATCGTGACGACGACGCCCTCTTCGGCGATGAGGTCCTCGTAGGACACGTCGCCGTCGAACGGGACGATCTCGGTGCGCCGTTCGTCGCCGAACTTCTCCACGATGGGGGCGAGCTCGTCGCCGACGATCTGCCGCTGCCGCTCGGGCGAGGCCAGGATGTCGTTGTAGTCGGCGATCTCCGCCATGAGCTTGTCGTACTCGTCGGTGATCTGCTGGCGTTCCAGGGCGGCGAGCTTGCGCAGCTGCATGTCGAGGATGGCCTGCGCCTGGATCTCGTCGATCTCCAGCAGCCCCATCAGGCCCTGCTGCGCCTCCTGCGCGGACGGCGAGCGCCGGATCAGCGCGATGACCTCGTCGATCCGGTCGAGCGCCTTCAGCAGCGCGCGCAGGATGTGGGCGCGCTCCTCGGCCTTGCGGAGCAGGAACCGGGTGCGGCGGATGATGACGTCGATCTGGTGCGCGACCCAGTGCCGGACGAACTGGTCGATGCGCAGGGTGCGCGGCACCCCGTCCACCAGCGCGAGCATGTTCGCGCCGAACGTCTCCTGCAGCTGGGTGTGCTTGTACAGGTTGTTCAGGACGACCTTGGCGACGGCGTCCCGCTTCAGCACGATGACGAGCCGCTGCCCCGTCCGGCCGGACGTCTCGTCGCGGACGTCGGCGATGCCGTCGAGCTTGCCGTCCTTGACGCCGTCCGCGATCTTGAGGGCGAGGTTGTCCGGGTTGACCTGGTACGGGAGTTCGGTGACGACGAGGCACGTGCGGCCCTGGATCTCCTCGACCTCGACGACGGCCCGCATCGTGATGGAGCCGCGCCCGGTGCGGTACGCCTCCTCGATGCCCTTGCGGCCGACGATCAGGCCGGCGGTCGGGAAGTCGGGGCCCTTGACCCGCTCGATCAGCGCCTCGAGCAGCTCGTCGTCGGACGCGCCGTAGTTCTCCAGGTACCAGCGGACGCCGTCGGCGACCTCGCGCAGGTTGTGCGGCGGGATGTTCGTCGCCATCCCCACCGCGATGCCGGCAGACCCGTTGACCAGCAGGTTCGGGTACCGGGACGGCAGGACGTCCGGCTCCTGCGAGCGGCCGTCGTAGTTGGGGGAGAAGTCGACGGTCTCCTTGTCGATGTCGCGCAGCAGCTCCATCGCCAGGGGCGCCATGCGGCACTCGGTGTACCGCATCGCCGCGGCCGGGTCGTTGCCGCGCGAACCGAAGTTGCCGTTGCCGTCGACCAGCGGGTACCGCATCGACCAGGGCTGGGCCAACCGGACGAGCGCGTCGTAGATGGCGGAGTCGCCGTGCGGGTGGTAGTTCCCCATGACGTCGCCGACGACGCGGGCGCACTTGAAGTAGCCGCGGTCGGGCCGGTAGCCGCCGTCGTACATCGCGTAGAGGACGCGGCGGTGGACGGGCTTGAGGCCGTCGCGTACCTCGGGCAGCGCGCGCGCGACGATGACCGACATCGCGTAGTCGAGATAGCTCTTCTGCATCTCGACCTGGATGTCGACCGGTTCGATCCGTTCGCCGGGGTGGCCGCCCTCTGTGGTCACGTCCGTCACTCTCAAAACCTCTTCTGCTCGGTGGGAAGCTCAGTGGGTGAGAAGTACGCCTGCCTGCGGGAGTTCACGGGAGCCTGGGAGCCGGGTGGCGGTGGGCCGGGGCCCGGACGGCGGGTCGGCCGACGGACCGGTGGGCCGGGTGGCCGTCATGGTCAGGTCGCTGGGAGCTCGGCGCGCGGCGGGCATCTCAGATGTCGAGGAAGCGCACATCCTTGGCGTTGCGCTGGATGAACTCCCTGCGGGGCTCGACCTCCTCGCCCATGAGCACGCTGAACAGCTCGTCCGCCTGGGCGGCGTCGTCCAGCTGGACCTGCAGGAGGACCCGGTTGTCGGGGTCCATGGTGGTGTCCCACAGCTCATTGGCGTTCATCTCGCCGAGGCCCTTGAAGCGCTGCACCTGGTCGCGGGGACGCGGGTCGCGCCTGCCGGCGGCGATCCCCGCCTCGATGATCGCGTCGCGCTCGGCGTCGGAGAAGGCGTAGTCGGCCTCGTTGCCGCGCGCGTCCCACTTGATCTTGTAGAGCGGCGGCTGCGACAGGTACACGTGGCCGGCCTCGATCAGCGGCTTCATGAACCGGAACAGCAGCGTCATCAGCAGCGTGTTGATGTGGTGGCCGTCGACGTCGGCGTCCGACATCAGGATGATCTTGTGGTACCGGAGCTTGCTGATGTCGAACTCGTCGTGCACGCCGGTGCCCAGCGCCGTGATGATCGCCTGCACCTCGTTGTTCTTCAGGATCTTGTCGATCCTGGCCTTCTCCACGTTCAGGATCTTGCCGCGGATCGGCAGGATCGCCTGGAAGTGCGGGTTGCGGCCGCCCTTCGCGGAGCCGCCCGCCGAGTCGCCCTCGACGATGTACAGCTCGGACTTCGCCGGGTCGGTGGACTGGCAGTCCGACAGCTTGCCGGGCAGCGACGTCGACTCCAGCAGGCTCTTGCGGCGGGTCAGGTCGCGCGCCTGCCGCGCCGCGACCCGCGCGCGCGCCGCCTGCGACGCCTTGTTGATGATCTCCTTGGCCTCGCCCGGGTTCTCCTCGAACCAGTCGCGCAGGTGCTCGTTGCACGCGCGCTGCACGAACGACTTGGCCTCGGTGTTGCCGAGCTTGGTCTTGGTCTGGCCCTCGAACTGCGGGTCGGCCAGCTTGATGGAGATGATCGCGGTGAGGCCCTCGCGGACGTCCTCACCGGTCAGGTTGTCGTCCTTGTCGCGCAGCAGGCCCTTGTCGCGGGCGTACCGGTTGACGATCGTGGTGAGCGCCGCCCGGAAGCCCTCCTCGTGGGTGCCGCCCTCCGCCGTGTTGATGGTGTTGGCGAACGTGTGGACGGACTCGGCGTAGGACGAGTTCCACTGCATGGCGATCTCGACCGACATGCCCTCGGTGTGGTCGTCGAAGTACACCACCGACTCGTGGACGGCGTCCTTGCGCGCGTTGATGTAGCGGACGAAGTCCTCGATGCCGCCCTCGTAGTGGTACCGGACGACGTGCGGCTCGCCATTGGAGTGGTCGGGCCGCTCGTCCCGCAGCGTGATGGCGAGGCCGCGGTTGAGGAACGCCATCTCCTGCATGCGGCGGGAGAGGGTCTCGAAGTTCCACTCGGTGGTCTCGAAGATGTCGGGGTCCGGCCAGAACCTGATGAGGGTGCCGGTGTCGGGGGTCTCCTCGCCCTTCTGGAGCTCGGCCTCGGGCCCGCGCCAGGTGTACGACTGGCGCCACACGTGGCCGTTCCGGCGGACCTCGGCCTCCAGCCGGGTGGACAGCGCGTTCACCACGGACGACCCGACACCGTGCAGACCGCCCGACACGGCGTAGGACTTGCCGTCGAACTTGCCGCCCGCGTGCAGCGTGGTGAACACCAGCTCGATGGCCGGACGTTTCTCCACCGGGTGCTCGCCCACGGGGATGCCGCGGCCGTTGTCGTCCACGCTCACGCCGCCGTCGGCCAGCAGCGTCACCACGATGCTGTCGGCATGGCCGGCGAGGGCCTCGTCGACCCCGTTGTCCACGATCTCGTAGACGAGGTGGTGCAGGCCGCGCTCACCGGTCGAGCCGATGTACATGCCCGGGCGCTTGCGAACCGCCTCAAGCCCTTCAAGGACAGTGATCGAACTAGCGTCGTACGCCAAAGGAGATCCTCCTGCCGGGGATGTCTGCCGCTCCGCGCCCGAGGGAGGCGCGGTGTGCCCCGTAACACACATGGGGGCACCCGGTCGTGCTCTGTACGCGTTGGTGAGAGCCCCGGGCACCCCATGGCGGCGCAGCATCCTGAACCCGCGTACATTCTACCGGGTGACGCGGCGAAAAGTGGCACTCACGAGCGCTGTGTGCGCGTGTGGCGGCCGATCTGACCCGGAGCCACATCCCCCCATAGGTCCCAGGGCGTTCTCTGGCCTACGTGGCGCTGGCCGCTGAACTGGGCACCCCACCCCCCGAACACATGTTCCCCACCGGCCACCCCGCCGAAGTGGCCGCCGCCGGCGTGGTCGGGTGGCTCATCGGACTCGCCAGGCGCCGGTGCGGCGGGGGCCGGACGAGGGGCCGACGACCTTCACGCGGCGGACCGTGCCGTGGCCGAGCTCCTCGTTCAGCCGCCGGACGAGGGTGGACGACAGCAGGCGCAGCTGCGTCGCCCATGTCGTCGAGTCGGCGGCGACGGTCAGCACGCCGTCCTCGAAGTGGTCCGGACGGGTGTGCTCGGCCAGGTCGGGGCCGACGATGCCCGCCCAGTTGCCGAAGACGCCGCCGACGGCCGCCCGCTGCTCCCAGCCGCGGGACGCCATCAGGTCGCGGATCGCCGCGCCGAACAGCTTGGGGTCACCGCCGCGCCCGGGGTCCCTGACCCGGACGACATGTCCGCCGCCCCTGCGCTTGCCGTGCTGGCCGGGAAGCGTGCCGCGCTTCAGCGCGTCGGCCTTCGCCTGGGCGAGCGCCTCGCGCGCCAGCTCGATGCCCGACTTGGCCGGGACGGCCCCGCCCGGAGCGCCGTCCGGAGCGTCGTCGGCGGCCCCGCCCGGGTCTCCGCTCCCAAGGGAGTTGTCCACATCCTGTGGATGATCACTCACACGCTCACCCCTTCCCGTCCATATCCCGGAAAGGCGCCCGGCGGCGACCTTCCGCGTTCAGTCCCGGACGACCTTGCCGTCGGAGACGGTATACGAGCCTCCTGTCAATTCGGCCGGGACGTCCGCGGGAACGGCCGCCGTGATGAGGACCTGCTCCGCCGGCGCCACCATGTCGGCCAGGCGGTCGCGGCGGCCCGTGTCCAGCTCGGCGAACACGTCGTCCAGGATGAGGACCGGGTCGTCGCCGTCCGCGCGCAGCAGTTCGTAGGCGCCGAGCCGCAGGCCCAGCGCGAACGACCACGACTCCCCGTGGCTGGCGTAGCCGCGCGCCGGGAGCTCCCCCAGGCGCAAGACGAGCTCGTCCCGATGCGGGCCGACAAGGCTCACGCCTCGCTCGAGCTCCTGCTTGCGTGATTCGCCCACGGCCGCCATGAGCTGCTCGCCGAGTTGTCCACGGTCTGTGGACAACTCCACGTCCCCGAGCGAACTCCTGTAGATGAGGTCGGCCGCGCCACCGTGCGGGGCGAGGGCGGCGTACGCACGCGCCACGAGCGGACGCAGGACATCGACCAGTTGCAGCCGCGCCGCCAGCAACTCCGACCCGGTACGCGCCAGGTGCGAATCCCAGACGTCCAGGGTCGCGAGGACTTCGGGGCCGGGGGAGCGCCGGTGCGCGGCCGCCGATTTCAACAGGGCGTTGCGCTGCTTGAGGACGCGGTCATAGTCGGAGCGCACGCCGGCGAAGCGGGGAGCCCGCGCGGTGAGCAACTCGTCCATGAAGCGGCGCCGCTCCCCCGGGTCGCCCTTCACCAGCGCGAGGTCCTCCGGGGCGAACAGCACCGTCCGCAGCATCCCCAGAATCTCGCGCGGCCTGGGGACGGGGGACCGGTTGAGCCGCGCCCGGTTCGCCTTGCCCGGGTTGATCTCGAGCTCGATCAGCGCCTTGCGGTCGTCCTTCACCACTCCGGCCCGGACGATCGCACGCGGCGCCCCGTGCCGGACGAGCGGCGCGTCGGTCGCGGCCCTGTGGCTCCCGTGCGAGGCGACGTAGCCGATGGCCTCGACCAGGTTGGTCTTGCCCTGCCCGTTCGGGCCCACGAACGCCGTGACCCCCGGCTCGAGCGCGACCTCGGCGGTCGGATACGAGCGGAAGTCCTGCAGCGAAAGGTGGGCGACGTGCACGAGACACGAGCGTAGAGCCTTCGACACCCTGCCCATGCCCCATGCACCCCCGCCCGCGAGTACCCGCACAGGCCCCGCCGGGCGGCGGGGCTCCGTGACATCACCCGCCATCCTCCGGGCACGACGGGGGCGCCGTCCCGGAAACCACATCCTGTGGATAACTTCGCGGGCGGACGGGTCAGACCGTCGGCGGGATCACACCGGCGGCGGGGTCACACCTCCGGCGGGGCGACGTCGGCGCCGGGGGAGTCGGCGCCCTTCGCGGTCTCCACGCCGTGGCCGCCGAACTGGTTGCGGAGGGCCGCGACGACGCGCATCGCGGGGGAGTCGTCCTGGCGGGACGCGAACCGGGCGAACAGCGAGGCGCTGATGGCGGGCAGCGGCACGGCGTGCTCGACCGCGGCCTGCACCGTCCAGCGCCCCTCGCCCGAGTCGTTGGCGTAGCCGCGCAGGTCGTCCAGCTCGGGATCGTCGGCGAGCGCGCGGTTCAGCAGGTCCAGCAGCCAGGAGCGGATGACCGTGCCCTCCTGCCAGCTGAGGAACGTCTCCGGCACCCGGGTGACGATCGGGCTCGCCTCGATCAGCTCGTAGCCCTCACCGAACGCCTGCATCATCGCGTACTCGATGCCGTTGTGGACCATCTTCACGTAGTGGCCCGCACCGATCTCACCGGAGTGGACGAAGCCGTACTCCCCCTCGGGCTTCAGAGTCTCGAAGACGGGCATCAGCCGCTTCACGTTGTCCTCGTCGCCACCGACCATGAGCGCGTAGCCGTTCTCCAGGCCCCACACGCCGCCGCTCACCCCGCAGTCGACGAACCCGATGCCCTTGGCGGCGAGTGCCTCACCGTGCTTCTGGTCGTCCACATAGTGTGAATTACCGCCGTCGACAACGATGTCACCGGCCTGGAGGACTTCCCCCAGGCTGTGGATGACCTCCTCAGTGGGCTTACCGGCGGGCACCATCACCCACACCGCGCGCGGCGGAGACAGCCGTTCGACCAGTTCCTGCAGCGAACCGACGTCGCTCACCTGCGGGTCGCGGTCATAGCCGACGACCGTGTGGCCGCCGCGGCGCAGCCGCTCGGCCATGTTGCCGCCCATCTTGCCCAGGCCGATGATCCCAAGCTCCATGAAGCTCACTCCCCTGTGCGTAACTGCCTGTGCCTTACCGCGCCTAGCTCGCGCGCACGCGTGCGCTCTCGCCCGCGCGCGACCGCCTGGACGGCTCACCCGCGGGGGTCGTCGTCCCCGGCGTGCCCCGGGGCATGCCCGAGGGCACGGTCCTTATCCGGACAGCCGTACCGGCATGATCAGGTAACGGTAGTTCGGGTTCTCCCCGTCCTGCGGCGGCTTCCCGGTGAGGACGGCCGGCTTCGTCGGCGTCGTGAACGACAGCCGCGCCACGTCCGAGCCGATCGCTGAGAGGCCGTCGAGGAGGAAGCCGGGGTTGAAGGCGATGTCGATGTCCTCGCCCTCCAGGGACGCCTCAAGGGCCTCCACGGCCTGGGCCTCGTCCCCGGTGCCCGCCTCCAGGACGACCTCGCCCTGGCTGAACGAGAGCCGCACGGGCGTGTTCCGCTCCGCGACCAGCGAGACGCGCTTGACGGCCTCGATGAACGGCGCCGTCTGGATCTCGGCGAGGCCCGCGTACTCGCTCGGCAGCAGCGACCGGTACTTGACGAAGTCGCCGTCCAGCAGCCGGGACGTGGTGCGGCGGCCGCCGCCCTCGAACCCGATCATGCCCTCGCCGGTGCCGCCCGTCCCGCCGAGCGCGATCGACACCTCGGCGCCCGCGGTCAGCGACTTGGCGGTGTCGGCGAGCGTCCGCGCCGGGACGAGCGCGACGGCGGAGAAGTCGGGACGCTCCGGCTTCCAGTGCAGTTCGCGGACGGCCAGCCGGTACCGGTCGGTGGACGCCAGCGTGACCGTCTCGCCCTCGATCTCGACCCGGACGCCGGTCAGCATCGGGATCGTGTCGTCCTTGCCCGCGGCGATCGCGACCTGGGAGACGGCGGCGGCGAACTCGTCGCTGCCGACCGAGCCGGCGGCGGGCGGCATCTCCGGCAGCGTCGGGTAGTCCTCCACAGGCATGGTGAGGAGTGTGAACTTCGCGCTGCCGCAGCGCAGCATCACCTTCGCGCCGTCCGTCGTGACTTCCACAGGGTGGGGAGGAAGGCTGCGCGAGATCTCGGCGAGGAGGCGCCCGGACACCAGGGCCGTCCCCGCCTCCTCAACATCGATCTCCGTGGACACCTGGGCGGAGACCTCGTAGTCGAACGCCGACAGCTTCAGGCGGTCGTCGTTGCCCTCTCCGCCCGCGACGAGGTGCATGCCCGCGAGGACGGGCACCGGGGGACGGACGGGCAGCGTGCGCGCGGTCCAGGCGACCGCGTCGGCCAGGGCATCTCTGTCGATGCGGAACTTCAACGGGACCAGCCTCCTGCAGGTGTCGGACAAGGGTGCGGTGATCTCGGCCGGGCCGGGGCGCTCGCGGCACGTTGTCCCCAGGCCCTGACTTGAGATGGATCTTTTCTTGGATAGAGAAGTAGTGCAGTACCAGTAATAGGGGCGGTGGATAGTGTGGACAGAGCTTGTTTTCGCAGGTCATCCCCCGTTTCTCTGTCCACTGGGGCTGTGCATGGCCGGTGGACGGCGCGAGGCCGCCTGGGGACGGCGAATCTGTCCCCACAGGTCATCCTCATGTCGTCCACCGGTTTTCCACGAGTTCTCCACGGGTATGTCACCGGATTCGGCGCCCTGTGTACAGCGCGCGGGTGCTCGCGGGATCGGTGCACAGGCCCGTCCCCAGGCCGTCCCCAAGGTGTCCCCAGGTCGTCCACCGGTTTTCCCCAGGGCTTCGGCGCGGGTTCGCGGCCTGTCCACATCCGTCCACTCTTCATCCTCAGCTTTTCCCGTGGTCGTCCACCGGGTTATCCACGGAAATCCCCAGGGTTTTCCACAACCTGTGAGTAGCCGCCGCGGTTCTCTGGGGAAGCGCGCATTTTGTCGGTTCTTTGCCTTCGGCAGGCTGTGGACGGACCGGCGGCGCCTCGTCCACAGGGTCGACACGGGTCTGTCCACAGTGTGTACGACGGGCTGGGTCAGCGCTTGCGGGCCTGGTGCTTGATGCGTCCCGTCAGCTCCGTGACCTGGTTGTATATGGCACGGCGCTCGGCCATCAGCGACCGGATCTTGCGTTCGGCGTGCATGACCGTGGTGTGGTCGCGGCCGCCGAACTGCTGCCCGATCTTGGGAAGGGACAGATCGGTCAGCTCCCGGCACAGGTACATCGCGATCTGCCGGGCGGTGACGAGCATCCGGGAGCGGGACGGCCCGCACAGGTCCTCGATCGTCGTCCCGAAGTACTCGACCGTCTGCGCCATGATCATCGCGGCGGTGATCTCGGGGCCGGAGTCGTTCGGGATCAGGTCCTTGAGGACGATCTCGGCGAGCTTCATGTCCACCGACTGCCGGTTCAGGCTTGCGAACGCCGTCACCCGGATCAGCGCGCCCTCCAGCTCGCGGATGTTCGTCGCGATCTGGGAGGCGATGAACTCCAGCACGTCCGGCGGCGCGGCGAGGCCCTCCTGGCGGGCCTTCTTCTGCAGGATCGCTATGCGCGTCTCCAGCTCGGGCGGCTGGACGTCGGTCGTCAGTCCCCACTCGAACCGGTTGCGGAGCCGGTCCTCCAGCGTGACCAGCTCCTTCGGCGGACGGTCGCTGGAGATCACGATCTGCTTGCTCGCGTTGTGGAGGGTGTTGAAGGTGTGGAAGAACTCCTCCTGCGTCTGCTCCTTGCCCTCAAGGAACTGGATGTCGTCGACGAGGAGGATGTCCACATCCCGGTACCGGCGGCGGAACCCGTCGGCCTTTCCGTCGCGGATCGAGTTGATGAAGTCGTTGGTGAACTCCTCAGAGCTCACATAGCGCACACGAGCCCCATTGAAGAGACTCTGCGCGTAATGCCCGATCGCGTGGAGAAGGTGCGTCTTGCCCAGCCCGGAGTCGCCGTAGACGAACAGCGGGTTGTACGCCTTGGCCGGCTGCTCGGCGACCGCGACCGCCGCGGCGTGCGCGAACCGGTTGGAGGAGCCGATGACGAACGTCTCGAACGTGTACTTGGGGTTCAGGCGGGCGTGCTCGGACGCTCCCGCCCCCGCCCCTGCTCCCTGCGGTGGAGCGGGCGCGGCGCCGGCGCCTTCCTCGTCCCTGAAGGGGGCCTCACCGCGGTAGGGCTCCTCGCCGCGGTACTGCTGTTCGCCTCCGGAGAACTCACCGCCCTGGAAGTCGTCGTTGTGCCCGAGGGGCGGCTCGTTCCCGCCGCTGTGCTGGGGTTCGCGGCCCTGCTGCTCTGTTCGGCCCCGCAGCGGGCCCAGCGTGCGGTCGTTGAGATGGGAGTGCGGCGGGCGTCCGGAGGACTCGCCACCGAAGCCTTCCTGACCTCCACCGAAACCCTCTTGGCCTCCGCCGAAGCTTTCTTGCCCGCCATAGCCGGGGTAGCCGCGACCCTCGTACGGGTTCCGTCCCCCTGGGCCCGCCCCATAGGACGGTGGACGCGGGGCAGGGGGATACGTGCCGCGGTCGTCATCCGCAGCCTGTGGATAACCTCCGGGCGGGCCGGGGCTGTGGGTAACTCCCGACTGCGACCGGTACCCCTGATCGCCGTAGGGCTGATCGGTGTACGGCTGCTCCGGGTATGGACGGTCGGACCGCTCCCCGTAGGACGAGTCACCGTTGTTATAGGGGCGATCCCGGTCACGGTCGCCTTGCGGCCGTTCACCGTAGGACTCCCCATAAGAAGAGGGAGGCTCCTGCATACCGGGCCCTGCACCAGAGCCGGGAACAGGTGCCGAAAGAGGCTCACCCGACCGGGAGCCGGGGCCCGGCCCAGGGCCGGTGGCCGAACCCGCCGGCGGCTCCGGCTGGACGGTCACCGCGACACGGATCTCCCTGCCCAACTCGTGGGAAAGGGCCTGCGTGATGAGGTTCCGGAGGCGCGTCTCCAGGGCGTCCTTGGCGAACTCGTTCGGCGCGGCCAGCAGGGCCGTCCCCTCGACGAGGGCCAGCGGACGGACCATCGGGAGCCAGGCGCGATAGCTTGGAGAAAGATCGCTCTCGGCCAGTGCGATGAGAGTGCGGGCCCAGACCGATCCGAGATCCTGACCGTCCATGCGCAAGGTCCCCCTCCCACCGACTCCGCCGTACGGAGTACCTGACTTCCCGGCTCTCCCACGGGACACGAATCGCCTCTCAGGGCACGACCGTGACGCGGAAGCCTTACTCTCTCACGAGTTGTCCACAGAGTTGTCCACATGCTGTGCATAGGCATGCGGCACCTGTGTAAAACCCGTGAGGCGGGTCTCTGGAAACGGGGTCGGGAAGACTCCGGCCTTCGTGCGGCCGGTACGGGGGCGGTTCTCGGAACGGGGGCTCAAGGGGCGGAAGGCCGACATCAGATCGTCGATTCGGTCGAAGGAGCGTCGGCTCGCCCGGACGACCTTAACCGCTGCCGCCCCCACCTGCAACACGAAGCCCTCCCCATC
>NZ_SMJW01000098.1 GCF_004348335.1 Actinomadura bangladeshensis | reverse complement strand
AGTTCCAGCAGCGCCCCGCTCCCGCCCGCCCAGGTCACGGTGGCGGTGTAGGTGCCGATGCCGGAGACGTCCGCGAGCTCGGGGATGTCCGGCCACGGCTTCAGCCCGTCGAGCTCGAGGTCGTGGCGCTTCACGCCGTCCGGGGTCATGTCCTCGACGCGCAGCCGCCAGGACGTGAGGGCCCGCGGCGCGGGCACGTCCCGGATCGCCGTGGTGACCGTGCGGCCGCCCGCCAGGGTGGTGGCGTAGGTCCCGGCGGCGGTCGCGCGGGCGATCAGGCGCTGCCCGTCCACCCGCAGCTCCGCCTCGGACGCGGTGGCGGACGGGGCGTGCCCGCCGCGCGCCAGCATGATCACGGTGGCCTCGGACGGCTGGAGCGCCACCCGGAGCGTGACGCCGTCGCCGTCCTCGCGGTACACGGCGATCCGCTCGGTCTCGCCCGTCCACAGGTTCAGCCGGTACGGGACGGCCTTGCGGTCGGTGCGGGTGAACGTGACGTCGTGGTCGATCGGGGCGACCGGCGGCTTCACCGTCTCGGCGTGCTTGCCGTTGCACAGGTAGAAGTAGTCGGTGCGGCCCTCCCGCCGGTGCGCGGTGAGGAGCGTGGACGCCTCCGCGTAGCCGACGGTGGGGCGCAGGCCGAGGTCGGCCAGCGCGCCCGGCACGTCGTCCTCCGCGGCGACGTTGCGGACGCGCGGCTGTGCGAGCAGCTCCTCGACGACGGCGCGCAGCTTCTCGTTCTCGCCGTCCCGCGCCAGGCCGGGGACGGCCGGGGCCGACCAGTCGCCGAGGAAGACCAGCGGAAGCCCGGCCTTCGTCAGCTTCAGCATGGTGCGGGCCGTGTCGAGCGGCAGCGTGCACTCCTTGCCGGAGAACCGGTCGCCCTCGACGAACAGCACCTGGTAGCCGGGGCCGTCCGGGGCGAGCCGCCCGCCGGACACGGTCGCGGAGGGGAGGTCGAGCAGCGGCGCGCTGATGAGCTGGTGCGTCCAGCCGAGCGGGACGCCGCTCTTGGTGAACCACGCGGCGCCGATGCCGGTCTTGGTGTAGCCCTTCTGCCGGAAGACGGCCACGTCGATGCGGCTCGTGCCGGCCTGCATGGTCTGGTGGATGCGCGCCAGGTACCCGGCGACGTCCGGGACGTGCCGCCACGTCGGCTGGCGCGGCCCCCACGACTCGGAGAAGCCGATGCCGCCGCTGTAGGGGGTGAACCCGGCGAACCCGGGCCAGGCCGCGCCGGGCGCGGTCGCGTAGGAGAAGCCGTGCAGGACGGTCTGGTTCAGCCCGGCCGCGTAGGCGCCGCCCATCGTGCGCAGGAGCTTGTCCCAGGTGGTGTTGTAGGCGCCGCCCTGGTAGGCGCCCGCCTCGCAGGACAGCACCTTGCGCCCGCCCATGTCGCGGCCGCCGGCGAGGGCGCGGTAGTCGTCCAGGTTCTTGAACCCGAGCGACTCGCCTTCGGGGACGTCGAGGATCGCGGCGGTGCGGATCGCGTCCGTCTCCAGCCCGTACGGCTGCGCCCGGTACTCCAGCCCGATCGAGTGCGCCCACGTGGCGAGCGCCTCGAAGTGGTACTCGTTGAACAGGTCGGAGATCGTCAGCCAGAAGTCGTGCCGGACGTGGGACGTGGTGGCCGCGTCGTAGGCGAACATGGTGTTCTCCTTGAGGCGGACGACCACCGGCAGGTACGGCATGAGGTCGTAGCCGCGGCGCCGCCGGAACTCGGCGGGCAGGTCCGGCGTCCAGTTGAGCGCGTGCGTCTCCAGCTCGATCGAGTCCTCGAACAGCGTCGCGCCCGCCCGCTTGATCAGCTTGCGGATGTCGCGGGTCAGCAGCCGCGCCTCCCAGAACGCGGTGACGGCGCGGGTGCCGGCCCGGCTGAAGTGGTCGACGACGCACGCGTCCGGCGCGGAGTGCGGGCCGGACTCGGGGCGCTGCCCGCTGCCGCGCCGCCAGTAGGCGAACAGCAGCCAGTCGCCGCCGGCCGGGGCCGTCCAGGTGATCCGCTCCCCCGCGGCCTCCGCGGTCAGGTCGGTGAAGGACGCCGGGTCGAGGCCGGTCTCCTTGCGGGTCGCGTTCGCCGGGTCGGTCCTGACGGCGTGGACGGCGACGAGGTGCCGCTTCGTCACGCCCTCCCCGGGCGCGGCCACCGGCTCGGGGAGGGGGCCGTCGTGGGTGGCGCCGCCCGCGACGGCGACCGTCCCGTAGGCGAGCTCCTGCACGGCGGCCGTGTCGTCCGGGGTGATCGTCGGGACGGCGGCGGGCCAGGCGGGGCCGATCGTCAGGTCGACGGTGATGCCGCGCCGGGCCGCCTGGTCGAGGGCGGCCTCGACGCCGGCGTTCCAGGCCGGGGTCCCCCAGCCGTGCCCCTCCGGGTCCAGCACCGACTTGTCGCGGATGCTGTGGTGCACGGCGACGATCTCCGCCCCGCCGAACCCGGCGGCGGCGATCTGGTCGATCTCGCGCCGGATCTCGGCGGGGTCGACCAGCCCGTCCGGCCACCACCAGCGGAACCGCGGCCGCACCGCCGCGCCGGGCCGGGCGAACCCGCCCGCGCCCGGTCCGGCCGGGCTCGGCGCGGCCTGGGCGGCCGGCGCGCCCCCGAGGACGGGGGCGGCGCCCGCCGCGACGGCGGCCGCGGTGCCGAGCTGCAGGGCGCGCCTGCGCGTGATCCCCTGTCCGTAGCGGTCGTCGTTCACTTACTTCCTCCTGGTACTGACGTGCGGCCGGAGCCGACCGGGCCGATGGCGTGGAGCCGGACAGAGCCCGCGGCCGTCCGGACGGCCGCGGGCCCGCGCCCGTCATCGCCTGGGGGCGGAACCCCCGTTCACGCCATCAGAACGGGGGATCAGGGATTCACGTGGATGAGGTCGATCTCCATGAGGTCGGCGAGGGCCTTCAGGTCGGCGACCATGTGGCCGGTGCCGAGCGCCCAGTGGTGGGAGATGCCGGTGGCCGACCACGCGTCGGTCCACTCGCCGGGGTCGCAGCCGAAGTCGACGCGGGAGGTGGTGTTGCCGATCTGCAGCAGCGGCCCGTCCACGGTCGCGCCCTCGGACGCGACGAGCGCGAACCGCCCGTCGCGGCGCTGGACGATCCCGAACGCGGTGACGGGGCCGTGCTTGACGTCGAACTCCACCGACACGCCGTAGCCGCGCTTGCCGTGGTAGACGCCGAGGCCGCGCAGCAGCGGGCGGCGGGCGCTGATCGCCAGGTGGGCGGGCCCGTCGTGGCCCATCTCGACGTGCCCGCGGTGGAAGTCGAGCGCCTGCAGCTCGGTGAACGAGCCGCCCGCGCCGAGCCGGTCGGCGATCAGCATCGCCAGGGACGTGCGCAGCTCGTACTCCCCCGCCGCCGGGACGCCGCGCGCGGTGAGCAGCGACGCGCCGAGGATCATGCCGGCGCCGAGCCGCTCGTGGATCTCGCCGTCCAGGCCGCGGTGGTAGTAGGCGAGGCTGTCCAGCGCGAAGTCGGCGGTGAGCCGGTCCAGGCCGACGGCGACGCGGGCCGCCCAGGTGAGGTCGTCGTCGTTGACGGACGCGTCCAGTTCGAAGATCTTCTCCGCCTCGGCCTTCTTCGCCGCCGCCTCGGCCTCGGTGACCTTCTCCACCCGCACCCGCAGGTCGTCGAACTCCAGCACCTCGACGTGCCCGCCGAAGTTGGCGCCGACCAGCGTGAGGTCGGTGGAGACGTCCAGCATGCCCGGGTACAGGTGCCCCATCAGGCCGTGCCGGCCGCGGCGCAGCGCCGCCCGGACCCCGGCGGCCCGCACCCAGCGGCCGATCTTCGCCCAGGCCCGCTCGTCCTCCAGGTAGCCGGAGACGGAGCGGAACGGCACGCCGCAGCGCTCGAACGCGTTGGCCATCTCCGGCAGCGGGCAGGCGCCGCAGTAGGCGAGCCACTGCCCGGTGTCGAACGTGGCGTGGTCCATCGACTCGGTCGGCTGCAGGTTGATCAGCAGGACCGGCGCGTCCGCCCGCTGCGCGACCGGGACCAGCATCGACGCGGTCATGTAGGTGGTGAGGAAGCCGACGATGATGTCGCAGCCGGCGGCGCGGAGCCGCTCGGCCGCCGCCGCGCCCTCCTGCGCGTCGGAGATGAAGCCGACGTCCACGACCTCGGCGCCGAGCCCGCGCATCCGCTCCGAGACGCGCTCGGCGGACCGCTTCAGCTGCGGCAGCAGGTCGGGGAACTGCGGCCAGTACGCGCCGAGTCCCCCGGCGACGAGACCGACCTTCACGGGCGTGGTGGGTGCTGCGAACTTGTCCGCCTGGTCCATTTTGGGTCCCTTCGGGTGCCTTTGGTCGAGCGGGCCCTGCGGGACGGCCGCACGGCCGGGGCCGCGCGGCCGTCCCCTGTCGGAGTCGCGCCGTCAGCGCAGGAACGCGGCGGCGACGCCGGCGTCCACGGGGATGTGCAGTCCGGTGGTGTGGGTCAGGTCCCCGCCGGTGAGGGCGAAGACGGCGGCGGCGACGTGCTCGGGCAGCACCTCGCGCTTCAGCAGCGTCCGCCGGGCGTAGAACTCGCCGAGCTTCTCCTCCTCCACGCCGTACACGGCGGCGCGCTTGGCGCCCCAGCCGCCGGCGAAGATGCCGGAGCCGCGCACCACGCCGTCGGGGTTGACGCCGTTGACGCGGATGCCGTGCTCGCCGAGCTCGGCGGCCAGCAGCCGCACCTGGTGCGCCTGGTCGGCCTTGGTGGCGCCGTAGGCGATGTTGTTCGGCCCGGCGAACACGCCGTTCTTGGACGCGATGTAGACGATGTCGCCGCCCATGCCCTGCTCGACCATCACGCGGGCGGTCTCGCGGGACATCAGGAACGAGCCGCGCGCCATGACGTCGTGCTGCAGGTCCCAGTCGGCGGCGGTCGTGTCCAGCAGCGGCTTGGAGATCGACAGGCCGGCGTTGTTGACGACGAGGTCGACGCCGCCGAACGCCAGGACCGCGGCGCGGACGGCGGCGGCGATCTCCTCCTCGGAGGTCACGTCGACACCGGCCGCGACGGCGGCGTCGCCGGCGCGCAGGGCGCCCGCGCCGATCTCCGCCGCGACCTTCTCCGCGGCGGCCAGGTCCCGGTCGGCGACGACCACGCAGGCGCCCTCGGCGGCGAGCCGGCGGGCGGTGGCGGCGCCGATGCCCGAGCCGCCGCCGGTGACCACCGCGACGCGGGTGGCGAGCGGCTTCGGCTTCGGCATCCGGCGGAGCTTGGCCTCCTCCAGGTCCCAGTACTCGATGCGGAACTTCTCCGCCTCGTCGATCGGCGCGTACGACGACAGCGCCTCCGCGCCGCGCATCACGTTGATCGCGTTGACGTAGAACTCGCCGGCCACGCGCGCGGTCTGCTTGTCGGCGCCGAAGGAGAACATGCCGACGCCGGGCACCAGGACGATCGCCGGGTCCGCGCCGCGCATCGGCGGCGAGTCTGGGGCGGCGTGCCGCGCGTAGTAGGCCGCGTACTCCTCGCGGTAGGCGGCGTGGAGCTCCTTCAGCCGGGCCTTCGCCTCGTCGAGCGGGGCGTCCGGCGGCAGGTCCAGGACCATCGGCGCGACCTTGGTGCGCAGGAAGTGGTCCGGGCAGGAGGTGCCGAGCGCGGCGAGCCGCGGATGCTCGGCGCGGGAGACGAAGTCGAGGACGGCCTCGCCGTCGGTGAAGTGCCCGACCTGCGGCCGGTCCGTGGACGCCAGGCCCCGGATCAGCGGGAACAGCGCGGCGGCCCGCGCGTGCCGCTCCTGCTCCGGCAGCGCCGGGTGGATCACCTCGCCGAACGGGTCGGCCTTGCCGTGCTCGGCGATGTAGGCCTCGGCGGTGCGGATGATGTCGAGCGAGTTGGCCTTGCACTCCTCGCTCGTGTCGCCCCACGCGGTGATGCCGTGCCCCCCGAGGATGACCCCGATCGCCTGCGGGTTCGCCTGCTTGATCGCGGCGATGTCCAGGCCGAGCTGGAAGCCGGGCCGCCGCCACGGCACCCACGCGACCCGGTCGCCGAAGATCCGCCGGGTCAGCTCCTCCCCGTCGGCGGCGGTCGCGATCGCGATGCCGGAGTCGGGGTGCAGGTGGTCGACGTGCGCGGCCTCGACGAGGCCGTGCATGGCGGTGTCGATGGACGGCGCCGCGCCGCCCTTGCCGTGCAGGCAGTAGTCGAAGGCGGCGACCATCTCGTCCTCGCGCTCGACGCCCGGGTAGACGTCCACGAGGGCGCGCATCCGGTCCAGCCGCAGCACGGCCAGGCCCTTCTCGGTCAGGGTGCCGAGGTCGCCGCCGGACCCCTTCACCCACATCAGCTCGATGTCGCGGGCGGTCACGGGGTCGGTGACCGTGCCCTTGGCGGACGCGTTGCCGCCCGCGTAGTTGGTGTTGCGCGGGTCCGAGCCGAGGGTGTTGGCGCGGTCCAGCAGCTGCTCCACCTCGGGCGGGGCGGAAGTCATCGGTTGCGTCTCCTTCACCTGTCAGGCGCCCCAGCCGGCGGCCTGGCCGTCCTTGCGCTCGTCGACGATCCGCTCGTGGTAGCCGGACGCCTTGTAGGCCGCGACCGGGTCGGGGTGCAGGCCCATCTCCTCGCGCAGCTCGGCGAGCAGCGGGCGGACGTCGGTGTTGTAGGCGTCCATGAACACCGCGTTCGCTTCGAGGACGTCGCCGGCCTCCTGCGCGGCGCGCAGCGCGCCCGCGTCCACCAGCAGCGCCTTCGCGGTGGCCTCCTGCACGTTCATCACCGAGCGGATCTGGCCCTGGATCTTCGGCTCGATGTTGTGGCACTGGTCGAGCATGAAGGCCACGCCCGTCCCCCCACGCTCTTGCCGGGGGGTGTGGGGGGTCGCCCCCCCACCGGTGTACGCGTCGTAGCCGCCGCCCCGCACCACCTCGTACATGATCCGGAACAGCTGGAACGGGTCGGCGGCGCCCACCATCAGGTCGTCGTCGGCGTAGAAGCGGGAGTTGAAGTCGAACCCGCCGAGCTTCCCCTCGCGCAGCAGGAACGCCACGATGAACTCGATGTTGGTGCCGGGCGCGTGGTGCCCGGTGTCCACCACGACCTGCGCCTTCGGGCCGAGCTTGAGGCAGTGCGCGTAGGAGGCGCCCCAGTCCGGCAGGTCGGTCATGTAGAACGCCGGCTCGAACAGCTTGTACTCCAGCAGGAACCGCTGGTCGTCGCCGAGCCGCGCGTAGACGGCGGCGAGGGCCTCGGCCATCCGGTCCTGGCGGGAGCGGATGTCGTCCTGCCCCGGGTAGTTGGTGCCGTCGGAGAACCACAGCTTCAGGTCGCGGGACCCGGTCTGGTCCATGATGTCGACCGCTTCGAGGAGGTGGTCGAGGGCCTTGCGGCGGACGGCGGGGTCGGGGTTGGTGACGCTGCCGAGCATGTAGTCGTCGTCCTGGAACACGTTGGTGTTCACCGCGCCGATCCGCACGCCCCGCTCCTCGGCGTGCGCGGCCAGCGCCGCGTAGTCGTCCACCTTGTCCCAGGGGATGTGGACGGCGACGCTGGGCGCGACGCCGGTGAACCGGTGCACCTGCGCGGCGTCGTCGATCTTCTCCTGGGGGGTGCGCGGCACGCCCTGCTGGGCGAAGACCTTGAACCGGGTCCCCGAGTTCCCGTACGCCCACGAGGGAGTCTCGATCTGCTGGCGGCGCAGGGCGTCCTTCACCGCGCTGGTGTCGTTCACGGGTTTCCTCTCAATCCAGGTGGAAGACTTCTTCGAGCGGCCGCATGCCCTCGTCGGGGCGGCCGCCCGAGTCCTCGAAGTACTGCGCCATCTCCGCCTGCCACCGGGCGTTGACCCCGGTGCGGGCCATCGCCTCCTGGGCGGCCTCGAAGTCGTCGGTCTCCAGGTAGCCGACGAGGAGGCCGTCCTCCCGCAGGAACAGCGAGTAGTTGTGCCAGCCGGAGTCGCGCAGCGCGGCGAGCATGTCGGGCCAGACCGCCTGGTGGCGCAGCTTGTACTCCTCCAGGCGGTCCTGCCTGACCTTCAGCAGGAAGCAGACGCGCTTCATGCGTTCCGTCATGAGCCGGTCAGAAGTGGTACTCGTCGATGTTCTCGGCGTCGAAGACCGTCGGCGGGCCGAGGATGACCTCGCCGTTGGCGCCGATCGTGCGCTCGCCGAGCTTGCCGGCCTTGAATTTCTCGCCCTCGGCGCCGGTGATCTGGCCGGACGACAGCGCCGCCGCCGCGTACGCGGCCAGGTAGCCGAGGTTCTTGGGGTCCCACAGCTCGAATTCCTTGACCGTGCCGTCCTTGACGAACTTGCGCATCTGGTCGGGGGTGCCGAGCCCGGTCAGCGCGACCTTGCCCTTGTACTTGGAGCCGGAGATGTAGCGGGCCGCGGCGGCGATGCCGACCGTGGTCGGCGAGATGATGCCCTTGAGGTTCGGGTACGCCTGCAGCAGGCCCTGGGTCTGCTGGAACGACTTCTGGTCGTCGTCGTCGCCGTAGGCGACCTTGACCAGCTTCATCTTCGCGTACTCGGGCTTCTTGAGCTCGTCCTGCATGAACTTGATCCAGGTGTTCTGGTTCGTGGCGTTCGCCGTCGCCGACAGGATCGCGATCTCGCCCTCGTGGCCGATCTGCTCGGCGAGCAGCTTGACCTCGCTGCGGCCGATCTCCTCGGAGCTGGCCTGGTTGATGAACAGGTCGCGGCACTCGGGGTTGGTGTCGGAGTCGTAGGCGACGATCTTGATGTTCTTGGACCTCGCCTGCTTGAGCGGGCCGCACACCGCGTTCTCGTCGTTCGCGGCGATCAGGATCGCGTCGTGCCGCTGCTGGACGAGCGTGTTGATGTAGGACACCTGGGAGGACGCGGACGCGTCGGACGGGCCGACCTCCTTGGCCTCCCCGCCGAACTCCTTGGCCGCCTCGATGCCGGCCTTGTCGACGATCGTCTCGTAGGGGTTGTTGACCTGCTTGGGAAGGAACGCCAGCTTCAGGCCCTTCTTCAGCGGCGCGTTCGGGTCCGCCGTGGCGTTGCCGCCGGCCTTGGCCTCCCCGGAGCCCGACGAGGACTCCTTGGTGGTGCCGCCGCAGGCGGCCAGGCTGAGGGCCAGGACGCTCGCCGTGGCGACGGCCGCCAGCCGGCGCGGGGCGCGCAGACGAATGGTCATCACGATGCCTTTCAGGGTGGAGTGGGACGCGGCGGGGGGACGTGATTCATGCGGGTCAGGGGACGGCGGCGGGGGCCGCGGGTGACGCGCTCCGCCGCCTGCCCCGGGCCTCGCGGACCACGGCGATCAGCCGCGGCGTGAGGACGCTGATGATGAGCAGCAGCCCGGTGACGATCGACTGGACCTCGGTGGGGACGTCGTTGAGCATCAGCAGGTTGCGGAGCAGGCCGATGAGCAGCACGGCCGCGATGACGCCGCCGAGGGTGCCCTTGCCGCCGTCGAAGTCGATCCCGCCGAGCAGCACCGCCGCGATGACGGTGAGCTCCAGGCCGATCCCGTTGTCGGCGCGGGCGCTGCCGTAGCGGAGCGTGTAGACGATCCCGGCGAACCCGGCGACCAGGCCGGACACCACGAACAGGATCAGCTTGATGCGCTTGACCCGGATGCCGGCGAAGTAGGCGGCGTCCTCCTGCGCGCCGATCGCGAACAGCGACCGCCCGATGCCGGTGGCGTGCAGGACGATCCCGGTGGCGACGGCGAGCACCGCGAACAGGGCGATCGGGTACGGGATCGGGGTGCCCGGGATGGACGAGGTCGCCAGGTCGGTGTACTGGGCGGGGAACTCGGAGATGGCGCCGGTGCCGAGCGTCACGTAGGCGAGGCCCCGGTAGAGCGTCATCGTGCCGATCGTCACGGCGAGGGACGGCAGCCCGAGCCGGGTCACGAGCAGCCCGTTGACGAGGCCGCAGACGAGCCCGACGGCGAGCACGATCGGGATGATCGTCTCGATGGCCATGCCGCCGTCCCACATGGTGCCGGTCAGCGCGCTGCACAGGCCGAGGATCGAGGCCACCGACAGGTCGACCTGCCCGCAGACCACCAGCAGCGTCATCGGCAGCGCGATCAGCGCGATCTCCGACAGGTCGTCCAGCGCGAACGACAGGTTGTCGTTGTTGGCGAAGTCGGGCGAGAACCCGGCGCCGCTCGCGAACACCACGACCAGCAGGGCGGTGACGGCGGTCTCCCACCGCAGCAGCCCTCCGAGGCGGCTCATGACCGTCCCTCCTTGTTCTGCGGAGCGGCGTCTCGGTGCGCGGCCGACTCCAGCGACCGCTGTTTCAGCGTCCGGGTGACGCGCAGGGCCAGCAGCCGGTCGACGCTGATGGCCAGCAGCAGCAGCACACCGGTGATCGCGTCCTGCCAGAACGAGTTGACCTTGAGCACCACCAGCACGCTGCCGATGGTGGTGAGCAGCAGGGCGCCGAGCGCCGCCCCGTACACCGTGCCGACGCCGCCGGTGATGGCGACGCCGCCGACGACGACGGCGGCGACGACCTTCAGCTCCCAGCCGTTGGCGGCGTCGGCGACGACGGTGCCGAACCGGGCGAGCCACAGCACCCCGGCGAGCCCGGCGAGCGCGCCGCTGATGAGGTAGGCGGTGAGGACGCGGCGGCGGATCGGCACGCCGGCCAGCCGCGCGGCCTCCGGGCTGGACCCGATGGCGTAGAACTCGCGGCCGGAGGAGTAGGAGCGCAGGTAGTACCCGGCCGCCAGCATCACCACGACGGTGATGATGGGCAGGTAGGGGATGCCGAGGATGCCGTCGTTGCCGAGCTTCAGCACCGAGGGCGGCAGGTCGGCCGCGCCGATCTGCTCGCCGTGCGCGATGCGGTAGTCGAGCCCCTGGATCACGTACAGGGTGCCGAGGGTGACGACGAGGGAGGGGACCCGCAGGAAGCTGACGAGCAGCCCGTTGACCAGCCCGCAGACGAGCCCGATCGCGACGCCGAACACCAGCACCAGGGCGACGTGGTGGTCGCCGCCGGCGGCGAACTTGCCGGCGCTGAACGCGACGAGCCCGACGACGGACCCGACCGACAGGTCGATGTTGCGGGTGACGACGACCAGCGCCTGCCCCACGGCCAGCAGCACCAGGATGGAGGCGTTGAGGAAGATGTCCTCGACGCCCTGCCCGGACAGGAACCGCGGGTTGGCGATCGTCGTGGCGACGACGAGGACGACGAGCCCGCCGAGGATGCTCATCTCGCGGGCGCGCAGCACCAGCTCGACCAGGCGGCGGCCGCCGCCGGCGGGGCCGCCCGCGCCCGGC
The DNA here is from genome assembly GCF_004348335.1 of Actinomadura bangladeshensis. Lineage (GTDB taxonomy): Bacteria > Actinomycetota > Actinomycetes > Streptosporangiales > Streptosporangiaceae > Spirillospora > Spirillospora bangladeshensis. The sequence continues at coordinate 15,899 of NZ_SMJW01000098.1, read as the reverse complement.
CCGGCCGGGCTTTCGGTGAGTACGGTCATCTGCTCAGGCCGCCTTCCCGGTCCCGGCGCGGCCGGTCGCGGCGGCCATCACGTTCTCCTCGGTCGCGTCCGCGCGGGCGATCTCGGCGGTGAGCCGCCCCTCGTGCATGACGAGGATCCGGTCGGCCATGCCGAGCACCTCCGGCAGGTCGGACGAGATCATCAGGACCGCGAGGTCCTGCGCGGCCAGCTCCGACAGCAGCCGGTGCACCTCGGCCTTGGTGCCGACGTCGATGCCGCGGGTCGGCTCGTCCACGATGAGCACGCCCGGCTCGGTGGCCAGCCACTTGGCGAGCACGACCTTCTGCTGGTTGCCGCCGGACAGGACGCCCACGGCGTCGCTGAGGCGGGAGTACTTGAGCCGGAGCCGCAGCCCCCAGTCGGCGGCGCGGTCCCGCTCGACCCGCCGGGAGATGAGCCCGCCGCGGCCGGTCGCGCGGCGCAGCGACTTCAGCTGGGTGAGGCCCATGTTCCGCTCGATGGACATGTCCATGACGAGGCCCTGCTGGCGGCGGTCCTCGGGGACGAGCGCGAGCCCGGCCGCCATCGCGGCGGTGGGGCTGCCGGCCGGCAGCGCCCGGCCCTCGACCTCGACGGACCCGGCGTCCCAGCGGTCCACCCCGAAGATCGCGCGGGCGACCTCGCTGCGGCCCGCGCCGACCAGCCCGGCCAGCGCGACGATCTCGCCGCGGCGGACCTCGAAGGAGACGTCGGTGAAGGCGCCCTCGCGGGTGAGCCGGCGGACCGTCAGCGCGACCTCGCCGGGCGTCACGTCCTGCTTGGGGTAGAGCGCGTCGAGGTCCCGGCCGACCATCCGGCGGACCAGGTCGTCGGGGGTGAGGTCGGCGACCTCGTCGGTGCCGACGTAGGAGCCGTCGCGCAGCGTGGTGACGCGCTGGCAGAGCTCGAAGATCTCCTCCAGCCGGTGCGAGATGAACAGCACCGCGCAGCCCTGCTCGCGCAGGGTGCGGGTCACCGCGAACAGCCGGGCGACCTCCTGGCCGGTGAGCGCGGCGGTGGGCTCGTCCATGATGAGCACCCGCGCGTCCCGGGAGATGGCCTTGGCGATCTCGACGACCTGCTGGTCGGCGATGGACAGGCCGCGGGCGGGCTGCTGCGGGTCCAGCGCGACGCCGAGCCGCTCGAACAGCTCGGCGGTCTCGGCGTGCATGGCGCGGCGGTCGATCCGGCCGAGCGCGGCGCGCGGCTGGCGGCCCATGAAGATGTTCTCGGCGACCGACAGGTCGGGGAACAGCGTGGGCTCCTGGTAGATGACGGCGACGCCCGCGGCCTGCGCGTCGGCGGGGCCGTGGAAGGTCACCGGCTCGCCGTCCACCCGCACCTCGCCCGCGTCGGGGCGGTGCACCCCTGCGAACGTTTTTACGACCGTCGACTTGCCCGCGCCGTTCTCGCCGGCGAGCGCGTGCACCTCGCCGGCGCGCAGCTCCAGCGTGACGCCCTGGAGGGCGCGCACTGCGCCGAACGACTTGCTCACGTTGGCCAGCGCCAATGTCGGCGGTGACGACCGGCCGGGTGCGCTCATGTCGGCCCTCCTCGCGGGGGAACGTCGGTTTCCGGGGGATGAAAAACGTTTTAACGTGATGTTGCGGAGGACGCTAGATGTGAGCCGGGACACCCGTCAAGAGGCAACCTCCCCGCCGACCCACCGGGAAGCTGCGAAAACCCCGATGGTGCAAGGGACCGGGAGTTTTTCACGTCGCCTCCGGCCGGGACCGGCCGGCGAGGTCCGCCGGACCGGTGCGGCCGGGCCGGGGGGTTGACACGTTTTAATGACATGACCCAAAGTGAGCGGCGACACAGGCGGCGACGGACCGGGGGCACACGGATTGAGCACTGACGGCACCGGACGTCCCGAGCCGCTGAGCAGGACGGTCGGCATCAAGCAGGTCGCGGCGCACGCCGGCGTCTCCCCCGGCACCGTGTCCAACGTGCTCAACCGGCCCGAGCGGGTGGCGGAGGCGACCCGCGTCCGCGTCGAGAAGGCCATCCGCGAGCTGGGGTTCGTCCGCAACGGGTCGGCGTCCACGCTGCGCGCCGGGCACAGCAGCACGATCGGGCTGATGGTCCTGGACCTCGCCAACCCGTTCTTCACCGACGTGGCCCGCGGCGTGGAGGACATCGCCAGCGAGCGCGGCTACGCGGTCATCCTGTCCTCGTCGGGCGAGTCGGACGAGCGGGAGCGGCGCAACATGCGCGTGTTCGCCGAGCAGCGGGTCCGCGGCGTGCTGCTGACCCCGGTCGGCGACGACAGCGACGCCTGCGACCGGCTGCGCGAGCGCGGCGTGCCGGTGGTGCTGCTCGACCATCCGACGCCGCGTGCCAGCCAGTGCTCGGTCGCCGTCGACGACGTCGCGGGCGGCGAGCTCGCGGCCGGCGAGCTGCTGGACGGCGGGGCCCGCACGCTGGCGTTCGTCACCGGGCCGATGGTGCTGCGGCAGTGCGCCGACCGCCGCAAGGGCGCGCTGCGGGCGCTGCGCGCGGCCGGGCTCGGCCGCGAGGCGCTGCGCGAGGTCGCGGTCGGCGCGATGAACGCCCGGTCGGGGCAGGAGGCGGCGCGGCGGCTGCTGGAGGCCGGCCCGCCGCTGCCGGACGCGATCTTCTGCGCGAACGACCTGCTCGCGCTCGGCGTGCTGCGCGTGCTGCTGCAGGCCGGGATCAAGGTGCCGACTGACGTGGCCCTGATCGGGTACGACGACATCGAGTTCTCCGCCGCCGCGGCCGTCCCCCTCAGCTCGGTGCGGCAGCCCACCTACCAGCTCGGCCGCATCGCGACCGAGCTGCTGCTGGAGGAGTGCGACACCGCGGGCGGGCACGCCCACCAGCAGGTCATGTTCCAGCCCGAGCTGGTCGTCCGCGAGTCCAGCCGCTCCTCAGGAGGCGCCCGATGAAGGTCGCGCTGTTCCTCACCTGCGTCAACGACACGATGTATCCGGGGACGGGCAAGGCGATGGTGCGGCTGCTGCGGCGCCTCGGCCACGACGTCGAGTTCCCCGAGTCACAGACCTGCTGCGGGCAGATGCACCTCAACACCGGGTACCGGCGGCAGGCGCTGCCCCTGGTGAAGGGGTTCGCGGAGACGTTCGAGCCCTACGACGCGATCGTGGCGCCGTCGGCGTCGTGCGCGGCGATGATCCGGGACTGGCATCCCAAGCTGGCGCCGCGCACCGCCGGGGTCGCCTCCCGCGTCCACGAGCTGTCGGAGTTCCTGGTGGACGTCCTCGGCGTCACCAACGTCGGCGCCCACTTCCCGCACCGCGTCACCTACCACCCGACCTGCCACTCGCTGCGGATGCTGCACGTCGGCGACCGCCCGCTGCGGCTGCTGCGCGACGTCGCCGGCATCGACCTGGTCGACCTGCCGGACGCGGCCGAGTGCTGCGGGTTCGGCGGGACGTTCGCGCTGAAGAACGCCGAGGTGTCGGCGGCGATGTGCGCCGACAAGGTCACCGCCGTCCGCGAGACGCGGGCCGAGGTGCTGTGCGCGGCCGACAACTCGTGCCTGATGCACATCGGCGGCGCGCTGTCCCGCACCCGCGCGGGAGTGAGAACGCTCCATCTGGCCGAGATCCTCGCGTCGACCGAGGAGGACCCGTCATGACCCCGCCCGTTTCTCCCGCCTCGTCCGCCATGCCGACCTATGTCGGGATGCCGTCGTTCCCGGACGCGGCGCGGGAGGCCGTGGCCGACGCGCGGCTGCGCGGCAACCTCGCGCACGCGACCACCACGATCCGCGACAAGCGCGCCGCCGCGGTCGCCGAGCTGGCCGACTGGCCGGCGCTGCGCGAGGCGGGCAAGCAGATCAAGGACCACGTCCTGGCGAACCTCGGCCACTACCTGCGGCTGCTGGAGGAGAAGGTCACCGAGGCCGGCGGGACGGTGCACTGGGCGCGGGACGCCGCCGAGGCCAACCGGATCGTCGCCGACCTCGTGAAGGCGACCGGCGAGACCGAGGTCGTCAAGGTCAAGTCGATGGCCACGCAGGAGATCGGCCTCAACGAGTTCCTCGCCGAGGAGGGCGTCACCGCCTACGAGACCGACCTCGCCGAGCTGATCGTGCAGCTCGGCGACGACCGGCCGTCGCACATCCTCGTCCCGGCCATCCACCGCAACCGGTCCGACATCCGCGACATCTTCCTGCGCGCGATGGAGGACGCCCCGGCGGACCTGACCGACTCCCCCGCCGCGCTGGCCGAGGCGGCGCGGCGGCACCTGCGCGCCAAGTTCCTGTCGGCGAAGGTCGGGGTGTCGGGCGTGAACTTCGCGGTCGCCGACACCGGCACGCTCGTCGTCCTGGAGTCGGAGGGCAACGGGCGGATGTGCCTGACGCTCCCCGAGACGCTGATCTCGGTGATGGGCGTGGAGAAGATCGTGCCGACCTGGCGGGACCTGGAGGTGTTCCTGCAGCTGCTGCCCCGCTCGTCCACCGCCGAGCGGATGAACCCCTACACCTCCGCCTGGACGGGCGTCTCCCCCGGCGACGGCCCGCGCGACTTCCACCTCGTCCTGCTGGACAACGGCCGCACGGACACCCTCGCCGACGAGGTCGGCCGGCAGGCGCTGCGCTGCATCCGCTGCTCGGCGTGCCTGAACGTGTGCCCGGTCTACCGGCGCGCGGGCGGCCACGCCTACGGGTCGCCGTATCCGGGGCCGATCGGCGCGATCCTGTCGCCGCAGATCCGGGGCATCGGGTCGGACGTGGACGCGTCCCTCCCCTACGCCTCGTCGCTGTGCGGGGCGTGCTTCGAGGCGTGCCCGGTCGCGATCGACATCCCCGAGGTGCTCGTCCATCTGCGGGCGCGCGCGGTGGAGAAGGGCCCGCGGCACCCCCTCGAACGGGTCGCGATGGCGGCGGCCGGATGGACGCTGCGCTCCCCCACCCGGCTCGCGCTCGCGCAGCGCGGCGCGTCCGCGAGCCGCCGGATCGTCGCGCGCGGCGGCCGGATCCGGCGGCTGCCGGGCCCGCTGAGCGCCTGGACCGAGACGCGGGACGCGCCCGCCCCGCCGCCGGAGTCGTTCCGCGCCTGGTGGGCCCGCACCGACGGCGGCCGAAAGGAGGACGGCGAGTGAACGCCCGCGAGGAGATCCTGCGCCGCGTCGAGGGCATCGTGCCCACCCGCCCGGCCGCGGAGGTCGCGGCCTCCTACGCCCGGATCGACCGGTCCTACCTGCGCCGCCACCGCGAGGGCGGTGTGCTCGACCTGTTCGCCGAGCGGGTCGCCGACTACCGCGCGACGGTGCTGCGGGTGCCCGCGGCGGAGGTGGCCCCGGCGGTGGCGGAGCGGCTGTCGGCCCGTCCCGGGTCCTACGGCGTCCCGTCCGGTCTGCCTGCGGCGTGGACGTCGGCGACGGACGCGCCGCTCGTCGACGACTTCTCGGTGGCGTCCCTCGACCGGCTGGCGGGCGCGGTCACCGGCTGCGCCGCCGCGATCGCGGAGACCGGCACGATCATCCTGGACCACGGCGCGGCGCAGGGGCCGCGCGCTCTGTCGCTCGTGCCCGACTACCACCTGATCGTCGTGCTCGCCGAGCAGATCGCGCCGGACGTGCCGGAGGCGCTCGAACGGCTGGACCCGTCCCGCCCGCTGACGTTCGTGTCGGGGCCGTCGGCGACGAGCGACATCGAGCTGTCCCGGGTCGAGGGCGTGCACGGCCCCCGCACGCTGGAGGTCCTGGTCCTCCAATGAGCGAAGCGACGTTCGCCGCCGTCGACCTGGGGGCGTCCAGCGGCCGCGTGATGGCCGGCCGCGTCGGACCCGGCGTCCTCGAACTGGACGAGATCCGCCGGTTCCCGAACCGCCCCGTCCGCGTCAACGGCACCCTGCACTGGGACATCCTGGGCCTTTACGGCAACGTCCTGGACGGGCTGCACGCCGCGCCGTCCGGCCTGGCGTCGGTCGGCATCGACTCCTGGGCGGTCGACTACGGGCTGCTCGACGCCGGCGGCTCGCTGCTCGGCAACCCCGTCCACTACCGCGACTCCCGCACCGACGGCGTGATGGACCGCGTCCGCGCCGAGTTGGGCGACGACCTCCTGTACCGGGCGTCCGGGCTGCAGTTCCTGCCGTTCAACACGATCTACCAGCTGGTGGCGGACGACCTGTCCGGGGCGAGCACGCTGCTGCTCGTCCCCGACCTGCTGGCCTACTGGCTCACGGGCGAGATCGGCGCGGAGCGCACCAACGCGTCCACGACCGGCCTGCTGGACGTCCGCGACGGCACCTGGTCGCGGGACCTCCTCGACCGCCTGGACCTCCCCGCCGAGATCCTCCCGCCGCTCCACGACCCGGGGTCGGTGATCGGCGTGCTCCGCCCGGACGTCGCGGCCGAGACCGGCCACGCCGGGCTCCGCGTGACGGCCGTCGGCTCCCACGACACCGCGTCCGCCGTCGCCGCCGTGCCCGCCACCACCGACCGGTTCGCCTACATCTCGTGCGGGACCTGGTCGCTGGTGGGCGTCGAACTGGACGCGCCCGTGCTGACCGATGCCAGCCGCGAGGCCAACTTCACCAACGAGGGCGGAGTCGACGGGACGGTCCGCTACCTGCGCAACGTGATGGGCCTGTGGCTGCTCCAGGAGTGCCTGCGGGCCTGGGGGAACCCCGACCTTCCCGCCCTGCTCGCCGAGGCCGGGCGGGTCCCGGGCCTGCGCTCGCTGATCGACCCGGACGACCCGGAGTTCCTCCCGCCCGGCGACATGCCGTCCCGCATCGCCGCGCACTGCCGCCGCCGCGGGTTCCCCGCGCCGGCCGGCCGCGCCGCGACGGTCCGCTGCATCATGGACAGCCTCGCCCTGGCGCACCGGGTCACGCTGCGCCGGGCCGCCGCGCTGTCCGGCGTCGACATCGAGGTCGTGCACCTGGTGGGCGGCGGCAGCCGCAACGACCTGCTGTGCCGGCTGACCGCCGACGCCGCCGGCCTGCCCGTCGTGGCGGGCCCGGTCGAGGCGACCGCCCTCGGCAACGTGCTGGCCCAGGCCCGCGCGCACGGCGCCGTCTCCGGCCTGGCCGAGGCGCGCGCCCTGGTCGCCGCCACCCAGAACGTCCGGCGCCACACCCCCTCGGGCGAGGAGTCCCGGTGGCGGGAGGCCGCCCTCCGCCTCGGCCTGGAGACCTGAGCCGCACCCCGGATGTCACGGGCCCGCGACGGTTTACGCACCCGAGGTTGACATGGGACGCTTGAGGGCTGTTCATAGCTATGTACATACGGTCACGAGGTGGCCGCGGTGGGGGGCACGCCCAGGCGGGGGCGTGTTGCCCCGCCTTATTGACGTTCTACCCGATAAGGTGTTCCCGCAATTCTCCGGGACCACAACGAGAAGCATGATCACGGCGTATCGACCGCCTGTCGCTGTTGGGATGTGGACATGCAGGGTCGTGCGGCGCGCCGGGCCGGGGGCTCCGGCAACGCTCCGCTGGTCGGCCGACGGGACGCACTGCAGGAGATCGAGCGCGTCCTGGACGCGGCCGCGGGCGGCTACGGCTTCCTGGCGATGGTCGGCGAGCCCGGTGCCGGCAAGACGCGGCTGCTGAACGAGCTGGCCGACGGCGCGATCGCGCGCAAGCTGCCGTTCGCGGCCGGGCGCGCGGCCGAGTTCGAGCAGGAGATGCCGTTCGGCGCCGTGGTCGACGCGCTCGACGACCGGCTCGAAGAGCACACCCTGGGCCTGCCGGCGGGGGCGCGGCGGCTGCTCGGGACGGTGTTCCCCGCGCTGGCCGACCTGAGCGGCGAGCCGGCGGTCGCCTCCCCCGACTCGCACGTCGCGCGGTACCAGCTGCACCGGACCGTCCGGCACCTGCTGGAGGACCTGGCCGAGCCGTCCGGGCTGGTGCTGATCCTGGACGACCTGCACTGGGCCGACGACGCGACGATCGAACTCCTGGACCACCTGGTCCGGCATCCGCCGCGCGCACGAGTGCTCATCGCGGTCGCCTACCGGCCCGCGCAGGCGTCCCCGCGGCTGATGGCGCTGGTGGACGCGGCCGGCCCGCAGGGCGTGCGGGTCACGGTCGACCCGCTCACGCAGAGCGAGGTCCGCGAGTTCCTCGGCCCGGACATGAGCCACGCGCAGTGCGAGGCGCTGTTCAAGGCCAGCGGCGGCAACCCGTTCTACCTGGAGGCGCTGGCCAAGATGGCCGACGGCGCCGCGCCGGTGGCCGGAAACGGCCTCGACCGGCACTGGGAGAAGGGCGTCGCGAACCTGACCGAGGTGCCGCCGGCGGTGCGGGCGGCGCTGCAGGTCGAGCTGAGCGCCCTGCCGCCGCACGCGCTGCAGATGGCGCGGGGCGCCGCGGGGGCGGCGGACGTGTTCGAGCCCGAACTGGCGGCGGTGGCCGCGGAGATGGAGCTGGGCGAGGCGCTCGCCGCGCTGGACGTGCTGACCGCCCATGACGTGGTGCGCCCCGCCCCGGGCGGCCGGTTCCGGTTCCGCCACCCCCTCGTCCGGCACGTCGCCTACGCCTCGACGGCGGCGGGCTGGCGGATCGCCGCGCACGCCCGGGTCGCGGCGCGGCTCGCCGACCTCGGCGCCCCGGCGGCCGTGCGCGCCCACCACGTGGTGCGGTCGGCGCGGTTCGGCGACGCCGGGGCGATCCGGACGCTGGTGGAGGCCGCCCGCGTGGTCGCGCCGCAGGCGCCCGGCACCGCCGCGTACTGGCTGCGGGCCGCGCTCGACCTGATGCCCGACACCCCCGGCGGCGCCTACCCCGACCGCGTCGAGCTGCTGGTCGAGCTGACCTTCATGCAGGCCGTCAGCGGCCACGCCGAGGAGGGCCGCGAGACCGCCCGGACGCTGCTCGGGCTGCTGCCGGCCGGCGACATCGTCCGGCGGGCCCGGACCGTGCACATGTGCGCGATCATGGAGCGGCAGCTCGGCCGCATCCACGAGGCCCGCGCCCTGGTGCTGGACGAGCTGCGCCGCATCACCGACCGGCAGACCCCCGAGGCGGTGCTGCTGCGGATCCGGCTCGTCGCCGACCGCATCCAGAAGATCGACACGCGCGGGTCGCACGCGATCCTGGAGACGATCCCGGACACCGCGCCCGGCTGGAGCCCCGGGCTGACGGCGGCGGTCGCGGCGATGCGGCCGATGGTCGCCTACGGGCGCGGCGAGGTCGAGCAGGCGATCGCCTACGCGCAGACCGCCGACCGGCTGTTCTCGGCCGCGTCCGACACCGACTTCGCCGACTGCCTGGACTGCTTCGCCTGGCTGGTGTTCGCCGAGTGCTTCCTCGGCATGTACGACGAGGCGCTGCGGCACGCCGAGCGGCTGGTGGCGATCACCCGCACGACCGGGCAGACGTTCATCCTGGGCTACATGCTGGCCGGGCAGTCCCGCGTGCTCGCGCAGCTCGGGCGGCTGGCGGAGGCCGCCGCCGCCGCCGACGAGGCCACCGCCGTCGGCCGCGACCTGCGCTCGCAGGAGGTGCTGGCCTACGGCCTGATCCAGCAGTGCCTGACCGCGTCCTGGATGGGCGACCACGAGCGGGCGCTGCGGGCCGGGGACGAGGCCGTCGCCAACGACACCGGCTCGGGCGAGTGGTGGACGCACATGGCGCACGTCGCCCGCGCCCTCGCCGTCATCAACGAGGGCCGGCTGGAGGAGGGCGCCACCGCGCTGATCGCCGCGTGCGGCACCGGCGACCAGGGCCTGGACTTCGGCACCCTCGGCAGCTGCGCCGAGGCCCTCGCCTGCGTCCGGGCCGCGCAGCAGGACGCCGCCGACGCCGCGAACTGGGCCGACATCGCCGAGGCGATCGCGGGCCCGGCGCTGGCCGGCGACGTCGGCCTGGCGAAGCTGACCCGCGCGCACGCGCTGCGGGCCGGCGACCCGGCCGCGTCGGCCGCGCTCGCGGCGGAGGCGGCCGCCCTGCTCGCCAAGGCGGGCCGGCGTCCGGAGGCGGGCCGCGCCGAACTGGCCGCCGGGCTCGCGCACGCCGCCGCCGGCGACCGCACCGCGGCCCGCGAGCGGCTGCGCGCCGCCGCCGAGATCTTCGAGTCCTGCGGCATGAAGGGGCTGCACGCCCAGGTCGCCCGCGAGCAGCGGCGCCTCGGCGTGCGGGTCCCCACCGCCGGAACCTCCGCGGGAGGCGGCAAGGGCAGGCCCGACCTGCCGTACGGGCTGTCCCCGCGCGAGCACGAGATCGCGCTGCTGGTCGCCGAGGGCCTCGCCAACCAGCAGATCGCCGAGCGGCTCTACCTCAGCGTGCGGACGGTCGAGACCCACCTGTCCCGCGTCTTCGCCAAGATCGGCGTGTCCTCCCGGGTCGGCGTCGCGACCGCGATGAACCGTTCCAAGTAGTTCCGAGTCCTATCTCCCGTACGTCCCGTACGTACCGGGGCCCGGGCCGCGCACGTAAGTACGGGTTCTCCACGATGCCGCGCCGATATCCGCGTCCGGCAAGGTGGGAGCGTCAGAAAGCGGAGGAGACGGACATGGACGAGCAGCGGATCGCGCGCTTCACGCACGCGGGCGTCGCCGACGCCGAGGTGTCCGTGCATCCCTTCGCGACCGGCGACGGGCTCGGCCTGAACCTGACCCGGTTCCGCCGCGCCGCCGCCGACGCGGGCGGCGACGCCGTCCTGCTGGTGCACGGCCTGACGACGTCCAGCGACATGTACATCATGCCGGAGCACACGAACCTGGTGAACTTCCTGCACGACGCCGGCTTCGGCGACGTGTGGGCGGTCGACCTGCGGATCAGCGGCCGGTTCCCCTACAACGCCGAGATGGGGCGCCACAGCCTGGACGCGCTCGCGCTGTGGGACCACCCGGCGGCCGTCGCCGAGCTGCGGCGCCACATCGGCGACAAGCGCCTCCACGTGATCACGCACTGCGTGGGCTCGATCTCGTTCTCGATGGCGCTGTTCGCCGGCACCGTCACCGGCGTGACCAGCCTGGTCTGCAACAGCGTCTCGCTGACCCCGCGGACCCCCGCCTGGTCGAGGATCAAGCTCGGCTACGGGCCGGCGCTGATGGAGTACGTCGTCGGGCCCTGCCACCTCGACCCGCGGTTCGGCACCGCCCCGGTCATGACGCGCGGCTGGATGCTCGCCAAGGCGGTCGCGCCGTTCCACCGCGACTGCGCCGAACCGGCCTGCCACATGCTCAGCTTCATGTGGGGCGGCGGCAAACCGATCTACACGCACGAGAAGATGTCGCCGGTCACGCACGGCCGGCTGCCCGATCTGTTCGGGGCCTGCAACGTCGACTACTACCGGCACATCCACCGGATGGTGAAGGCCGGCCGCGCCGTGAAGTACGACCGGCGCGACCCGCGCTTCGCCGCCCTCCCCGACGACTACCTCGCGGACGCCGCCGCCGTCCCGACACCGATCCTGTTCCTCACCGGAGACCGCAACCACGTGTTCACCGACTCCAACATCGTCTGCCACCGCACGCTCGAGGAGGCCGCACCCGGCCGGCACGAGCTGGCGGTCCTGCCCGGTTACGGCCACCAGGACCCCTTCATGGGCCGGTACGCCGACACCGAGGTGTTCCCGCAGGTCGTCGACTTCCTCAAGCGGAAGGCGGGCTGATCGCGATGGAGCACGCGGACGTCGTCGTGGTCGGATCCGGGTTCGGGGGGTCCGTCGCCGCGTACCGGCTGGCGGAGGCCGGCGGGTCGGTCGTCCTGCTGGAGCGCGGGCGGCCGTATGCGCCCGGCGACTTCCCCCGCTCGCCCGCCGAGATGGGGCGGGCGTTCTGGGACCCGGACGAGGGCCTGTACGGGATGTTCGACGTGTGGAGCTTCAAGGGCTGCGACTCGGTCGTGTCGTCCGGGCTCGGCGGCGGGTCGCTGATCTACGCGAACGTGCTGCTGCGCAAGGACGAGCGCTGGTTCGTCAACGACCGCCCCGACGGCGGCCACGACCCGTGGCCGGTCACCCGCGCCGACCTCGACCCGCACTACGACGCGGTCGAGAAGATGCTCGGCGCGACCCCGTACCCGCTGGAGCAGGTCCCGTTCGACGACACCCCGAAGTCGCACGCGATGCAGGACGCGGCGGCCGAGCTCGGCCTGCACATCTCGCTGCCGCCGCTCGCGGTCAGCTTCGCCTCCCGCCCCGGCGGCACGCCCGGCCTGAGCCTGCCGATCGCCGACGCCGGCTACGGCAACATCCACGGCGCCGAGCGGCGCACGTGCAAGCTGTGCGGCGAGTGCGACATCGGCTGCAACGAGGGCGCCAAGAACAGCCTCGACCACACCTACCTGTCGGCGGCGGCGCACCACGGCGCCGACATCCGCACCTCCCACGAGGTGAAGGCGATCCGGCCCCGGCCGGGCGGCGGGTACGAGGTCGACTACGTCCACCACGCCGACCCGACGGTGAAGAAGGGCCGCCCGCCCGTCCGGACGATCACCTGCGACCGGCTGGTCCTCGGCGCCGGCACCTACGGCACGACGTTCCTGCTGCTGAAGTCGCGGGACGCCTTCCCGGGCCTGTCGCGGGCGCTCGGCACCCGGTTCAGCGGCAACGGCGACCTGCTGACGTTCCTGCTGCGCGCCAAGGACCGCAACCGGGTCCGGCCGCTGAACGCCAGCCGCGGGCCGGTGATCACCACCGCGATCCGGCTGCCGGACGAGCTGGACGGCGTGCCAGGCGCGGGCCGCGGCGCCTACATCCAGGACGGCGGCTACCCCGGCTTCACCGACTGGATCGTCGACAGCCTCGACCTCGGCAACGACTTCGAGCGCGCGGTGAAGTTCCTGTGGAACCGGTTCACCGAGTTCTTCAAGGACGCGCCGGACACGAACCTGTCCAAGGAGATCGCCGACCTGATCGGCGACGGCGCCCTCACGGTCAGCTCGCTGCCGCTGCTCGGCATGGGCCGCGACAGCGCCGACGGGCGGCTGCACCTGAAGGGCGGCCGGCTCGCCGCCGACTGGGACGCCGAGACCAGTGAGGCGCTGTTCAACCGCGTCCGCAAGACGATGCGGGGCATCGCGGACGTGCTCGGCGCCGACTACCACGACAACCCGATGTGGTTCCGCAAGCGCATCATCACCGTCCACCCGCTGGGCGGCGCCCCCATGGGGGGCCATCAGGGCGAGGGCGTCTGCGACGCCTTCGGCGAGGTGTTCGGGTTCCCGGGCCTCTACATCGCCGACGGGGCGGCGATGCCGGGGCCGGTGGGCCCGAACCCCTCGCTCACCATCGCCGCGCACGCCGACCGGTTGGCGACGCGGCTGCTGGAGGGCGCGTCCGCACGGGGGCGTGCGGCCGGGTCGGGCACCGCCCCGTCTGCCACGGGGGCCGAGCCGGCCGGGGGAGCCGGCTCGCTCGGCGGGGCGGCGAACGGCTCGGCGAGCGGTCCGGCCGCGGGGGCGCCGGGGGGCGCCTCCGCGCAGCGGACCGGCCCGGTTCCGGACGGCCGCGGCGGGGCACGGGGACCGTCCCCCGCGGCCGCCGGCCGGACGTCGCTGTCGTTCACCGAGGAGATGAAGGGGTTCGTCACCTACGGGGAGAGCGACGCGCGGATCGGCGAGCTGGCCGAGGGGCGCCGGCCGCTGTCGTTCCGGCTGACGATCACCGCGGACGACACCGACCGGTTCCTCGCCGACCCCGGCCACGAGGCCAAGGCCGAGGGGTGGATCGACGCCGGCGGGCACGGGGGCCGCTGCCCGGTCGAGCGGGGCACGTTCAACCTGTTCGTCGCGGACGGCGCGCAGGACCGGCGGCTGATGAGGTACCGGCTGTTCTACACCGACGGCGAGGACCGGCGGCGGACGCTGAGCGGGCACAAGAACGTCCTGCACGGGCCGCCGACGCGGATCTGGCCGGACACGTCCACGCTCTACGTGCGGCTGCTGGACGGCCACGTCGGCGAGGACGCGGAGGACGGCGCGGAGGTCGTCGCGGCGGGGGTGCTGCACATCCAGCTGACGGACTTCGCGCGGCAGCTCACGACGTTCCGCACGTCGGGCCCGGACGGGGCGGGCAAGCTGCTCGACTTCGGCCGGTTCTTCGCCGGGGAGCTGTGGGAGGTGTACGGCCCGGATCCCGTCTGACCCCGGGATCCGACAAGGGGGGCCAAGGTCGTGCAGGCCGAGGGAACTGCGGGGTGCTCTCGGCCTGCACCTTTTCGCCGGAGGCCGCGCGGGGGGTCGCGCGGTCTCCGGCCCGGTTCCCGGCGCGGAGCGCCGCCGGGTCGCCGGCGGACCGCAGGGAACCGGGTCCGTCCCCGCTCAGATGTCGCCGGCGCGGCGGGCGGGACAGCTGTCGGGGCAGTGCTCGACGTGCGCGGGGAGCCGGCGGACGAACGACTTCAGCATCAGGCCCAGCGCGAATCGCAGCAGCGGGCGGGTGCCGGGGACGAGCGGCTCGAACACCGCCTCCCAGCGGATGGCGGTGCCGCCGTCGCGGGCCTCCAGGTACACGTCGGAGCGGTAGCGGCGCACGGGCAGCCCCGACAGGGCGATGTAGCCGAAGTGCGAGTACGGCTCGTAGGCGACGGTCTGCTCGCTGGCGGGCCAGATCTTCTTGACCGTCCCGACGCCGTAGGCGGTGGTGTCGCCCTTGCGCGCCTGCCTGGCGGGCGTGGGGAACCTGCCCCATGCGCCCCACGCCTCCGGGACGGCCAAGTGCCGGAACACCTCTTCGGGTGCGGCGCTGGTGGTGGCGGTGGCCTGGATCATCACCGAACCGTAGCCACCCGCGCACCGCCCCCACAAGGCCGCCCGGCCTCCGCTCGCCGGCCTCAGCCGGCCTGCCCGTAGAGGCGCTCGACATGGAGGCGGACGACGACGCGGCCGTCGGCGACCATGGCGCGCCTTTTCCGCCCACAGCCATGCCGTCCCCCGTTCCCTTCCCGGCTACCGCGCCGCGGCGGCCGGGAGGGTCAGGACGCGGGCGTGCGGCGGCGGCCCGGCGGCCGGGCCGCCCCGCTCGCCGCCGGCGTCCGCCTCGCGGCGGGCCGTGCGGCGGGCGGCGCGGCCGGTGTGGATGTGGCCGCGGAACGCGGCGCCCTTCGCGACCGTCTTGACCGCCTGGAACTCGTGCGGCGGCAGCGCGCAGAACCCGGTCCGGACGACGTCCTCGAACAGCGAGTCCGAGACGACGTAGGCCAGGTCGCGGCCGGGGTCGTCGGTCAGCAGCCGGCGCAGCGGCATCGCGTCCAGCAGCCGCTGCACGACGATGGGCGCGTCGCCGGCGGGCCCGAACGGCCCGGCGGTGAGCGTGCCGTGGTGCAGCGCGAGCCGCACCCGCAGCCGGAACCGGCCCGGGTCCCGGTTGGTCTCGCGCAGCGCCTCGTCGAGCAGGACGACGAAGTCGCCGGCCACCGGCGCCGGGTCGACCCCCTCCGGCAGGGTGGCGAGCTCGCCGTCCCCGCCGACCTGCTTGGCCCAGCCGGCCCGGTCGAGGCCGACGCCGCGCGCCGCGCGGTCGAGCGCGTCCGACAGCTGCCGCTGCGCGAGCAGCTGCTCGCGCGTGTCGCGCTTGCTGTACCCCTGGATGTCCACCGCCAGCAGCAGGCGGTAGCTGAGCTGCGCTTCCCCGTTTCCTTCCACTGTGCCGATCCCGCCCCTCGGTCCTGTGTGGGCAAATGGGCCCGATGCCCGCATTCGCTCCAAGCGTGGAGTGAGCGTTGCCCCGGCGGAGGACTCCGTTAACGGAATCGTGTCGCGGTCTGTCACGCCCCTTGGACGCGACCCGGAGACCGTCCGCGCCGAGGGCAAGCAAAACATGGCGAACTAGTAAGGACTCAACTGGAAAATCCACCACGAACCGGTCCCGGTTGAACCGGGCGGCCGCGGCATCGCGTACTGCCTCCCAGCGTGACACCCGACACACGGTCACCGCGTCGCACCGCCCCGCACCGCCCCCGCACCCGCCCGGAGACCCCGATGG
>NZ_SMJW01000097.1 GCF_004348335.1 Actinomadura bangladeshensis | reverse complement strand
AGGTCCGGGCGTGCGCGGGCTCGCGGTCGGCGGCGGGCCCGCCGGTGTCGTCGTCGAGCAGGTGGCGGAGCCGCTCCCCCTCCACGTCCACGTTCGGCAGCACGCGCGAGAGCCAGTCTGGCAGCCACCACGCGGCGCGGCCGAACAGCGCCATGACCGCGGGGACGATCGTCATCCGTACCACGAAGGCGTCGAAGGCGACCCCGGCGGCCAGCGCGAACCCCATCATCTTGATCATCGGCTCGGACGAGGCGATGAACCCGGCGAACACCGCGATCATGATGACGGCGGCGGCGCCGACGACCCGCGCGCCGTGCCGGAACCCGGTGACGACGGCCTCGGTGGGCGGCGCGCCGTGCACGTGCTCCTCGCGCATCCGGGTGACGAGGAAGACCTGGTAGTCCATGGCGAGCCCGAACACCACGCCGATCAGGAAGATCGGCATCATGCTCATGATCGGGCCGGTCTCGCCGACGCCGAGCAGCCCGCCGAGCCGGCCCCACTGGAACACGGCGACGACCGCGCCGAAGGTGGCCGCGACGGTGAGCAGGAACCCGAGCGTCGCCTTCAGCGGGACGAGCAGCGACCGGAACACCAGCAGGAGCAGGATGAACGCGAGCCCGACGACGACGGCGAGGTAGGGCGCGAGCGCCTGGCCGAGCTTGGCGGACACGTCGATCGCCATCGCGGTCTGCCCGGTCACCTTGGCGCCGGCCCCGGTCGCCGCGCCGCGGGCGCGGATGCCGGCGACGAGGTCCTCGGTCCGCTCGGTGCCGGGCCCGCTCTTCGGCACCACGCTGAGGACGGCGGTGTCCCCGGACGCGTTCGGCACCGGCGGGGTCACCGCGGCGACGTCGGCCATGCCCTTCACCTCGCCGGCGAACCGCCGGGCGGTGGCGGCGGCCCGGCCCGCGTCTCCTGTGACGACGACCATCAGCGGTCCGTTGAAGCCGGGGCCGAAGCCGTCGGACAGCAGGTCGTAGGCCTTGCGCTGGGTGGTGTCGGACGCGGCGGCCTCGTCGCCGGGCAGCCCGAGCCGCAGGTCGAGGGCGGGCGCGGCGATGATCCCGAGGACGGCGATCGCGGCGAGCAGCACCGGCAGCGGGCGGCGCACGACGAACCGGGCCCACCGCTCCCCCGCGGGGGCCCGCCCGTGCCGCGGCCGGCCGCCGCCGAGGCCGGGGATCCGCCCGCCGAGCACCCGGCGGCCGGCGAACCCGAGCAGCGCGGGCAGCAGGCTCAGCGCGATGAGGACGGCGACGACCACGGCGAACGCGGCGGCGACCCCCATCTCGGTGAGCAGCGGGATGCCGACGACGGCGAGGCCGGCGAGCGCGATGACGACGGTCAGCCCGGCGAACACGACCGCGGACCCGGCGGTGCCGATGGCCCGTCCGGCGGCCTCCTCGCCGGAGCGCCCCTCCTCCAGCTCGTGGCGGTAGCGGGAGACGATGAACAGCGCGTAGTCGATCGCGACGGCGAGCCCCAGCATCAGCGCGAGCGTCGAGGTCATCGAGCTCATCTCGAACAGCCCGGTGGCCGCGGTGATCGCCGCCATCGCGATGCCGACGCCGAGGATCGCGTTCAGCAGCGGCAGCCCGGCGGCGACCAGCGACCCGAACGTGATGACCAGCACGACGGCGGCGATCGCGACGCCGACGACCTCGGCGGCGCTCTGCTCGGGCATGGCCTGGGTGGCGGTGCCGCCCATCTCGACCTGGAGCCCGGCGTCGCGGCCGGACTCGGCGGCGGCGGCGAGCGCGTCCCGCGCCCCGTCGGTCACGTCGATCGGCGTGACCTCGTAGGTGACCTGGGCATAGGCGATCCGGCCGTCCTTCGACACGGCGCCGGCCCGGTACGGGTCGACGACGGAGGCGACCTGGGGCGCGGTCTTCAGCCTGCCGACGACCCGCTCGACGGCCGCCCTGCCGGACGCGTCGGTGACCGTGGACCCGGTGGGGGCGGCGAAGACGACCCGGGCGGTGGCGCCGTCCGCCGACATCTGCGGCATCTTGTCCTTGAGCACGTCGAGCGCCTGCTGCGACTCGGTGCCGGGGATCGAGAAGTCGTCGGACGTCGGGCCCTTCAGCGTGGCCGCCCCGGCCCCGGCGAGGACCAGGAGCGCCGCCCACAGCAGCGCCACCAGTCCGCGCCGGCGGAACGAGAACCGGCCCAGCCGGTACAGGAGCGTGGCCAAGGGGTCCCCCAAGTCGGTCCCGGAAACGCGGACATCTCACCCGTGACCCGTCCACGCTAGACCGAACTTGCCCAAGCGGCAAAATTTCAGGCACTGCCAAACTGCGTGACGTGCATCTCACTCCGCCGCCGGGGACCGGGTCCCCCTAGAGGATGGGGAGGCCGGCGTAGTTCTCCGCCAGCGACGTCTTCGCCGCCTCAGACGAGGCCACGTAGTCCAGGTGGGAGCGCTGGAGCCGCCGCTCGAAGTCGCTCGCGGCAGGGTCGACGTGCAGCAGCGTCGTCATCCAGTAGGAGAAGTGCTCGGCCCGCCAGACCCGCCGCAGGCACGCGTCGGAGTAGCCGTCGAGCAGCGTCTGCGAGCCCGAGGCGTACCGCTCGGAGAGCGCCCGCGCCAGCACGATCACGTCCGACACGGCCAGGTTGAGGCCCTTCGCCCCGGTCGGCGGGACGATGTGCCCGGCGTCCCCGGCCAGGAACAGCCGGTCGTGGCGCAGCGGCTCGGCCACGAAGCTGCGCATCGGCGTGATCGACTTGCCGGTGATCGGGCCCTCGTGCAGCTTCCAGCCGTCGTCGGTGGCGAACCGGGTCGCCAGCTCGTCCCAGATCCGGGCGTCGGACCACTTCGCGATGTCCTCGTCCGGCGACACCTGCAGGTAAAGCCGGCTGACCTGCGGCGACCGCAGGCTGTGCAGCGCGAAGCCGCGGTCGTGGTTGGCGTAGATCAGCTCCTCG
Organism: Actinomadura bangladeshensis; assembly: GCF_004348335.1. Taxonomy (GTDB): domain Bacteria; phylum Actinomycetota; class Actinomycetes; order Streptosporangiales; family Streptosporangiaceae; genus Spirillospora; species Spirillospora bangladeshensis. Next base: position 24,409 of record NZ_SMJW01000097.1, on the reverse strand, counting down.
GTGGACGGCGCGACGTCGGCGAGGATGCCGAGCCAGGCGAACGGGTACTCCCGCTCGAACGTCCGCACGTCCGGCACCGCCGGGCGGCTGACGCCGTGGAACCCGTCGCAGCCCGCGATGTAGTCGCAGTCGAGGGTCCGCGTCTCGCCGCCGCTGCGGAACGTGACGCTCGGCGCGGACGCGTCCAGCCCCACGACCTCGGCCTCGAACCGCACGTCGCCGCCGTCCGCCAGCCGCCGCGCGACGAGGTCCTTGACGATCTCGGTCTGCGCGTAGACGGTGACCGTCCGGCCGGTCAGGTCGGTCAGCGGGACGCGGTGCCCGGCGCCGCCGAACCGCAGCTCCAGCCCGTGGTGGACGAGGCCCTCGCGGTCGAGCCGCTCCCCCACGCCGGTCTCGCGCAGCACGTCGGTCGTGCCCTGCTCCAGCATCCCGGCCCGCTGCCGGTGCTCCACGTAGTCGCGGTCCCGGCTCTCCAGGACCACCGAGTCGATCCCCTGCAGGTGCAGCAGGTGGGACAGCAGCAGTCCGGCGGGGCCTCCGCCGATGATCGCGACCTGGGTACGCATCGAGCCTCCTCGTCATCGTTACTCGGCGATGCTGGCCTGCATCGCCGCAGGTTCAGGCCCCGGTTTTCCGCTCACCGGAAAACGCGTCGGGATCGCCGCTCCAGTGCGCGGCCACATCGCGCGACAGCGCCCGCACCGCCGTCGTCAGCGGCGGCAGCAGCCGCCGCAGGTCGGCGCCGCGCGTACCGGCCACCAGCGACACCGCCGCGACCACCTCGCCCGCCGCGTCCCGCACCGGGGCGCCGATGGACGAGGCGCCGAGCGTCATCTCGTCCCGGGTGAGCGAGTAGCCGGAGCGGCGGACCCGCTCCAGGTCGCGCCGCAGCTTCGCCGGGTCGGTGATGGTCCGCACCGCGTGCCGGGCCAGCCCGGCGGAGATGATCTCCTCCCGGACCTCCGGCGGCGCGTACGCCAGCAGCACCTTGCCGACGCCGGTGGTGTGCAGCGGCAGCATCGCGCCGACCTGCGTCACGACCGGCACCGAGCGGGTCCCCCGCAGCCGCTCGACGATCAGCACCCGGTCCTCGCGCAGCACCCCGAGCTGGACGTTGTCGTGCGTGGCCTCGTACAGGTCCTCCATGTGCGGCAGCGCCAGCTCGCGCAGCCCGGTCACGGCGGGCGCCTGGCTGCCGATCCGCCACAGCCGGGTGCCGATGCGGTAGGTGCCGTCGGGGACGCGCTCCAGGAACCCGCCGGCGGCCAGCTCGCCGACGAGCCGGTGCCCGGTCGCCAGCGGCAGCCCCGAGCGGCGGCAGATCTCGCTGAGGTTCAGGCGGACGCCGCCCTGCGCGAAGGCGTTCAGGATCGCCATCACCTTGCCCGCCACGCTCACCGGGCGGGCGTCCCGCACCCTGTCAGCTGCCACGTGGCCCTCCGCCCGGGCTCGCGCCCGTCACTCCTGCTCGGCGAGTACCCGCTGGGCGACGGCGAACGCCGAGTTCGCGGCGGGCACTCCACAATAGATCGCCGTCTGCAGGAGCACCTCCTTGATCTCCTCGTGCGTCAGCCCGTTGCGGACGGCGGCGCGCACGTGCATCGCCAGCTCCTCCAGGTGGCCGCCGGCGACCATGGCGGTGAGTGTGATGCAGCTGCGGGTCCTGCGGTCGAGGCCGGGGCGGCTCCAGATCTCGCCCCACGCGTACCGGGTGATCATGTCCTGGAAATCGGCGGTGAAGCCGTCCTTGCGGGCCTCGGCGCGGTCGACGTGCGCGTCGCCGAGCACCTCGCGGCGCGTCGCCATGCCCCGCGCGTGCCGCTCTCCGTCCGTCATGCCGCCGTCCGTCATGCCGCCGTCCGTCATGCCGCCTCCCGTGCCGCCGCGTGTCGTGTCGCCGTCGGCGGGGCGCTCCCGGCTCATGTGCGGTGTCCCTTCCAGGTGCGGTCCAGGTGCGCGGTGATCTCCTCGGTGACCGCGCCGGGGCGTTCGGCGTTGGCCAGGTGGCCGGCGCCCTCGATGACGGCCAGCCGGGCGCCGGGGACGCCCTCGGCCAGGCGGTCGGCGTGGCCGTGCGGAGGCGTCGGGCCGTCCTGCGCCCCGGCGATCACCAGCGTCGGCGCGGTGATCTCGCCGAGCCGTCCGGTCGCGTCGAACTCCGCCAGGGCGTCGCAGCAGGCGGCGTACCCCTCGGGGTCGGTCGCGCGGAGCATCGCGGTGTACGTCTCCGCCCGGGTGAAGGCGGGGGTGAACCAGCGCCCCGCCGCCGAGTCGGCCACCGGGCCGACGCCCTCGCGGCGGACGAGGGCGGCCCGGTCCCGCCAGGGCCCCGGGTCGCCGAAGCGGGGGGACGTGCAGCACAGGATCAGGCTGGCGACCCGGCCCGGGTCGCGCAGGGCGAGGGCGGTGCCGACCGCGCCGCCGAGCGACACTCCGGCGTAGGCGGCGCGCTCGGCGCCGGCGCCGTCCAGCAGGGCGGTGACCCCGCCGGCGAGGTCGTCGACGGTGACGGGGCCGTCCGGTGCGGGCGCGCCGCCGTGGCCCGGCAGGTCGTAGCGCAGGACGCGCCAGTGGCGGGTCAGGGCGGGCAGTTGCGGCAGCCACAGGTCCATGGACGTGCCGAGGGACGGGCCGAGGACGACGACGGGCGCGTCCTCCGGGCCGTCCAGGCGGTACTGCAGCTTGATCATCGGCGGCTTCTCCGATACGCGTCGAGGGCCCGGTCGACGAGGGCGGCGGCGCCGCCGGGCCCCGGGTCGGCGCCGAGCACGCCGAGCAGGTCGTCCAGGTCGGCCCGCATCCGCTCGGTGGACACCTCCAGGCCCTCCAGCAGCTCGGCGGCCGTCTCGGCGGCGCCGCCGGTGAGGCGCAGGCACTCGCGCAGCGGCTGCCACTCGGCGTGCCACTCCCCCGCCGGCCGCTCGTGCGGCGCGGCCTGCGCGGCGAGGACCACCTGCGCCTGCGCCGGCACCTGCAGCGCGGCCGAGCGGACCAGGGTCGACAGCGCCGGGTTGCGCTTGTGCGGCATCGACGACGAGCCGCCCCGGCCGGCGCCCGCGGCCTCGGCGACCTCGCCGACCTCGCTCTGCGACAGCAGCCACACGTCCGTGGCGATCTTGCCGACCGCGCCGGCGGCCAACGCCAGCGCCGCCGCGAGCCCGGCGACGGGCGCGCGGCGGGTGTGCCAGGGCAGGACCGGACACGCCAGCCCCGTCTCCTCGGCGTAGGCGGCGACCAGGTCGAGGGCCCGCTCGCCGAACGCCTCCAGGGTGCCGGCGGGGCCGCCGAGCTGGACGGGCAGCGGCACGGCGGCGAGGCCCTCACGGGCGTCCAGGCAGCCCATCAGCCAGTTCGCGGCCTTGGCGCCGAACGTCGTCGGCAGCGCCTGCCGGCCGAGCGTGCGGGCCGGCATCGGCGTGTCGCGGTACCGCGCCGCGAGCCCGGCCAGCGCGTCCAGTGCCCGGTCGAGGTGGGCGAGGACGGCGCGCCTGGTCCGGGCCGCGACGAGCATGGCGCCGGTGTCGGCGATGTCCTGGCTGGTGGCGCCCTTGTGCACGTGCTCGCCGGCGTCCCCGGCGAGGCGGCGCAGGTCGGCGACCAGCGGCACGACGGGGTTGCCGGAGCCGCGGGCGCGGCGGGCCACCGCGACGAGGTCGAACCGGCCCGCGTCGGCGGCGGCCGTGATCGCCGCGGCCGCCGCCGCCGGGATGATCCCGAGGCGGGCCTGCGCGCGGGCGAGCGCCGCCTCGGCGTCCAGCATCGCGGTCAGGTAGGCCAGGTCGCTGGTGGCGGCCTCCGCCTCCGTCCCCGCGCGGACGGGGGACAGCAGGCCCGCGTCCGGCGCGGCGTCCGGCAGCGCGGCCGGCTCCCGCCCCTCGGCGGCCCCGTGATCGTCAGAAGGCAAGGAAGACCGTCTCCCCTTCCCCCTGCAGCCGGATGTCGAAGCGGTACTCCCGCTCGCCCTCGCGCTCGGCGACCAGGGTCGCGCGGCGCTCGGCGGGCACCTCCGCGAGCAGCGGGTCGCCGGCGTGGGCGGCCTCGTCCTCGGGGAAGTAGAGCCGGGTGGCCACGGGCTTGAGCAGGCCGCGGGCGAAGACGAGGACGGCGATGTAGGGGGCGCCGCCGCCGGACGCGCCGGGCTTGACCGTGCTGAACCGGTAGCCGCCGGCCGCGTCGGTGCCGCACCGGCCGAAGCCGGAGAACCCGTGCCCGTCCCGGACCAGGCCGCCGGGGCGCCGCGGGATCGCACCGTCCCCGTCGGGCTGCCAGATCTCCAGCAGCGCGTCGGGCACCGGCTCGCCGGCCCCGTCGAGGACCCGCCCGCGCACCTGGATCGCGTCCGGCCGCCACGGCGGCACGACCTCCGGGCCGGCCGCGTAGGGCAGCGCGTAGCCGAAGAAGGGGCCGACCGTCTGGGACGGCGTCGCCGCTGAGGAGGTGGATGGGGAAGTGCTCATCAGGTCTCCATCGGGGTGTCGCCGAGAACGATGTCCCACTGGTAGCCGAGCGCCCATTCCGGCTTGGTGATGTCCATGTCGAACCGGGAGATCAGCTTCTGCCGGTCCTTCTCGTCCGGGATCGACTGGAAGATCGGGTCGAACGCGAACAGCGGGTCGTCGGGGAAGTACATCTGGGTGACGAGCCGCTGGGTGAACGCGGTGCCGAACACCGAGAAGTGGATGTGCGCGGGCCGCCAGGCGTTGTGGTGGTTGCCCCACGGGTAGGCGCCCGGCTTGATCGTGATGAACCGGTAGCGGCCGTCGTCATCGGTGAGGCAGCGCCCCGCGCCGGTGAAGTTGGGGTCGAGCGGCGCCGGGTGGATGTCGCCGAGGTGGTTGTACCGGCCGGCCGCGTTCGCCTGCCAGACCTCCACCAGCGCGCCCCGCACCGGGCGGCCGCCCCCGTCGAGCACCCGCCCGGTCACGATGATCCGCTGCCCCTGCGGCTCGCCGGAGTGCTGGACGGTGAGGTCCTCGTCCAGCCGGCCGAGCTCCTGGTGCCCGAAGACCGGCGAGGTCAGCTCGACGCTGTCCGGGCCGAGCTTCGGCATGATCAGTTCCTGCGACGGGGCTCTGAGCACGGTGCTCTTGTAGCCCGGGTACAGGTACGGAGGATGCGTCATGCGCCCTTCCCTTCTGCGTTCCCACGTGGACGACCCGCCACCACCCTGGCAGCCCGCGCCGGGCGGGTCGAACGAGGCTTCCGCCCAGTGGAAACCCAGGCGCTTGCTCAGAGGTGTTCTCCCAGCCCGAACAGCGGAAACAGGCTGGTGTCGAAGAACACCGAGACGTGCGCGACGCCGTCCCCGGTGACGCTCAGCACCTGCAGCTGGTACGCGCGGTGCACGCCCTCCCCGTCGCGCATGTACAGGCCGAACGCCGGCTGCCCGTTGGCCGCGGCGGGGACCATCCGGATGTCGCCCGGCGCGGGCCCGCACTGGGCGAGGATGAGCCGCACGACGGTCTCCGCGCCGACGAACCACTCGGGGAACGGCGGCATCTCCCAGACGACGTCCTTCTTGAACAGCTCGATGAGCCCGGTGATGTCGGCGTCCTCGAACGCCTTCGCATAGCGCTCCAGGAGGTCGCGCTGGGCCGGGTCGGTCGGCTCGACCAGCTCGTCGCGCATCGGCGCGTCCTGCTCCAGCTGCGCCCGCGCCCGCTGCAGCGCGCTGTTGACCGCCGCCGTGCTGGTGCCGAGCAGCTCGGCGACCTCGGCGGCCCGCCACTTCAGCACGTCCCGCAGGATCAGCACGACCCGCTGCTTGGCCGGCAGGTGCTGCAGCGCCGCGACGAACGCCAGCCGGGTGCTCTCCCGGGCCGCGACGATCGTGGCGGGGTCGGCGGCGTCCGCGCCGAGGACGGTGTCGGGCGCCGGCTCCAGCCACGGCACCTCGGGCGAGGCCACCACGGGCCGCTCCGGCTCGTCGCTCGGCGCCCCGAGGCCCGACGGCATCGGCCGCCGGCCGCGCTGGTCGATCGCGGTGAGGCAGGCGTTCGTGGCGATCCGGTACAGCCACGTCCGCAGCGAGGACCGGCCCTCGAAGTCGCCGTACGAGCGCCAGGCCCGCAGGAAGGTCTCCTGCACCAGGTCCTCGGCGTCGTGGATCGAGCCGAGCATCCGGTAGCAGTGGGCCAGCAGCTCCCGCCGGTACGGATCGGCGAGCTCCTGGAAGTCACGGTCTGCGTCTATGGTGCTGTTCGCCATGGTGGTGGTCACCTTCGGTCGGCGGCATAGCCCGGGCGGCGCGGCCGGCGGGCCCCGTCGCCTCCGACCGTAGGAGGCCCCACCGACAGAACGCGCGCACTCCGGATCCTACGCGCCGGGCCGCCCGCCCGTCCCGTCTCACTCCACCAGGGACGCCAGCAGGCCGCGGGCGGTCTCCGCGGACTCGCGGTCGCCGGTCTGCACGCAGACGCGCACCGCCCGCGCCAGGAACGCGCGCGCCTCGTCCGGGCGGCCGAGTCCGAGCTGGAGCCCCCCGACCAGCAGCAGGCTCCGGCCGCGTCCCCACCGGTCGCCGATGCCGGCCTGGATCTCCAGCGCGTCGAGCGCGTGCCGGAGGGCCTGCCGGCGGTCGCCGGCGTCGGCGTGGGCGCGGGCGATGTTGTCGAGCGTGTCGGCCGTGCCCCGGCGGTCGTCGATCTCGAGCCGGATGACCAGCGCCCGGCGGCCGTGGTCGAGCGCCTCCGCCGTCTCGCCGCGCCGCCGCATGAGGCGCGACAGCGTGTTCAGGCTGTCGCCCTCGCCGCGCCGGTCGCCGATCTCGCGGCGCAGCGCGAGCGCCCGCGTGACGAGCGCGAGCGCCTCGTCGCAGCGCCCGGCGTTGCGGTGGATGCGGGCGAGCAGGTCGAGGACCTCGCCCTCCCCGTACCGGTCGGCGGTCTCCCGGTGGATCCGCAGCGCCTCGATCCCCGCCGCGAGCGCGGCCCGCTCGTCGCCGAGCCGCCACCGCGCGTGCGCGAGGGTGCCGAGGCTCTCGGCCTCGCCGTGCCGGTCGCCGATCTCCCGGTGCAGGGCCAGCGCCCGCTCGGCGAGGCCGACGGCGACCTCGTTGCGGCCGAGCCTGCGGTGGTTGCGCGACAGGGTGTCCAGGCTCTCGGCCTGGCCCTGCCGGTCGTCGGTCTCGGTGCGGATGCGCAGCGCCTCCCCGGCGTGCCGGAGCGCCTTGCGGTAGCGCGCCATGCAGTAGCAGATCCGCGCGAGGCCGTCGCGGGCCGCGCTCTCGCCGTCGAGGTCGCCGATCTCCCGCAGGATCGCGATGGCCTTGCGGGAGTGCCGGACGGCGGCGCGGAACGCGGCCTGGTGGCGGCACACCTCGGCGAGCAGCGTCCGGGTCCGGCCCTCGGCCGCGAGGTCGCCGATCTCCCGCTCGATGCGCAGCGCGTCCTTCAGGGCGCGCCGGGCCGCCGGGTACTGCGCCAGCCGGCGGCGGACGCGGCCGATCGCCTCCAGCGTCTCGGCCTCCCCGTACCGGTCACCGGTCGCCCGCTGCAGCCGGACGGCCTCGGCCAGGTGCGCGAGCGCCGCGTCGTGCCGGCCGAGTTCGCCCTGCAGCCGCCCGATCAGCGTGAGCGCCTCGGCCTCGCCCGTCCGGTCGTCCATCTCCCGCTTGGCCTCCAGGACGCCGAGGGCCGTGCGCAGCGCCCGGCCGTAGCGGGCCTGCCGGCGGTCCAGGTGCGCGAGCGTGAGCAGGTCGTCGGTCTCGCCGTGCCGGTCCCCCGTGCGGCGGCAGATCTCCAGGGACTCCAGCGCGCACTCGCGGGCCCGCGCGTAGCGGGCGGTCCGGGCGTGGATGCGCGCGAGGACGTACAGGGCGCCGCTCGCCCCGGCGAGGTCGCCGATCTCCCGCTGGATCGCGAGCGCCTCCCGGGCCCGCGACAGCGCCTCGTCGTAGCGGCTCTGGTGCCAGCGGACGAGCGCGATCTTGACGATGCTCTCGGCGACCCCGCGGCGGTCGCCGATCTCCCGGCGGATCCGCAGCGACTCCTCGGCGTGGCCGGCCGCCTCCCGGTAGCGGCCCGTGCGGAGGCCGACCCGGGCGAGGACGTCCAGGGTCACGCCCTGCCCGGGGCGGTCGCCGGTCTCCAGCTGGACGCGCAGCGCCTCACCGGCGTGCCGCAGGGCCGCCGCGTGCTCGCCCATCCGGCACTGGATGCGGGCGACGGTCGCGAGGGTCGCGCCCTGGGCGATGCGCTCGGCGCCGCCGGCTCCGGCCCGGGTGTGGCTGGCGAGGGCGGCGAGGGCGTGGCCGAGGGCCTCGCGGTACCGGCCGGCGCTGCGCTCGATCTCGGCCAGGTTGGTCAGCGTCCGGCCGAGCCCGTACCCGGCCTTCATCCTGCGCTGCAGGGCGAGGGCCCGCTCGACGTCGCGGCGGGCGCCGGCGTGCCGGCCGAGCCGCCGCTCCACCAGGGCGATGAGGTTCAGCGCCGACGCCACGCCGTGCTCGTCCCCGATCCGCTCCCGGATGCCGAGCGCGAGCCGCGCGTGCCGGATGGCGAGCTCGTACTGGCCGGAGTCGTGGTGGAACTGGGCGATGGTGCAGCGCGCCTCCGCCTCCCGGTACGGGTCGCCGAACTCCCGGCAGATCCGCAGCGCGCGGGTGGCGTCGTCGAAGGCCGCCGGGCAGGCGCCCAGGTTCTCCAGCACGCGCGCCCGGCTGATCAGGCTGGTGGCCACGCCGGCGAGGTCGCCGATGTCCTCGCGGATGCGCAGCGCGGCGCCGGCCCGGCCGAGCGCCTCGTCGAGCCGGCCGGCGCGGCGCAGCGTGCGGGACATGCCGTCCAGGACCTCGCCCTGGCCGCGCCGGTCGCCGAGCCGGTCCCGGACGGCGAGCGCCCGCCCGGCGTAGTGCAGGGCCCGGTCGACGTGGCCGAGGCGGCGCAGGATCCGGGCGATCATCTCCAGCGCGTCGGCCTCCCCGGCGCCGCCCCGCAGCTCCCGGTGCACGCGCAGCGCCTCGCGGGCGTGGCGCAGCGCGGTGCGGTAGTGCGCGAGGCGCCAGTGCACCTGGGCGATCTGCTCCAGCGCCCGTCCGGCGCCGTGCCGGTCGCACTCCCGGGTGAGGACCTCCAGGGCGTGCTCCCCGTACCCGAGGGCCTCCTGGTAGCGGCAGCACAGCCGCTCCACCCGCGAGCGCGTGTTGAGCGCCCAGCCCGCCCGGCGGTGGTCGCCGAGCTCGGTGAAGATCTCGTACGCCGCCCGCGCGTCGGTCGCGGCCTCGGTGTGGTTGCCGCGGTCGCAGTGCACGACGGCGAGCTGGTCCAGCATGAGCGCCTCGCTGTGCCGGTCGCCGACGGCGCGCGCGGCGGCGAGGCCGAGCCGGTGGACCTCCAGGTTGTCGGCGCCGTGCTTGTCCCGCCTGAGCAGGTGGAACAGGGCGTCGGCGAACCGCCAGGCCAGCGCGGGCTCGCCGCGCTCGGCGGCCTGCCGCGCCATGGCGACCACCGCGGCCCGCTCCGCCTCGAACCAGGCGAGCGCCTGCTCGGCGGCGGCCGGGGAGAGCGGGGCCGTCCCGCCGGCGGGCCCGGCCGCCGCCGGCCCGATCGCCGCCGCGGCCTCGCGCACCCGGCCGAGGTACCAGCCGAGGAGCCGCCGCGCCGCCGCGTCGGCCGCCGCGCCGTCCTCGCGGGCGAGCCGCTCGGCGGCGTACTCGCTGAGCAGCTCGTGGAGGCGGAACCGGCCGACGGTCCCGGGTTCGACGAGGTGCCGGCGGACGAGCCCGCGCAGCAGCCGGCGGGCCTCCGGGACGGGCACGGCGAGCAGCGCGGCGAGGCTGCCGGCGCCGAAGTCGTAGCCGTGCAGGAGCCCGAGCATCCGGAAGACGCCCTGCTCGCGCGGGGTCAGGGCGTCGTAGGACAGGTCGAAGGCGGGCCGGATGGCGAGGCCCGCGTCGCCGTCGAGGGCGAGCACGTCGAGCCGGCCGCCGCAGGTCAGCTCGTCCACCACGGCGGCCACCGAGTCGAACGGCCCGGCGGCGAGCCCGACCGTCGCGATGCGGATGGCGAGCGGCAGCCGGGCGCAGGAGTCGGCGAGGTCGGCGACCGCCTGCGGCTCCCGCTCGCCGCGGTCGCCGCCGAGCAGCCGCGCGACGAGTTCGCACGACTCGTCGGTGCTGAGCGGGTCGACCGGGACCGAGACCGCGCCGAACCGCGCGACCAGGCCCTCCAGCCGGGTCCGCCCGGTCACCACGACCAGGCAGCCGGGCCCGCCCGGGACCAGCGGGACGATCTGGTCCGCGTCCGCCGCGTTGTCGAGCACCACGAGGACGCGGCGCTCGGCCACCAGCGAGCGGAACAGCGCGGCCCGGCGGGCCTCGTCGGCCGGGATGTCGCGGGCCGCGAGCCCGAGGTCGCCGAGCAGCCGGAACAGGGCCCGCGCGGGCGTCGCCGCGGTCCGCCTCGACAGGCCGTGCAGGTCGAGGAAGATGTGCGCGTCGAAGCGGCCGGCGTTCCGGTGCGCCCAGTGCAGGACCAGCGACGTCTTGCCGACGCCGGCCATGCCGTGGATCTGCACCACGGTCGCCGAGCCGCGGTCGCCCGCCGCGGCGAGCGCCTCGTCCATAGCCGCGAGCTCCCGCTCCCGCCCGACGAAGTCGCGGGGCGCGGCGGGCAGCTGCCGGACGGGCGGCGCGGTCCGGGCCGCCGCCTGGTGGACGATCTTGTCTCCGGCGACGATGTCGCCGTCGGCGTGCACGGGCTCGTGGAAGTGGGCCGCGGCCCGGTCGGCCGGGACGTGCCGGCGCCGGGCGAGCCCCGCGGGGCCGCCGCGCCCGCCGCCGAACGCGTCGGGGTCGAATGCGTCGGGGTCGAATGCGTCGTCTCTCGTCATGGCCGGGTGCCGCCTTCACCACTGACATGATCGGGGTCCTTCTCAGCAGACCTCCCGTCCGGTGCGGGGGCAACGCCGCGGCCAATGCCCGTACAAGGCCGTACGCGCGCCCGGTCCCGCTGCGGTGCGGCCCCCTGACGGACGGTGAGCGACTCCGGGAAAACCCGGCAATTGACGCAAACAGCGGCATATATGTCACCTGACCTTTTCCGCACCGCCGCCCCGTGCCTGACTCGGACTGTCAGACGACCCGTCCCGCCGTGGAGGTGCAGATGGCGCTGAACGCCCCGTCCGGTGGCCGCGCGGAGACCCCGGACCCGCGCCGGATCGTCACCCGGCAGGACTTCGCACGGGAGCTGACGCTGCTGCGGGACACCGCGGGCCTGACCGTCCGGCAGGTCGCGCGGCGGGCGGGGATGCCCGACGCGAGCGCCGGCGGGTACTTCTCCGGCCGGCACCTGCCGCCGCTGCGGCCGCCGCGGCTGCCGGAGCTGCTGCGCGCGTGCGGGGTCACCGACCCGGCGGCGGTCGGGCTGTGGCTGGACGCGCTCCGCCGGGTCCGCCGGAGCCCCGGACGCCGCCCGGCGGTCGTCCCGTACCGGGGCCTCGCCCGCTTCGAGCGGGAGGACGCCGCCTGGTACTTCGGCCGGGAGGACCTCACCGCGGCGCTGGCCGCCCGCGTGCGGGCGCTGCGGGGCCGGGGCGCGCTGGTGGTGGCGGGTCCGTCCGGGGCGGGCAAGTCGTCGCTGCTGCGCGCCGGCCTCGTCCCGGCGCTGCAGGGGGAGGCCGAGGTCGTGCTCCGCACCGCGGGCGGGCTCGAGGCCGCCGAGGTCGCCGCGCTCTGCGGGACGGGCCCCGCGGTCGTGGTCGTCGACCAGTTCGAGGAGGTCTTCACGGGCCGCTCCGAGCAGGACGCCGAAGACCTCATCGCCGCGCTGCTGGGCCTGCCGGCCGCCGTGGTGCTCGCCCTGCGCGCCGACTTCTACGGGCGGGCGCTGCGGCATCGGGAGCTGGCCGCGGTGCTGCAGACGGGCCAGGTCGTGGTCACCCCCATGAACGAGGACGAGCTGCGCCGCGCGATCATCGCGCCCGCGCAGCGGGCCGGGCTGGAGCTGGAGCCCGGCCTGGCCGACCTGCTGCTGCGCGAGGTGAGCCCGCCGCCCGGCGCGCGGCCGGGCGCCGCCCACGAGACCGGCACGCTGCCGCTGCTGTCGCACGCGCTGCTGTCGACGTGGGAGCGCCGGCGGCAGGGCGTGCTCACCATCGCCGGCTACCGCGACGGCGGCGGGATCGAGGGCGCGGTCGCCGCGACGGCCGAGGAGGTCTACCTCGGCCTGGACGAGGAGGAGCGCCTCGTCGCGCGGCGCCTGTTCGGGCGGCTCGTGCACATCGCCGACGACACGGGCGTGACCCGGCGGCGGGTGGCCGAGCGGGAGCTCGGGGACGAGGCGCGGGACGTCCTCGACCTGTTCGTCGGGCAGCGCCTCGTCACCGCCCGCGCCGACGGCGTGGAGATCGCGCACGAGGCGCTGCTGTTCGCCTGGCCGCGGCTGCGCGCCTGGCTGGACGCCGACCGGGCGGGGCTGCGCACCCACCGCCGGCTCACCGCGGGCGCCGAGGCGTGGGAGGAGTCGGGCCGCGACCCCGGCACCCTGCTGCGCGGGGCGTGGCTCGCCGAGGCCGAGGACCTGGCCGCCGACCCGCGCCGCGGCGCCGCCCTGAACGAGCGGGAGCGGCGGTTCCTGGAGGCGTCGGTGCTCCAGCGGGACGCCGAGGCGCGGGCGGCGCGGCGGCTGGTGCGGCGCGCCCGGCGGCTGATCGCCGTGCTGTCGGCGGTGTCCCTGCTGGCGCTCGGGCTGGCGGCGGTCACGCTGCGCCAGCGGCACACCGCCGACGCGCAGCGCGACATCGCGGTGTCGCGGCAGGTCGCGATCGGGTCGGGGAAGCTGCGCGCCAAGGACGTCGCGCTCGCGGGGCAGACCGCGCTGGCCGCGTACCGGGTGGCGCGCACCCCGGAGGCGCGTTCGAGCCTGCTGGAGTCCTACTCCGGCCCGGCGGCGACCCGCATCGTGAGCGCCGGCCGCGTCCTGCAGGCCGTCGCCGTGAGCGCGGACGGCCGCACGCTGGCGACCGGCGGCGCCGACCGGGCCGTGCGGCTCTGGAACATCGCCGACCGCGGCCGCCCGGTGCCGGTCGGCGAGCCGGTGCGCGGGTTCCCCGACACCGTGTACGGCGTGGCGTTCAGCCCGGACGGCCGGACGCTGGCCGCCGGGAGCGGCGGCGGCACGGTGCTGATGTGGTCGCCGGGCGGCACCCCCCGAGCGCTGACCGGGCCGCGGAGCACCGTGTACGCGGTGGCGTTCAGCCCCGACGGCCGCACGCTCGCCGCCGCGAGCGCGGACGGCACCGTCCGCTCATGGGACACCGCCTCGCCGCGGCCGGGCGGGCGGGTCCTGGCGACGGGCCCCGTTCCGGCGCAGAGCGCGGCGTTCAGCCCGGACGGCTCGACGCTCGCCGCGGGCTACGCCGACGGAACGGTCCACCTCGTGGACATGGCCCGTCCCGAGCGCGCGGGGCGCCCCCTGGCGGCCGGGAAGCGGACCGTCTACACGGTGGCGTTCAGCCCCGACGGCCGGACGCTCGCCGCGGGCAGCGCCGACGGAAGCGTCCGGCTCCTGCGGATGCCGGGCGGGTCCCCCGCCGGCGGGCCCCTCAGCGGGTCGAAGAGCTGGGTGAACGGGGTCGCGTTCTCGCCCGGCGGCGAATCGGTCGCGGCGGCGAGCTCCGACGGAACGGTCCGGGTCTGGGACGCCCGGACGCGCGCGCTCGTCGCGTCCCTGCCGCATCCGGGCCCGGTAACGGCCGTGGCGTTCCCCCGCCCGGGCACGCTCGCGACCGCCGCCGCCGACGGCGCGGCCCGGATCTGGGACGTGCCCGGCCCGGTCATCGAGGGGCCGGACGGCGGGATCTTCGCCGCCGGGCTGAGCCGGGACGGCCGGGTCCTCGCGCTGGCGGGCGCCGGCGGCACCGCGCGGCTGTGGTCGGTGGCCGACCCGCGCCGCCCGGCCCCGCTCGGCCCGGTGATCGAGCGGGCGGCGGGACCCGGCACGGCGTCGGGGGCCGCCGCGCTGAGCCCGGACGCGGCGACGCTCGCGATCGGGACGAACGGCGGCGCGACGCAGCTGTGGGACGTCCGCTCCCCCGGCCGTCCCGTCGCGATCCCCGCCCGGCTCACCGGTCCCGGCGACGTCGTCCAGGGGCTCATGTTCAGCCCCGACGGCCGTCTCCTCACCGTCGCCGGCAACGACAAGAAGGTCTGGCTGTGGGACGTGCGCGACCCGTACCGTCCGGTGCGGGCCGCCGAGCTCACCGGCGCGACCAACTACACCTACCAGGCCGCGTTCAGCCCGGACGGCCGGACGCTCGCCTACGGCACCGCCGACAGGACCGTCCTCCTCTGGGACGTCGCCGACCCCCGCCATCCCGTCCGGCTCGGCCCGGCGCTCACCGGCCACGGCGGCTACGTGTTCGCCGCGGCGTTCAGCGCGGACGGGAGGACGATGGCCACCGCGGGCGGGGACAACACGGTGATCCTCTGGGACGTCCGCGACCGGGCGCACCCGCGTCCGCTGCCCCGCCGCCTGACCGGGCCGGCGAACTACATCTACTCCCTCGCCTACGGATCGGACGGCGTCCTCGCGGCGACCGGCGGCGACGGGACCATCTGGCTGTGGGACGCCTCGGACCCGTCCGACCCGCGCCCCCTCGCGACACTGGCGGGCTCCGCCGAGGCCCTCTACATCGACGTCGCCGTCCCGGCCCGGCCCCTTCTCGTCACCGCGGGCGTCGGACGCGAGGTCAGGCTGTGGAACCTGGACCCCGGCGAGGTGGCCGCGCACATCTGCGCCACCGCGGGCACCCCGATCACCGAGCACGAATGGCGGCGCTACGTCCCGTCCAGCCCGTTCGCCCCGCCCTGCCGGTGAGGTTCGAGCATGGTGATGCCCGGGCCGGTCATGGCCGTGAGGGCCGCGGGGCCGTCGTCGAGGGGCAGGACGCGGCCGACCAGGAGCTCGGGCCGCAGCGTGCCGGCGCGGACCAGTTCCATCATCGGGGCGTAGGCGTGCGCGGCCATCCCGTGGCTGCCGGCGATCTCCAGTTCCCAGGCGATGACCCGCTCCATCGGAAGGTCGGCGCGGCCCGCGCCGGGCGGCAGCAGCCCGACCTGGACGTGCCGGCCGCGGCGGCGCAGCGACTCGATCGAGGCGCGGGCGGTCGCCGGGCTGCCGACGGCGTCGAGGGAGACGTGCGCGCCGCCGCCGGCGGTGTCGCGGACGGCCGCGGCGACGTCGTCGTGGCCGCACGCGTCGACGACGGCCGCGGCCCCGCAGCGGCGCGCCAGCTCCAGGGCCTGCGGTGAGACGTCGACCGCGACGACGCGGGCGCCGGCCGCGGCGGCGATCATGACGGCGGACAGGCCCAGGCCGCCGCAGCCGTGCACGGCGACCCACTGGCCGGCGGTGACGCCGCCCTGCGCCGTGACCGCCCGGAACGCGGTCGCGAACCGGCAGCCGAGCCCGGCGGCGGTGGTGTACGACATCTCGTCGGGGAGGGCGACGAGGTTCACGTCGGCGTTCTCGATCGCGACGTAGTGCGCGAACGACCCCCAGTGGGTGAAGCCGGGCTGGCTCTGGGACTCGCACACCTGCTGGTTCCCCGACGCGCAGGACGGGCAGCGGCCGCAGGCGCAGACGAACGGGACGGTGACGCGGTCGCCGGGCCGGTACCGGGCGACGCCCGCGCCGGTCTCGGCGACCGTGCCGGCCAGTTCGTGGCCGGGGACGTGCGGGAAGGCGCGGATGTCGGGGTCGTGGCCCTGCCAGCCGTGCCAGTCGCTGCGGCAGACGCCGGTGGCCTCGACGCGGACCACCGCGCCGCCCGCCGGGACCGCCGGGTCGGGCAGCTCGCGCACGGACGGCGGCGCCGTGAAGGCGTCGTAGGCGACCGCGCGCACTAGAACTCGAAGCCGCCCGGGCGGCCGTTGCGGTCGGCGATCAGCCCGGCGAGGGTGGCGATGGCGATCTCCGCCGGGGACTTGGACCCGATGTTCAGGCCGATGGGGCGGTGCACCCGGGCGATGTCGGCCGCGGGCACCCCGAGTTCGGTGAGCGCCGGGATGTGCGGGGCGGGATGCCGCGGGTTGCCCATGACGCCGACCCACCGGACCGGCTGCGTCAGCACGTCGCGCAGGACGGGCCCGAGCTCGGGGCGGTGGTGGTCGGTGACGATGACGTCGGCGGTCCCGTCGAGGGCGGGCAGGTCGGCCATCCCGTCGCGGTCCTTGTCGGGGTCGACGAGGAACGTCCGGTAGCCGAGGTCGGCGCCGTAGCGCAGCAGGTGGTCGGCGACCGCGCCGGCGAACACCGCGACCAGCGTGCGCTCCTCCGCGGCGGGCGGGGCGTCGCCGTGCGCGACGGCGCAGGACGGGTCGGTCTCGTGCGGTGCTCCCATACCGGCAGTGTGCCGCGCCGGGCGGCGGCCGGTCCAGGGGCCACGCCCTCATCGGAAACCGGGGTTTCCCAAACGTGGCACTCCCGTCGCGGAACGGGTATGCCTAAACTACCTGGCACCCGGCGGCACAGGAGGGATCGTGATCGCGAGACCGGAGGGCGGCCCCCGCGTGGTGGTGGGGGTGGACGACTCCGCGGGCGCCCGCTGCGCGCTCTCCTGGGCGATCGGCGCGGCGCGGCTGCGCCGGCTGCCGCTGCTGGTCGCGCACGCGGCGCCGCTGCCGCCGCACGTGTCGGCGGCCGGGCAGCTCGGCTGCGGCATCACCGAGGCGCTGCGCGCCTCCGGAGCCGAGCTGATCGCGCGGCTGCTCACCGAGGTGTCGGGCGGCCCGCCCGAGGGGGTGGAGCTGACCGCGCTGGCGCTGGTCGGCGAGCCGGGCGCGGCGCTGGTGCGGCTCGCGGGCGACGACGACATCCTGGTGGTCGGGCACGGCACGCGCGGCCCGTTCTCCCGGCTGCTGCGGCCGTCGGTGCGGCTGCACTGCGCCCGCCGGGCCCGCGCGACGCTGGTGTGCGTCCGGCAGCCCTCGTTCGAGACGCTGATGGAGGGCCTCGCCGTCCGGGACGCGTCGCCCGAGCACGCCCCGGACTCGCGCTTCCGCAGGCTGGGGCGGCGGCTGCGGCTCCCGCTCTGACCGCGCGCCCGCGCATAGGCTGGCCCCATGCGCAAGTACGTGATCATCGGCGCCATCGGCAGCGGCAAGGGGACGCAGTCGGGCCTGCTCGCGCGGGATCTGGACATCGTGCACATCAGCGTCGGGGACATCTTCCGCTGGCACGTCACGAACCACACCAAGCTCGGCGCGCAGGTGCGGCGGATCATGGCGGCCGGTGAGCTGGTCGGCGACGACCTCGCGGAGAACGTCGTCCGGGAGCGCCTGGAGCAGCACGACTGGAACTACGGGTTCGTCATCGACGGCTTCCCGCGCAGCCGGCGGCAGACCGAGTTCTTCCTGGAGAGCTACGACATCGACGGCGTGATCCACCTCGACCTGCCCGACGCGGAGGTCCGCCGCCGGGTGCTGGGGCGGCGGCTGTGCGCCCACTGCGGGATGGACTACAACCTGATCGCCGACCGCCCCACCGAGGAGGGGCGCTGCGACGTGTGCGGGGGCGGGCTGGTGACCCGCGAGGACGACACCGAGGAGGCCCTCGCCGAGCGGCTGCGCCAGTACCACGCGAAGACCGACCCCGTCCTGGAGCTGTTCGGCCGCAAGGAGTACGTGGTCACCGTGGACGCCCGTCCGGGCGTCCACGAGGTGCAGCGGACGCTGCGGGAGAGGCTGCGGCTGCCGATGCCGGGATGACCCCGTCGCCCGTGGTGGAGCTGGCCGACGACCGCGCGGCGCGCCGGGGCCTGCGGCTGTTCCTGAAGCGGGACGACCTGATCCACCCGGAGCTGCCCGGCAACAAGTGGCGCAAGCTCGGGCACAACCTCGAACCGGCCCGCGCGCACGGGACGCTCCTGACGTTCGGCGGCGCCTACTCCAACCACATCCGCGCGACCGCGGCGGCCGGGAGGATCTTCGGGTTCGCGACGATCGGCGTGATCAGGGGCGAGGAGCACCGGCCGCTGAACGATTCGCTGGCCTACGCGGAGCGGATGGGCATGCGGCTCACCTACCTGGACCGCACCGCCTACCGGCGCAAGCACGAGCCCGGCGTGATCGACGCCCTGCGCGGAGAATGGGGCGACTTCTACCTGCTGCCGGAGGGCGGCAGCAACGCGCTCGCCGTGAAGGGATGCGCGGAACTGGGCGCGGAGGTGCCCGGCTTCGACGTGGTGTGCTGCCCCTGCGGGACGGGCGGGACGCTCGCCGGCCTGGCGGCGGGCCTGGCCCCGGGTCAGCGGGCTCTCGGGTTCTCCGTGCTCAAAGGCGGCTTCATGGACGCCGAGGTGGAGCGGCTCCAGCGCGAGACCTACGGCGAACGCCGGGGAGACTGGCGCGTCGAGAACGGCTTCCATTTCGGCGGCTACGCCAAGCGCACCCCCGAACTGGACGCCTTCATCGACGATTTCACCGCACGGCACGGCGTCGTCCTCGACCGGATCTACACGGCGAAGATGATGTTCGGCGTGCTCGCCTCGGCCGAGCGGGGCGCCTTCCCGCCCGGCACGCGGATCCTGGCCGTCATCACCGGCTGACCGGACGGCCCCGTCGCGCCCGGGGCCGTCCGCGACCGTGTCAGGCGGGGGGCAGGCCGACCATGTCCGCGAGCGCGGCGCGGTGGTGGTCGGGCGTGCCGAGGGCGATGGAGTCGGCCTTGGCCCGCTTCAGGTAGAGGTGGGCCGGGTGCTCCCAGGTGAAGCCGATGCCGCCGTGCATCTGGACGCACTCCTCGGCGGCCTTGAGCGCGACGGCCGAGCAGTGCGCCTGCGCGACCGCGACGGCGATCGGCGTGTCGTCGTCGCCGGCGGCGACGCACGACGCCGCGTGCCGGGCGACGGCGCGGGCCTGGGTGACGGACGTCCACAGGTCGGCGAGGCGGTGCTTGAGGCCCTGGTAGGAGCCGACCGGCCGGCCGAACTGGTAGCGGGTCTTCACGTAGGCGACGGTGTCGTCCAGGCAGCGCTCGGCGAGCCCGAGCTGCTCGGACGCCAGCATCGCGGCGCCCGTCCGCAGGGCGGCGCGGACGGCGCCGTCCCCCTCGGCGACGCGCCGGGCCGGCGCGCCGGAGAAGGCGATGTCGGCGAGCCGCCTGGTCATGTCGAGCGAGGTCACGGCGGTGCGCCGGGCGTCGGCGGCGTCCACGGCGTACAGGGCCCCGGAGGCCGGGACGAGGAGCACGTCGGCGGCCATGCCGTCGGCGACGCTGGTCACCTCGCCGGTCAGCGCACCGTCGGCGGCCTGCACGGTCGAGGCCGCGTGTCCGGGCCCGGCGTTGAACGGGACGGCCAGGACCGCGATCTTCTCCCCGGCGGCCAGCTCGCCGAGCAGGTCGCGCTCCCCGGCGGCCAGCAGCGCGGCCGTCGCGATGACCGCGCTGGTCAGGAACGGGACGGGCGCGGCGGACCGGCCGAGCTCCTCCATGACCACGGCGGTCTCCCGCCAGGTGGCGCCGGCGCCGCCGAGGTCCTCGGGGACGGGCAGCCCCGCGCAGCCGAGCTGGCCGGCGACCGCCCGCCACAGCGCCGCGTCGTACGGCTCGTCCTTCTCGGTCCCGGCGAGCACGGACGTCCACGGCGCCTTGTCGTCGAGCAGTTCGCGGACGCCGGCCCGCAGGTCGTTCTCGATCTCGGAGTACAGCAGGTCGCTCACGGGACCTCCTTCGTCGGCCCCGTGAGCGGGGCTGCTGTGCTTACTGGTTCCCTCACAGGCTCGGTCACCGGGGCAGGTCCTTCCACGGCACGTCCTTGTCGACGCGGATCTCGCCGGGCAGGCCGAGGACGCGCTCGGCGATGATGTTGCGCAGGATCTCCGAGGTGCCGCCCTCGATGGAGTTGCCCTTGGCGCGCAGGTAGCGGTAGCCGGGCGAGCGGCGGGTGAAGTCGACCTCGGCGGGGCGGCGCATCGTCCAGTCGTCGTAGCGCAGGCCGTCCTCGCCGAGCATCTCCAGTTCCAGGCCGGAGACCTCCTGGTTGAGCTTGGCGAAGGCGAGCTTGGCGCCCGATCCCTCGGGTCCGGGCTGCCCGGCGGTGAGCTGCTGGCGCAGCCGGGCCCCGGTGAGCCGGGCCGCCTCGGTCTCCACCCACGCGCGCAGCAGCGCGTCGTGCAGGCCGGGGGTGCGCAGCTCGGGGCGGTCCCGCCAGAGCGCGGCGACCACGCCGATCATGCCGCTCTCGCGCGGGGCCGCGTTGCCGCCGATCGCGACCCGCTCGTTCATCAGCGTGGTGGTGGACACCTGCCAGCCCTGCCCGACCTCGCCGAGCCGGTACTCGTCGGGGATCCGGACGTCGGTGAGGAACACCTCGTTGAACTCGGCCTCGCCGGTGATCTGCCGCAGCGGCCTGACCTCGACGCCGGGCGCGGTCATGTCGCACACGAAGTAGGTCATGCCGCGGTGCTTGGGAACGCCGGGGTCGGTGCGGGTGACGAGGATCGCCCAGCGGGCCTCGTGGGCCATGGACGTCCAGACCTTCTGGCCGTTGACCGTCCAGGCGTCGCCGTCGCGGACGGCGCGGGTGGCGAGCGCGGCGAGGTCGGAGCCGGCACCGGGCTCGCTGAACAGCTGGCACCACACCTCCTCACCGGTCCACAGCGGGCGCAGGAAGCGGCGCTTCTGCTCCTCGGTGCCGAACGCGAGGACGGTCGGCGCGGCCATGCCGAGCCCGATGCCGTTGCGCTCGGGGTGGTTGGTCGGCGCGCCGGCCTCGGCGAACGCCCGGTCGACGGCGGGCTGCAGGTGGCGGGGGGCGCCGAGCCCGCCGAGGCCCTCGGGGTAGTGGACCCAGGCGAGGCCGGCGTCGAACCGGGCGCGCAGGAACTCCAGGGGCTCCATGGCCGACGGGTCGCGGCCGGCGAGGAACTCGCCGACCCGCCTGCTCAGCTCGTCGGCGTCGGGCGGTGCTGTGCTCACAGGGCGAACCTCCGCGCGGGGCGGCGGGCGGCGGCCGGCCGCCCGCAACGAACATACCAACCGGTCGGTATGGTGCGTCCACCCTAGGAACCCCCGGGACGCGGAGTCAACCGCGGCGCGTCCGGCCCCGGCCGGGTCAGCCGCCGCTCAGCGCCCGGGCCAGCCCGCGGTGGTCGTGGTAGTCGCGGGACTCCACGATGTGGCCGTCGCGGACGCGCAGCACGAAGATGTTCGGGACGACGAACGGCCGGCCGGTCTCGGTGTTGCGCCCCTCGTACTCGAACTCGGCGATGATGACCTCCGGGTCGGCGGTCTCGTGGACGACGACGTTGCGCGCCCTCATCTCCATCGGGAGGGTCTCCAGCCGGGCGAAGTGCTCGCGCACCGCCGTGCGGCCCTCCAGGCGCAGGGCGGGGTCGGCGAACGGGTGCACCACCACCGCGTCCTCCGCGTACAGCCGCGGCAGCATCTCGGGCCGCCGCGCGGCCACCCCGTCGAGGAGCCGCTGGAGGACGGCCCGGGGGCTGGCGAACTCGGACATGACACACTCCCCTACAATCGGAGTCCCTGCTCCGTATGAGAAAATATGGAGTCTGGACTCCACTTGTCAACGGAAGGCCGCGATGACCTCACCCGCGTCCGGCAGGCCGCCGCGCGCCGACGCCGTGCGCAATCGGGCCAAGGTCCTCGCCGCGGCGGAAGAGGTCTTCGCCGTCCAGGGGACCTCCGCCTCCACCGAGGAGGTCGCCCGGAAGGCGGGGGTCGGGATCGGCACGGTGTTCCGGCACTTCCCGACCAAGGAGTCGCTGCTGGAGGCCGTGCTGGTCGCGCTGCTGGACCGGCTCGCCGCGGAGGCGGAGGAGCTGCGCTCGGCCGCCGATCCGGGCGCGGCGTTCTTCGGGTTCTTCGCCCGGGTGGTCTCCCGGGCGGCGGCCAAGCAGGCCGTCACCGAGGCGCTGGCCGAGGCCGGCGTCGACGCGCGGCAGGCCACCGGGACCGCCGGGCCCGGCCTGCGGGCGGCGCTCGGCGTCCTGCTCGAACGGGCGCAGGAGGCCGGGGCCGTGCGCCGCGACGTCGGGGCGGGCCAGGTCATGGCGCTGCTGGCCGGCATCTCCTACGCCGCCGGGCGCGCCGGGGCCCGCGAGGACGTCCTGCGGATCGCCTTCGACGGCCTGCGCCCGTGCCCCGGTCAGGCGCCCGCGCGCAGGTAGTGGGCCCAGTACCCCTGCCACGGCCCGTACCGCTCGGCTCGCTCGCGCAACCGGGCCTCGGTCAGCGCGCGGCCGCCGACCTCCTGCTCCCCGGACGTGGGCGGGAACCCGCGCACGAACCGCAGGGACGGGCCGAAGTCGAACGGCGGCGCGGCGGGCAGGCCGATGCTCTCGGTGAACACGCGCGAACACTACCCACCGGCTACGACATCACCAGTTCGGCGGGGAGGCCGTCCCGGTGGAGGACGGTCAGGGACGTGACGGCGCGGGTCAGCACGACGTAGAGGCGCGCCAGGCCGCGCGCCTCGGCGGCGGCGATGGCCGCGGGCTCGGCGACGATCACGTGGTCGTACTCCAGGCCCTTGGCGAGCGTCGCCGGGACGACCAGCAGCCGCGCGGTGCCGTCGGACTCCGGCCCGAGGACCTCGTGCTCCAGCCCGGCCGCCGCCAGGGCCGCCGCGTGCGCGTCCGAGTCGGCGTCCGGCACGATCAGGCCGACCGACCCCGGGCGGGCCAGGGCCTCGCGGGCGGCGCCGGCGGCGGCCGCGCGCACGTCGGGGACCCGGCGCACCCGCAGGGCGCCGGCGCCGGGCCGCAGCGAGCGCGGCCGCTCCAGCCCGGGCGCGACGTGCGGGAGCAGGCGGGCCGCGTAGTCGAGGACGCTGCCCGGAACGCGGAAGCCGAGGGTCAGCTCGGTGACCTCCCCGTCCTGGCCGAGGTGGGCGAGCACCTCCTTCCAGGACCGGGCCGACCAGGCGGTGGTGCCCTGGGCGAGGTCGCCGAGGACGGTCGCCGAGCCCGTCCCGCAGCGGCGGCCGAGCGCCCGGAGCTGCATCGCGGACAGGTCCTGCGCCTCGTCGACCACGAGGTGCCCGAGCGAGGAGGTCCGCTCGAGGAGGTCGTTCAGCTCGTCGAGGAGGGCGCGGTCGGCCGCGGTCCACTTGGCCGAGCGGTGCGAGCGCGGGGGCTTGGCCCACCGGATCGCGGCCTGCTCCTCCTCGTCCAGGACGCTCCCCGCCGCCTTCCGCAGGAACTCGGCGTCCGACAGCAGCCGGTGCAGGACCTGCTCGGCGGTCACCTTCGGCCACACCGCGTCGAGGACCTGCCTGACGGGCCGGCTCCGCGCGACCTGGTCCTGGACGCGGTCGTCGGGCGCCTCGCCGCGCCGCTCCATCAGCACCAGGATCCGGTGGGCGAGCCGCTGCGCGAACGCGGCGCGCCCGGCGCCGTAGCGGGTGGTGCCGCGCAGGCCCGCGGCGATCTCGCGGACCTCGTGGTCGGCGAGCCGGTAGCGGGCCGCGCCGCGGGTGACGACGAGGCCCTCCTCGGGCTTGCGGACGTGCAGCCACAGCGCTCTGCGCAGGACGTCCGCCATCCGCGCGTCGCCCTTGGCGGCGGAGACCCCGGACGGCTCGTCCCCCAGCGGCGCCCCGAGCAGGTCGTCGATCGTGGCCTGCTCGACCCTGACCTCGCCGAGCGCGGGCAGCACCGCCGAGATGTAGGCGAGGAACGCCCGGTTCGGTCCGACGATGAGGACGCCGGACCGCGACAGCCGCTCCCGGTGGGTGAACAGCAGGTAGGCGGCGCGGTGCAGGCCGACGGCCGTCTTGCCGGTGCCGGGCGCGCCCTGCACGCACACCGTGCGGGGCAGGTCGGCGCGGACGATCACGTCCTGCTCGGGCTGGATGGTGGCGACGATGTCGCGCATCGGCCCGGTGCGGGGCCGCTCGATCTCCTCGGTCAGGATCCTGGACGGCCCGATGTCCGCGCCGTCGAGGGGCTCGTCCTCGAACGCGGTCAGCTCGCCCGCCCGGAACCCGAAGCGGCGGCGCAGCCGCCAGCCCATCGGATCGGCGGGCCCGGCCTGGTAGAAGGCGCGGGAGACGGGGGCGCGCCAGTCCAGCACGAGCGGGCGGCCCTCGTCGCCGTCGTGCACGTGCCGCCGCCCGACGTACATGACCGCGGGGAGGTCGGAGGCGGCGGCGCCGCGGTCCATCCGGCCGAAGAACAGCGGGGTGTCGGGGTGGTCGGCGAGGGCGGCGATCCGCTGGTCGAGCAGCGACTCAAGGAACTGCTTGGAGACCCAGTCGGCGGCGGCGTCGGCGGACAGGCTCTCGGCGTGCTCGCGCATCCGGCGCAGCGCGGCGCGGGACTCGGCCAGGTGGGCGCGTTCGGCGGCGAGGACCTCCGGTTCGGCGGCGCCGGCACCGGTAGCGGCGTCGGCGGTTTCGGCGGGCATGCGGGCAGACCTCCGGCGGGCGAGGGGGCGGGCGAGGG
>NZ_SMJW01000096.1 GCF_004348335.1 Actinomadura bangladeshensis | reverse complement strand
GCGGGGGCCTGGCGCTGCGCGGCCGTGGCCTGGGGGCGCGTGGCCGGGTTCCGCAGGCGCGGGATGGGCGTGGTCGGCTGCGTGGTCGGCTGCGCGGCGGGCGCCGGAGGCTGCGCCGCCGCGGCCGGACGCTCGGCGGGCGCGGCGGGACGCCCCGGTGGAGCCGGCGGGCGCGGCGGAGCGGTCCGCGAGGGCGTGGCCTGTGCGGGAGCGGCCCGGGCGGGATCGGTCTGGGCCGGGGCGGCCGCCGGTGCCGCTGCGGGTGGTGTCGCGGCGGGTGGAGGCGCCTGCGGCGCCCGCGCGGGCGGGCGCGGCGGGGCGGAGCCGCCGCGCGGGTCTGTGGGCGCCTGTGGCGGCGCGGCGGCGGCCGGGGACGCCTCCGGTCGGCCGGGCGCCGGTCCGGGCCGCTGCGGCGCCCTGGGCGCCTGCCGGCCGGCGCCGCGCGGCGGCTTGACGCCCCGGGTCCGGGTGCGGGTCGAGGGCCCGGCCACGTGCACGTCCGTCGGGACCGGCGGCGTCGGGGTGGCGCGCTTCCGGGGCTCCTCCGGTTCGAGGAGCGCCTTGGCGTCCAGGTAGCAGGCGCTCGGCAGGCCGGGGTTGACGGCGAGCTGCCATTCGGGGTGCGGCCAGTGGCGGGCCAGCTCCGACAGCGACGCCTCCCGGTGGTGGACGGCCTGCCCCTGCAGGGAGCGGTCCATCGCCTCGGGCGAGGTGAACGCCAGGACGAACGTGCCGTCCCCGAACTGCGCCGTGGCGAACTGGTGCCCGGCCGCCGTCGGCTCGCCCGGCGACGGCAGGTACAGCGTCGCGCGCGCCAGGATCTCCAGGTAGCCGTGCTGGTCGCCGCTCTCCCGCGCGTCGGTGAGCGCGGTCTCCAGGGCGGTGCCGGACGGACGCGCGGCCCGCGCCGCGTTCGCCGCGGAGCGGCGCTCGTCCTCCGGGACGGCCAGCGGGATGCCGAGGCCGGGCAGCGCCAGCGGCCCGCCGTCCGGGCCCGCCTTGCTCGCCTGGTAGACCAGCTCCAGCGGCGACTCGATGCCGTACACGTCGCGGAAGGCGCCGACCATCTGCCCGGCGAGCATCGCGCACGCCTCCAGGTACTCGGAGGTCGCGCGGCCGCCGCGGTCACGCCAGGTGAACCGGTCCCACCAGTTCTTGCGCTCCTCCTCGTCCGGCGGCTCCCAGCCGAGCGTCCTGAGGCGCCGCTCCTGCCGCGGCGCCAGCGGGCGCGGCAGGAACGCGCTGCCGACGGACTCCGCGTCCAGCACGCCCTCGGACCGCATCGCCTGGACGTAGGGCAGCCCGCTGGGCCCCTGCACGATGAGGAACGACTTGACCGGCAGCCGCGAAAGCTCCAGGGTCAGCCGTTTGGAGAAGTCGTTCCAGTCCACTCGGGATCCACTTTCACGTCCGCGGGGCGAGGATTCCGTACTTGACGGTAGCCGACTTGACGGTAACCGAACGGCGCGTCACTCGGCCCAGGGAGCCGGCACCGCGTCCGCCCGCACCGGCGCCCAGACGCCGCCGATGGCGTCGTACACCGCGAGCGGGATCTCGTCGCCGTCACCCGCCGACCGCCAGAGCCGCGTGCCGTGGGGCAGCCTCATCGGCACGCCCGCGGGCTTGCGCTCGGGGACCGGTGCCCTGGCCGGCGCACGGTCGGGTGCCCGGTCCGGCGTCCGCTCCGGCGCCCGGTCGCTCGGCGGCGGGTCGGCCGGCGCCGGGTCGGCCGGCGCCGGGTCGAGCGGCGGCGGGTCGTCCGGTGCCCCGCCCGCCGGCCTGTCGGCCGGTGCGCCGAGCGGCGGCGCGGGCTCGCGCGCCGCCGGCTCCGCGGACCCGGCCTCCAGCGCGGCCCTCAGGTCCGCCGCCGTGAACGGGTCGATCGCCGTGTGCGAGTCGTCGTAGGGGCCGTCCGCGCCGGGGCCCGCGCCGTTCACCCCGGGGCCCGCGCCGTTCGCGCCGGACGGCGAGCCGTTCGGACCGGGGGGCGCGCCGCCCGCGGCGGGGTTCGGCCCGGAGAGGGCGTGCGGGTCGACCGTCCCGTACGGGTTCGGCGTGTCCGGCCCGGCGGCGGCGGGGGGCGCCGCGTCCCGGCCGCCGGTCAGCCGCCCGAGGACGGACGAGTCGAGCAGCACCTCGCTCGGCAGCCCCCAGTTGATCGCCACCCGCCACGCCGGGTCCGGCCAACCGGACGCGAGCCGCGCGAACGAGGTGCGCAGGTACAGGCCGGGATGCCGGTCGCCGGTGCGCGCCAGCGCGCCCGGAGAGGTGAAGACGGTGACGTAGGTGTCGCCGCCGATCGCGATGGTGGGGAACTCCGCGCGGTCGGGATCCTCCACGGCGGAGGCGCTCGCCGGCAGCACCAGGTCGGCGCTCTCCAGCAGCGTGAAGTAGGTGGTGTTGTCGCCGTTCGCCTTGGCCTCGGCCAGCCGGGGCTCCAGGAGATCGGCGTCCACGCCCGGCACACCCTCCGTCGAGAGCGGCATCGGGGTCCCCGCCGGGGGGAGACCGGCCGGCGGGGGGCCCGTCCCGGCCAGGGTGCCGCCGGGCGTGCCCCGCCGCTGCTGCACGCGCGACGGGTCGGCGACGTCGATACCGAAGTCGAGCAGTTCGATGAGGCCGTTCCCATGCCGGTGGAACGACTCGTAGACGAGGTCGGAGGGGCGCCGGACGCCCTGGACGTCCCGCAGGGCGGTGACCATCACGTCGGCCAGCCGCGAGTAGTCGCCGTCGGTGACGCTCAGCATCCCGCCGGGGACGCCCGCCTCCGGCAGTTCCGTCCACCAGTTGCGCGGGGCGGGGTCGGCGGGCGGGCGCCAGCCCGCGTCGCTCATGACCTCCTCGTCGGCCGGCGTCAGCAGCAGCGGCCCGTCCAGGAAGTTGTTGCTCACGGCCTCGGCATAGAGCCGGTCGGGCTCGCGCATGGCCTGGACGTAGTGACGGCTCTCATCCCGCTCGCGCACGATGAGGATCGTGTCGCGCTCGAGCCCCGCCAGCTCACGTCCCAGCCGCCGGGCGAACTCGGACCACTCCAACAAGATCACTCCCTACGACCGGGGGCCGGCCCCGCGGGCCCCCGAGACCCGGCGAGACGATGCCCGGGTCCCGATGATTGTCGCAGGGGGCGCCGCGCGCAAACCGGGAGTTCACCCGGGCGGGGGTTCGTGACGCAGCACACGCAGGGCCTCGCGGAGGGCGTCCGGGTCGTCCCCCGAACGGTCCATGACGCCGATGAGCTTATGCAGGATCTCGTGCCGTTCGTACCCGACGTCCAGCAGCGCCCGGGCGGTCGTCCACAGCTGCGGCGGGCGGCCGTGCCACAGCATCTCCGCGAGCGCCTCGTGCGCTTGCAGGTGCGCCTCGTCGGCCCCCGGGTGCTCGAACTCCAGGATCGCGCGGCGGTCGTCGGGATCGGCCGGGTCCAGCTTCGACAGGTTGATGAACCCGTGCCTGCCCGACCTCCGGTGGGTGCCCGACAGGAAGGGCAGCGCGAACGCGCGCCGGGGGAGTGCCTCGAGGTCGCCGTCCGGGAGCAGCCGGGCGACGAGGTCGCGGTCGAGGCCGAATGCGGCCGGGTCGCGGTAGGCCTCGGCGAACTTCGCCGTCGCGTCCCACAGGGCGTCCAGGGTGGCCCTGATGCCCTCCTCGGGAAGGCCGGTGCGCTTGCCCGCCCACCGGACCCAGGCGGCCAGCACGTGGGGGACCGCTTCCTGTTCCGTCGGGGACAGCAGAACCTTCCTCGGCAGCCAGTCGAGGAGGAACATCTCGCATTTGACCGGCGAGACCCGCAGCGGCCGGCCGAAGTCGTGGGTGCAGCCGTAGTCGATGATGCGGTCCGCGAACCGGCTCGCCGCGGAGAGGTCCGACAGGCCCTCCGCCTCGTCCGAGGAGAGGAACCGGGCCGCGATCGTCGCCCGCCTGTCGCGCCCGTACACCGGCGGCTGGGGCAGCCGCCCGCCCGGCGGGAGGATGTCCACACGCGCGCGCACGAACGCGTGGTAGGAGCCGAAGTTCTCGTTCACCGGCGGGTCGTCGATGCCGTCGGTGAGCTCCAGGGCGCTCTGCAGCAGCGCCTTGGCATCGCGCGGGTCGAGGTCCTCGAACCGCATCAGCGGGTTGTCGCGGCCTTCGCGCCGGCAGTTGTCGAGGAGCGTGTCGACCCGGGAGGAGACCCACGCGTCCCTGACCATCCCGCTCACCGGCGGCGGTCCGGCCGGTGCGGCGGGGCCGAACGGGTCGGCGGACGGCCGGACGGCCCCGGCCTTGGTGCGGTCGACCACGATGACCAGGGCGTGCCGCTCGGTGCCGCCGTAGGTGTAGGTGCAGACGATGGAGTCCTGGTCGCCGTAGACGTCCCTGGAGACGAAGCACCCCTCGGGCTCGACCATCCCCACGCGGTCGGCCCATCCCGGCCGCCCGACGCCGCCCGCCATCAGCTCCAGCGCGGCGCGTTCGGCCTTGGCCGCCTGCCGGGGCGTGCCCAAGTAGGCCATCCCGGTGAGCAGCGCCAGCGCGGCGGGCGTCCCGGCGGCCGCCGCGTAGTCGGCGAGCGCCTCCCCGATGACCTCCTCGACGTCGCCGCCCGGGACCCGGTGGCCCCACCAGGAGCCGAGGATCTCGCTGACGATCAGTTCCGCGTCCAGGGGGCTGCGCACGGCGAGCAGTTCGCGGGCGTGCCGGAGCATGCCGTCGAAAATCGCCGAGACCTCGTCCGGGGGGTGGGAGCCGTCCCGGGCAGGATCCCCGGAGGAGCGGCTGGGGCTGCGGGGACTCACCCTCCTAGCCTCTCAGATCCCGCGCGGACGATGTCCGGGACACGGCCGAACCGCATCCGGACCCGCATCCGTGCGGGCGGCCGCTCAGCCGCTCAGCCGTCCACGCCTCCGGCGGACACGCGGCCGGACGGCGGCTCCGATTTCAGGACTCCGGTGAGATGCTCGCGCGCCATCCGCTCGACTCTGGCGGGCGTGGCCTCCAGTCCCAGATGGGCCATGCACGCCTGGACGTCGGACACGCACCGCCGGACCGCGTCCGACGGGAAGGCGGCGAACTCGTCGCAAAGCCGCTGTGCGAGCGCGTCGCGGGTCTCGCTCCGGTGATCGGCCAGTGCAGGCATCTTGCGCACACCTCCGCGCACGGGGTTCCGGCGGACGGGGACGCCGCCGGCCGAGGCGGAGCGCGGACGGGCCGACCCTGGCGGGAGCCTCCGTGGAAACCCCGCCTCGATGTCCCATTCCAGCGCTTTTGTGGGGAGAGTCAAGACATGTCGGGGCGGCGTTCGGCAAATTCTGGACCGGCTTCCGCCGTCGTCCCGGTGCCGGCCCGGTCCGCCCGCGTTCGGCCGGCCCGCTCCGCCCAGTCCGCGTGGTGGCGCGCCGCCCAGTCGCGGCCGACCCGCCCGGTCAGCATCCCGGCGAGCGCGTCCCGGTCCCGCAGGGCCTCCCACAGGTGCCCGGCCGTGACAACGGCGATGAGGAGGAAGAGCCAGTCGTGGACGAACGTGGCGCCCGTCCGCCACCGGTCGCCCCACGGCCCGGGGAAGGTCATGATCTCGCCGGTGCCGAGCATGACCAGGATGGCGCCCGCCGTGAACGCCGCGTTGAGCTTCTGCCCGGCGTTGAACTTGCCCACCGGCAGGATCCCGCGCCCGTCCCGCACGGCCCTGCGGTCGCCGCGCCTGAGCCACTCCCAGTCGTGCGGAGCGAACCTGTTCAGGCGCGACAGATCGGCCCTGAACGCACGGGACAGCAGCCCCAGCACGATCGGCACGGGCAGAGCGAACCCGCACCACACGTGCACGGTCTTGACCAACTCCCTGCGGCCGACCAGCGTCGACAGCATCGGCAGGTAGAGCAGCGCGGCCGTCAGCAGGCAGGCGAGCATCAGCAGCGCGGTCACGTGGTGGATCGACCGCTCGGCCCGCGTGAACCGCAGCAGCCACCCGGACGCGTCGCGCCGGTGCGTCTCATGTCGGGGCATCGTCACGTCCGTTCGACCGCCCGACCCAGGCGTCCACGTCGTAGCCGAGGTTCTCCCAGTAGCCCGGCTCGACCTTGTCGGTCAGTTCGATGCCGCCGAGCCACTTCAGCGACTTGTAGCCGTACATGGGCGCCACGTAGAGCCGCGTGGGCCCGCCGTGGTCGTGGGTGACCGGCTTGCCGTCCATCTGGGTCGCTATGAGCACGTCCTTGCGGCGCGCCTGTTCCAGTGTCAGCGACTCCGTGTAGACCTCGTCGAACGACGTGAACTTCACGGCCGTGGCCTGCGGTGACACGCCGACCGCGTCCAGCAGGTCGGGCAGGGCGACGCCCACCCAGTGCACGTCCGGAACGCGCCAGCCCGTCACGCACTGGAAGTCGCGGTCCAGGACGGTCTGGGGGAGCCGCGCCAGATCGGCCAGCCGGAACGCCCGCGGCCTCTCGACGAGGCCGCCGACGGTCACCCGGTGGGTGGCGGCACTGTGCCGCTTCACGCCGTAGGCGACGCTGTAGTAGCGGAACCCGCCGGCGGCCGGCAGGACGTCCCCGATCGGTCCCACCGGCGCCAGGGCCTTGCTCACCTTGTCCTGGACGGACGCTCCCACGGCGACCCCAGCGGCGCCGAGGCCGAGCATCCCGAGCACGACCCGCCGTCCGACGGGGCTGCCCTTCGCCCGCTCTTCCTCGCTCACCGCTCCATTCGAGCACCGCGGGCCGGGCGCCGCCAGCGTCCGCCGGCGCACGTAAGACTTCTGACAGATTCCGGGACCGCCCTAAGCTGGCCCCATGGCCACGAAGGTTCACCTCGCACAGCGTCCGGAAGCCGACGAGCTGCTCGGACGCAGCCCGCTGGCCGCGCTGGTGGGCATGCTGCTCGACCAGCAGATCCCGATGGAGTGGGCCTTCTCCGGCCCCTACACCATCGCTCAGCGGCTCGGCGCCGACGACCTGGACGCGCACGAGATCGCCGCCTGCGACCCGGAGCGGTTCGCCGCGCTCCTGTCGGAGAAGCCGGCCGTCCACCGCTACCCCGGTTCTATGGCCAAGCGCGTCCAGCAGCTGTGCCGGTACCTCGTGGAGAACTACGACGGGGACGCCGAGCGGGTGTGGAAGGGCGTCGACAGCGGCAAGGAGCTGTTCAAGCGCCTCAACGCCCTCCCCGGCTTCGGCAAGCAGAAGGCGCAGATCTTCCTGGCCCTCCTGGGCAAGCAGTACGGCGTCCGCCCGGACGGCTGGCGCGAGGCGGCCGGCGCCTACGGCGACGAGGGCTCCCACCGCTCGGTGGCCGACATCACCGGCCCCGAGTCCCTGGCCAAGGTGCGGGCCTTCAAGCAGGAGCAGAAGGCCGCGGCCAAGGCCGCCAAGTAGCCGCCGAGGACGGGACACACCCGGCGTGGGCGAGTTGACGCGCCGTCACGGCCCGGGGCCGTAACATCTTCTACTCGCCGTCCCGGGCGGCCGCCTCCCGCGTCCGCCTGCGACGGTGTCCGAATCCGACGAGTTCGCCCGAGGCCGGAGGGACATGGATGTTCAGCAGGGCTTCCGTACACGGCGAACCATCGGGATGATGAATACCTGACTCCGACCGGTGTTGTGATGGAGGCGGGAGCGCTAGCCTGCTCCCATTCACTCATAGTGATGAAAACTTGCCGCGCGGTACGGGACCCTCTGGGGCGGAGGTGTTGTCCTTGAGCACCGAGACGTCCGTCCCGCATCCCCGCGTCTCAGGGGTGGAGGGGCAGCCCATGGATGCGTCCGACGCCGCGCTGTACGCGACCTTGCTGAAAGAGGCCCCCGGCGGGCTGGCGTTCTTCGATCGCGAACTGCGCTGCCGCAGGGCCAACGACGCGCTCGCCGGGCTGCTCGGCGTGCCCGTGCGCGAGCTGCACAAGCGCAGACCGGCCGAGGTGCTGCCCGAGGCGCCGGCCGCGGCGTTCGAGACGGCCCTGCGGAAGGTGATCGACGAGGACCGCCCGGTCACCGACCTGGACCTGGTGGTCCCGGGCAAGGAGGCCGTGGCGCCCGAGGACGCCTCGGGCGTCGCCACCGCCGTCGAGGAGCGCATCCTGGCGTGCACGTGGCTGCCCGCCCGCAACGGGGACGGCGAGCTCCTCGGCGTCGTCCTGACGGCGCTGGACGTGACCGAGCGCCGCCGCGCGGAGGAGGTCATCCGCCGCAAGGAGCAGCGCTACCGCTCGCTCGTGGAGGCCAGCGCCCAGGTGGTGTGGGTCGCCGCGCCCGGCGGCGGCGTGATCGACGACGCGCCCGAGTGGCGCGCGATCACCGGGCAGACGCCGGACGACTACGCGGTCGGCGGCTGGCTGTCGGTGGTGCACCCGGAGGACCGCCCGCGCATCGAGGCCGCCTGGCACGACTGCGTCGAGGAGAACCGGGTCTTCGAGACCAACTACCGGATCCGCACCAAGACCGGCACCTACCGGCACTTCGACGTCCGGGCCGTGCCGATCTGGCAGGGCGACACGGTGATCGAGTGGGTCGGCGCCAACACCGACGTCACCGGCCAGCGCGAGGCCGAGGAGATGCGCGGCCGGCTCACCGAGCAGCTGTCGGCGGCCGCGCTGCGCACCGCGCGCCTCCAGCAGGCCACCTCGATGCTCGCCGAGGCCCTGACCGTCTCCCAGGTCGTCCAGGTCATCACCGAGGTCGGACGGTCCGCCATCGGCGCCGACTACTCGGCCGTGGCGCTGCTGGACGACGACAAGCTGCGCCTCAGCATCGTGGCGCCGTCCCAGCAGGGGGAGGGCGAGACCGGCCCGTCCTCCCGCGACGACATCAAGGTCAGTGACCAGACCGTGATGTCGGTGGCGGTGCGCGAGAGCCGGCCGTTCCTGGCCGAGCACCCCGACAGCCTGCGCCTGCAGCTCGGGCACGGCGAGCGCGACCTGTTCGCCCAGCACACCGAGGAGCGCGCCTGGGTGGGCCTGCCGCTGCTCGCGGCGGGCGCCCCGATCGGCGCGCTGCGCTTCTCCTTCACCCGGCCCCGGGAGATCACCGAGGAGGAGCGGGTCTTCCTGGAGGCGCTGGCCGGGCAGTGCGCCCTGGCGGTCGAGCGCGCCCTGCTGTTCGAGCGCGAGCACAAGACCGCCGAGGAGCTCCAGCGCAGCCTGCTGCCGAGCGACCTGCCGCAGCTGCCGGGCATGGTGCTGGCCGCCCGCTACAACCCCGCGACGCGGCACGTGCAGGTCGGCGGCGACTGGTACGACGTGTTCCGCCTCCCGGACGACCGGCTCGCCGTCGCCGTCGGCGACGTCATGGGCAAGGGCGTGCTCGCCGCGGCCGGAATGGGCCGCGTCCGCAACGCCCTGCGCGCGCTCGCACTGAACGATCCGCGCCCCGCCGCGGTCCTGGCCGGCCTCGACCGGCTGTTCAGCGCGACCGAGGACGAGGAGCAGTTCACCACGGTCGCGTACGTGGTCATCGACCCCGAGACCGGGCAGGGGGAGTTCAGCAACGCGGGCCATCCGCCGCCCCTGCTGATCTCGCCGGACGAGCCCGCGCGCGTCAGCACGCTGGAGCCGGGAACGCCGCTCGGCTGGCCCAGCCAGCGGCAGCAGACAAGTTTTTCCATCGAAACCGGCAACACTGTGGTCTTCTATTCCGATGGACTTGTGGAGAACCGTAGGCGTGGGGTGGACGCCGGGCTGCACGAGCTTGTCGCCGTGGCCGCGGACGCCCCACCTGAAGTGGTAGGAGATCCCGAGAGAGTCGTCGACTTCCTGGTCGATCGGATGCTTGCCGGATATGAGCAGGTGGACGATGTGACCGTGCTCGCCCTGCACGTCCCGCCCGAGCCCGCGTGAAATCCGCCTGAGACCGCGTGAAGACGGAGTAGCACGTTCGAAGGACCGCCCGGCGCCCTCTAAGGTGGAGACTTACCGGGTAGGACTTCAGGGTGGAACGCGCAGCAGTGCCAGAATGCTTGACCCAGACAGAGCGGGTACGCTGCGGTCCCGCACCGGTGGTCCGCTCCGTGTGTGGTCCCACCCAGTGTGAGGCCGGGCCCGTCAGGGCACTTGGGTCAACCAAGCCACACGTTCGTTCGAGAGGTATTTGTGTCGCCTGCTAGCTCGACCTCGAAAGCGTCGGATCTGCACGATCACGTCATCGCGCAACTGATCGAGCGTGGACGGTCCCAGGGTTACCTCGAAGCCGACGACGTACGCCGTACGTTCGAGGAGGCCGACATCCCCGTGTCGAAGGCCTCCAGCATTCTGCGGAGCCTCAGCAAGGAGGGTGTGACCGTCATGGTGAGCGCTGCCGACTCCGCGGCGCCCAAGCGTCCGCGCAAGCGCGCGACGCCGGCGGCGCGCAGGCCGAAGACCGCGGCCGCCGCCAAGGAGCAGCCCGACACGGTGACCGCCGTCGTCGGCGACGAGGCGCCCGAGGAGGCCGCCGCGGAGCCGCGTCCGGCCGCCGCGAGGCCCGCGGCCAAGAAGGCCGCGCCCGCCAAGGGCGCGAAGGGCGCCAAGGCCAAGAAGGCCGCGCCCGCCAAGAAGGCCGCCGCCGTGAAGGCCGCGCCCGTCAAGGCGGCGCCGGCGAAGAAGGGCGCCGACCCCGAGGTCGACGACGAGGTCGACGTCGACCTCGACGAGGACCTCGCCGACCTCGACGTCGAGCTGGAGGACGACACGGCCGCCGAGGTCGAGGAGTCCGAGGCCGACGAGGAGGAGGAGGCCGCCCCGGCCGCGCCCGCGGCGAAGGCCGCCCCCGTCGGCAAGCAGGGCGCCGGCGCCCCCGCCGAGGAGGAGGGCTTCACCCTCGGCGACGACGACGAGGACGCGCCCGCCCAGCAGATCGCCGCCGCCGGCGCCACCGCCGACCCGGTGAAGGACTACCTCAAGCAGATCGGCAAGGTCCCGCTGCTCAACGCCGAGCAGGAGGTGGAGCTCGCCAAGCGCATCGAGGCCGGCCTGTTCGCCGAGGAGCGGCTCGCCGTCTCCGGTCCCGCGATGTCCGAGGAGGACCTCGAGGACTTCGAGTGGATCGCCGAGGACGGCCGCCGCGCCAAGAACCACCTCCTGGAGGCCAACCTCCGCCTGGTGGTCTCGCTGGCCAAGCGCTACACCGGCCGCGGCATGCTGTTCCTGGACCTCATCCAGGAGGGCAACCTCGGCCTGATCCGCGCCGTCGAGAAGTTCGACTACACCAAGGGCTACAAGTTCTCCACGTACGCCACCTGGTGGATCCGGCAGGCGATCACCCGCGCGATGGCCGACCAGGCCCGCACCATCCGCATCCCGGTGCACATGGTCGAGGTCATCAACAAGCTGGCCCGCGTGCAGCGGCAGATGCTCCAGGACCTGGGCCGCGAGCCCACCCCGGAGGAGCTGGCCAAGGAACTCGACATGACCCCGGAGAAGGTCGTCGAGGTCCAGAAGTACGGCCGCGAGCCCATCTCCCTGCACACGCCCCTGGGCGAGGACGGCGACAGCGAGTTCGGCGACCTCATCGAGGACTCCGAGGCCATCGTCCCGGCCGACGCGGTCAGCTTCACGCTGCTGCAGGAGCAGCTCCACTCCGTCCTGGACACGCTCAGCGAGCGCGAGGCCGGCGTGGTGTCGATGCGGTTCGGCCTCACCGACGGCCAGCCGAAGACCCTGGACGAGATCGGCAAGGTGTACGGGGTGACCCGTGAGCGCATCCGCCAGATCGAGTCCAAGACCATGTCGAAGCTGCGCCACCCGTCCCGCTCCCAGGTCCTCCGCGACTACCTGGACTGACCCGGCGGGTCGGCGACCGGACAAGGAACAGGACCCCGCGCCCACGCGCGGGGTCCTGTTCTTCGTGCGTCCGGTATCGGGTGCCGGGGCGTCAGTCGTGCAGGATGACGTCGAGGTCGGGGCCGTTCAGCTCGACCGTGTGCCCCAGGTCGGCGACGGCCTTGAGGAGTTCTTCCGGGGTGCGGGGCGCGGCGCCCGCCTTGAGGAGGTCGTGCGCGATGCGGCCGCGGGTGGCCTTGGCCATGTGGCTGACGACCGTCCGTTTGGGGGAGCCGCCCACGAGGCGTTCGCGGAACACGCGGACGGCGACGGCCGGCTGCGGCGCCTTCCACGCGGACGCGTACGGCCCGGAGCGCATGTCGACGACCAGGTCGCCGTCCTGCGGGAGTGCCTTGCGCATCGCCGGGCGCCACAGCGTCCCCAGGCGGCCCGCAGGCGGCAGGGACACGGCAATGGCCAGCCGGTAGGGCGGGACGCGGTCGGTGAGCCTCAGCGCGCCCCACAGGCCCGAGAAGACGATGATCTGCTCGGCCGCGGACTCTGCGTCCAGGTCGGGGAGGTCGAGGTTGTCGTAGAGGACGCCGGTGTAGAGCCGGGCGACCGTCAGCGTGGGGGCCTCGTGCAGCACCTTGTTGCGGGCCAGCGCGTCGTCCACCTGGCCTGGCGGCAGAGCGAGGATGTCCGCCGCGTCCTTCCGCTTGCAGGCCCTGCCCAGGGCCGACAGGACGCGCTTCCGCACCGGGTTCAGCTCCGGGAAGCTCAGCGAGGCCAGGTCGAGGGGCGGACCGTCCCCGTCGGTAGCCTTCTTCTCCGACGGCGGCAGCAGGATGTGCACGATCCCCCCGAAAGCGGTGACAGATGGCGCGTTCCCTGGAAGCACGGTTGGGCGAGCTCGTCGCCGGGGCATGGCCCGCGCCGTCCACCAAGGATATGGGCGGCTGGCTGCTGCGCCACGCCGACGGGGTGACCAAGCGGGCCAACTCCGTCCTGCCCTTGGCCGACCCGGGGGACGTGGGTGCGGCCGTTGAGCGCGCTGAGCGCTTCTACGCCGGGCTCGGCCTCCCCACAGTGTTCTCAGTGGACGCCCAAGCGCGGCCCGAGGGGATCGACGGATTCCTGGAGGGACGGGGCTACGAACTGGTCGATCCGACGATCGCGATGGCGACCGAGCTGTCCGGCCCCTACGAGCGGGACGGTGTGGAGATCGCCGAGAAGCCCTCCAGCGACTGGCTCGACCTGTGGTGGTCGGTGGACGGCCGCTATGACCACCAGTTGCCGATGGCGGAGAAGATCTTGACGGGTGTGCCGGCCGGGTACGCCTCCCTGGGCGGCGTCGCCGTCGGCCGCGGCGTCCCGCAGGGGGAGTGGCTCGGCATCTATGCCATGGCCGTCGCGCCTGACGCGCGCAGGCGGGGCCTGGGGCGCCGCGTCCTGCGGGCGCTTCTCGGCTGGGGACGCGAGCAGGGGTGCGAGTCGGCGTACCTGGTCGTCGTCGCAGGAAACGCTCCGGCCAGGGCGATGTACGCGTCCGAGGGCTTCGCGGAGGCCGGGGGCTATCACTACCGAGTGAAGAATGTCACCGATAGGTGAGAAGTGCGTGATCTCAGTGATCGACGTCACAGAGACGGCCGAATCCAGTGACGATATGTAATCGAATAATGACTCTATGAAGTTGACCTGATTCGGCTCCACAAAGGGCCGAAGGGGCGAAATGCGAACGGCGGCCACCGTCTCCGGTGACCGCCGTCCCTGGGGTTTCTATGTGGGAGAACTACCGCTCCTCGGGGGACGCGGTGGCCGGGGTTTCGATGAGCCGGTCGGACTCGTCCTGTATGTCGGCCCCGTTGGCACGGAGCGCCTCTGCGTACTTGCGTCCATGGTGGGCGCAGAACAGAAGGTCGCCGCCGCCTACAAGGACAGCTCGGACGTAGGCCTGGGCGCCGCAGCGGTCGCATCGGTCGGCGACGGTCAACGGCTTGGTTGGGGCAAGGGCTCCAGTCACGGCACCTTCCTCATGCTCGGGGTCGGTACTTAGGACAACATCTAACCCGACGCTGGCGTTCCCAACCTGGTTCTTCGTACGCCCACAGCAGAATGGCCCAATAAGTGACCGAGGTCACATTAGGCGGCCTCCCATCGGAAGAGGCGCACGGCGATCAGCGCGCCGACGGCCGCGACGCCCAGCAGGACGCCGATCTGGGGCAGTGCGGACATGGGTCCGAGACCGCGTCCCATCACGTTGAGCATTCCTTCGTTCAGGTACCGCAAGGGGAATATGTACGACAGCGTCTTCATCCAGCCCGGTGCCGCGTCCAGCGGGAAGAAGGAGCCGCCGAGGAACGCCATGGGCAGGACGACGAGCTGCGTCACCGCCTGGGCGGTCTCCTGCGTCTTGGCCCACGCGCCGATCAGCATCCCGATCGACAGGAAGGCGAGCACGCCGGCGATCACCATCGGGATGGACATCCACCAGGCGCCGCTCAGCTGCAGCCCGAACATCGGGAGCTGGGCCACGAGCACGAACAGCGCGAACTGCACGAGCGCGATGGCGAGGCTGACCGCGACGCGCGCGGCGAACACGGTGGGGATCGGGGCAGGGGAGAGCTGGAGGCGCCGCAGGATGCCCTTGGTCCGCCAGGACACCAGCGTCTGGGACGCCCCGAAGACGCCGGCCGACGCCAGCGCCCACCCCAGGAGGCTGGGCGTGAAGAACTGGATGGCCTTCAGCGAGTCGTCCTCCACCTGCTGCGCGGACATCGTGTAGGTGGGCGGCCGGCCGGTCGCGTCCTGGTTCGCGGCCTGGACGATCGAGTCCATCAGCCCCCGCACCGTCCCCGACTTGACCTGGTCGGCGGCGGAGTAGTGCACGACCAGCCGGGCGCCCCGCTGCTCCACGGCCGCGTCCGCGTCGCCCTTCTCCACCTTGCGCAGGGCGGCGGCGCGGTCGGAGGTCCTGGTGACCTCCATGACCTTGCCGAGCTGCTCGGCGCCCTGCGTGACGGCCTGCTCCAGGATCGGCGCCTTGCCCACCTCCACCACGTTCACCTTGGCCGTCGTCTGGTGCCCGAAGACCCCGCCGAAGATGAGCAGGAACATCAGAGGGAACAGGATGGTGAAGAACAGCGCGGTCCGGTCCCTCTTGAAGCCCAGGTACATCGCCCTGGACAGGCTCTTGAAGCTCTCGAACGTGCTCACGCCCTGTACTCCCGTCCGGTGAGCTCCAGAAAGACGTCCTCAAGGGTGGCGCCGCGGATCTGGACGCCGTCCAGGGCGTCCTTGGCCGCCATGGCCGCGACCACCGCCGACGGGTCGCGGGTCGTGATGGTCAGCGAGACGCCGTCGTCGGCGGCCTCGTCCGAGCCCGGCAGCAGCCGCGCGTCCGCGAGGTCCAGGACGCCGCTCGCCACGCTGATCCGCGCCGGGGCGTCCAGGCCGCGCACCAGCACGGCCGGCGGGCCCAGCCGGAGGATGCTGCCCGCGTCCATGATGGCGACGCGGTCGCAGAGGATCTCCGCCTCGTCCATGTAGTGCGTGGTCAGGACGACCGTGCGGCCCTCGGTGCTGATCCGGCGCAGCAGGTCCCAGAGGTTGCGGCGGGCCTGCGGGTCGAGCGCCGCGGTCGGCTCGTCGAGGAACACGAGCTCCGGGTCGTGGACGAGCGCGCACGCGATGGACAGGCGCTGCGCCTGGCCGCCCGACAGCTTCTCCACCCGGACGTCGGCCTTGTCCGCCAGCCCCACCAGCTCCATCATCGCGTCGGCCTTGCGGGAGGGGACGCCGTAGAGGGAACCGAACGTCTGCAGCTGCTCGCGGGTGGTCAGCCGCTCGAAGAACGACGACGCCTGCAACTGGACGCCGATCCTCGGCAGCAGCTTCGGATTGCGCGGCCACGGGGAGAGCCCGAGCACCGAGACGTCCCCCTCGTCGGCCTTGCGGAGCCCCTCGACGATCTCCAGCGTCGTCGTCTTCCCCGCGCCGTTCGGGCCGAGGATGCCGAAGAACTCGCCCTCCTCGACCCCGAACGTCACCCCGTCCACGGCCTGGACGTCCCCGTAGCGTTTACGGAGGCCCGAGACCTCGATCGTTTGCACCATGCCCAGGACGGTATGAGCGGAGCGAACTCCTGCACACCCACCTAAAGGTGGACGTTAAGGTCTAGAAGTCGAAGTCCCGCCAACCTGGCGAACCGTCCGGGCCGCCGCGCGGACGTGCGGAACTCCCGCAGCGGCGAGCCTTGCGGTGGATTGTCGGCGGCCGGGAGTACCCTGCTGCCGACCGTCCTACCCCCGAGGAGCGCACGCACGTTGACCGCCGCGACCGCCGAAGCGACAACCGAAGACCCGCACGGCTACTCCGCCCGGCACCTGTCGGTGCTGGAGGGGCTGGAGGCCGTCCGGAAACGACCCGGCATGTACGTCGGGTCGACCGACAGCAGGGGTCTCGCCCACTGCCTGTGGGAGATCGTCGACAACTGCGTCGACGAGGCCCTCGCCGGCTACTGCACCCACATCAGCGTGACGCTCCACGCCGACGGGTCCTTCGAGGTGGGCGACAACGGCCGCGGCATCCCCGTCGACCTGGAGCCGAAGACCGGCCTGCCGGGCGTCGAGCTGGTCATGACGCGGCTGCACGCGGGCGGCAAGTTCGGCGGCGTCTCCTACACCGCGTCCGGCGGGCTCCACGGCGTGGGGGCGTCCGTGGTCAACGCCCTGTCCGCGCGGCTGGACGTCGAGGTCGACCGGGACGGCCACACCCACGCGATCAGCTTCCGGCGCGGGCTGCCCGGCGAGTTCGCCGACGAGGGGCGGCCCAACGCCCGGTTCAAGAAGAAGTCGGGCCTGCGGCAGACCCGCAAGGTCGCCAAGAAGGTCACCGGCACCCGGGTCCGCTTCTGGCCCGACCTGCAGATCTTCCTGAAGGACGCCACGGTCGAGCAGGAGCTCGTCCTCGACCGGATGCGGCAGACCGCGTTCCTCATTCCGGGCCTCACCATCGACGTCCGCGACGAGCGCGGCGAGGAGATCGTCGACGAGACGTTCCGGTTCGACGGCGGCATCAGCGAGTTCTGCACCTACCTCGCCAAGGACACCGCGATCATCGACGTGCTGCGCCTGCGGGGGCGCGGCCACTTCACCGAGACCGTCCCCGTCCTGGACGACCAGGGCCACCTGACCCCGACCGACGTGGAACGCGACCTGGAGGTCGACGTCGCGCTGCGCTGGGGCAACGGCTACGACACGATCACCAAGTCGTTCGTCAACGTGATCGCCACCCCGAAGGGCGGCACGCACCTGCGCGGCTTCGACCGCGCCGTCCTCAAGGTGCTCAACGAGCAGCTCCGCGCGACCAAGCTGCTGAAGAACGGCGACGAGGACGTCATCAAGGAGGACGTCCTGGAGGGCCTCACCGCGGTGGTGACGGTCCGGCTGCCCGAGCCGCAGTTCGAGGGCCAGACCAAGGAGGTCCTCGGCACGTCCGCGGCCACCCGCATCGTGTCGCAGGTCGTGCTGCGCGAGCTCCGGGCGGTCTTCGAGAACCCGCCGCGCGGGCAGAAGCAGCAGCTCCGGGCCGTCCTGGAGAAGGTCGTCGGCGCGGCCAAGACCCGCATCGCCGCCCGCACCCAGCGCGACAACCAGCGGCGCAAGAACGCGCTGGAGAACTCGGCGCTGCCGGCCAAGCTCGTCGACTGCCGCACCACCGACGACCGCAGCGAGCTGTTCATCGTCGAGGGCGACTCGGCGCTCGGCACCGCCAAGCTCGCCCGCAACTCCGAGTTCCAGGCGCTGCTGCCGATCCGCGGCAAGATCCTCAACGTGCAGAAGGCGTCCGTCGCGGACGTGCTGAAGAACGCCGAGTGCGCCGCGATCATCCAGGTGCTCGGCGCCGGGTCCGGCCGCACGTTCGACGTGGAGGCGGCCCGCTACGGCCGCGTCGTGATCCTCGCCGACGCCGACGTCGACGGCGCGCACATCCGCACGCTGCTCCTCACGCTCTTCCACCGCTACATGCGGCCGATGCTGGAGGCCGGGCGGGTGTTCTCCGCCGTCCCGCCGCTGCACCGCATCGAGCTGATCAAGCCGCGCAAGGGCCAGGACAAGTACATCTACACCTACTCCGACGCCGAGCTGCGCAAGCGCCTCGTCGAGCTGGAGCGCAAGGGCCAGCGCTGGAAGGAGCCGATCCAGCGCTACAAGGGCCTCGGCGAGATGGACGCCGACCAGCTTGCGGAGACGACCCTCGACCCGCGGCACCG
Source organism: Actinomadura bangladeshensis (assembly GCF_004348335.1). GTDB lineage: Bacteria > Actinomycetota > Actinomycetes > Streptosporangiales > Streptosporangiaceae > Spirillospora > Spirillospora bangladeshensis. The sequence continues at coordinate 9,565 of NZ_SMJW01000096.1, read as the reverse complement.
GGTGCTCCGGCGCGTCCGCATCGAGGACGCCGAGGAGGCGGCGAAGGTGTTCGACCTGCTGATGGGCAGCGACGTCGCGCCGCGCCGCGCGTTCCTCACCGCCAGCGCCACCGAGCTGGACGTCGAGCGCATCGACACCTGACCGCGCGCGGTGGCGGGGGGCGGGGCCGCACCCGTGGTGGACGGCCCCGCGACGACGTGGATCAGTCGCCGATCTCGAGGTTGCGGAAGGTCTGGACCGGGTCCTGCGCGCTCCGGGCGGACAGCGTGTTCGCCGACTGGTACGGCGCGGTGGCCATGTAGAGCCGGAACGACGCCGCGTTGTTCCCGGACGCCGACGGGAGGCCGGCCTTCCAGTCGATGACCGGGCCGAAGATGCCGCACCCGTTGGTCTTCGGCACCGCGAACGTCGTGTCCTCGGTCGGCATCGTCAGGATCGGCGGGCTGCTGAACGGGTCGTTGATGTCGCCCTCGGTCACCACGCTGATCTTGGCGAAGTCGATGCCGAGGTTCAGCTTCAGCGGGTCCTTGTTCGAGCCGATGAAGCAGCCGTTGCCGATCGCGTCGTTGATCAGCTTGATCTTCAGGTTGATCGCGGTCGTCGGCAGGTTGAAATCGAACCCGCCCGCGTACTTGGCCTGCACCTGCACCCGGTTGTAGGGCAGGTCGTCGATCCCGCCGATCGGCAGGCCGAGCAGGCCGAGGACGCCGCCGGGCACGGTCATCGGCTTCCCGGTCATCTTCACGCTGGTGTACACGGCCGGCTCCGACCACGACGATTGCACCGCCTGGATGACGGTCCGCATCGGCTGCGTGATCTCCTGGGTGAGGCCGCCGAGCTTCATCGATCCGCCGGTCACGACCAGCTGGAGGCAGGTCGCGAGCTTCGGGTCCTGTCCGGCGGGCAGCGGCGGGCACTGCTTCGCGAAGTCGAACGACGGCACGTCCGGCGGCAGGACCTGCGGTGCCGCGAGCGGGGCCGCGGCCGGGGCCTGCGGCGCGGCGGCCTGGGCGGGGGCCGCGGCCATGCCGAGCGCGAGGCAGGCGGGCGCCGCCGCGAGGGCGGCGCGGGAGAGGAGTTTCACAGGCGTCGGGGGCCTTTCTCGGAAGGTGGCGCGGGACCGGCGTTTGGAGCGGTCCACGCAAGAACCTCGATCTAAAAACAACATCGTGTCTAATAACAAGATCGCTCATGTGTCCACATCCGGCCAGGTGGCGAGGGGTGTCCACCCTGGGGTGGAGAGCGGGATTCCAGCCGTGCGGCGATCCGCACCGGATGCGCCGGTCCTTAGCGTCGGGGGCATGAACACGCTGGACAACGTCGCGCCGGGCCTCGCGGCGCCGACGCGCGTCCGCTACCGGCAGCTGCGGACGTGCTCCATCGACGAGCTCAGGATGTACGGCCTCCCCTTCGTCCTCGGGGTGGCGGCCGTGGCCCGGGGCGGGTTGATCGACAGGGGCCATCCCGCCCTCAGTGCCGGCCTGCTCGCCGCGGAGGCCGGCGCCGCCGTCGGGCTCGGCGTGCTGCGCGCGGTCACCGTCCGGCGGGAGGACGACGGCACGCCCTGGTGGCGCGGCACCGGCTGGACGCTCGCCGCCTGGCCGGTGTCGGTCGCGGTCCGCGCGCGGTTCGCCCGCGCCGGACACGCCGCCGGGATCGGGGCGCCGGGGGGCGGCGGCCCGCCGTTCCTCGCCGTGACGCTGCTCGCGCAGAGCCTCGTCGTCGTCCGCCGGGCACACGGGCTCGCCCGGTTCGCGCCGGTTAACGTCGGATCGTGAACTGCAAGGCGGGGGCCAGAGAGCGGCTCATCCGGCTGCTCGTCATCGGCATGCTGGTGACGTGGGGCCTGGTCGCGTACGTCCGGGGGCTGCTGAGGGGCGACCCGGCCCCGGCGACGCACGGCGTCGGCCTGGCCCTCGTCGTCCTCAACGTGGTGATGTTCGTCCTCCTGGGGGTCGGCATCGCGGTCGGACGGCAGAAGGGCTCGCCCTTGCGGGGGGCGGGCATCGCCCTCCTGCTGCTGGCCGTGGCGACGGGGATGGCTCTGTACGCGATCGCGCCGCACGCGGGCGGCGGGTTCTTCTTCTGCATGGCCGGCCTGTGGGTGCTGCTGATGCGGCTGCCGCTGCCCTGGGGCATCACGGTCAGTGTGCTGACGCTCGCCGCGATCGGCGGGCTCGGGGAGGCGCTCCGGTCGGGCGGGGCGGACTTCGGCCTCATGTCGGCGTTCGCGGGGCTCACGCTCGGCGCCGTCGCCAGCCGCCAGGGCGTCGCGGCGCAGGAGGCGACCCGCCGCGCCGAGGCCGCCAACGCCGTCCTCGCCGAACGCTCGCATCTCGCCCGCGAGATCCACGACATCCTGGCGCACTCGCTGTCGGCGCAGATCGTCCACTTGGAGGGAGCGCGGCTGCTCCTGTCCCGGGACGGCGACCGCGTCCAGGCCCTGGACCGTGTGGAGCGCGCGCGTAACCTCGCCCGCTCGGGCCTGGAGGAGACGAGGCGCGCCCTCGCCACGCTCCGCGGCGAGGTGCCCGAGCCCAAGGAGGCGCTGGCCGAACTCGCCGAGGAGTTCTACGCCAGCACCGGCCGCCCCTGCGACGTGCGGGTCACGGGTTCACCGCGCGAACTGTCACCGCAGGCGGGGCTCGCGGTGGTGCGCACTGCTCAGGAAGCGCTCACGAACGTCCGGAAACACGCTCCCGGCGCGCGCGTACGGATCATCCTCCGCTACCTCGACGACCGGGTGGAACTCGAGGTGACCGACAGCGGCGGGACGGAGTCGGCCATCGAGCTGAACGGAGGCGGATACGGCCTCGTCGGCATGCGCGAGCGCGCCGAACTGATCGATGGGACCCTGGTCACCGGACCGGACGGCACGGGGTTCCGTGTGTCCCTCCAGGTGCCGGCGTGACGGGAGACGCGGTGAAACAGGAGACGCGGTGAAGACGAGGATCCTGGTCGTCGACGACCAGACCGTGGTGCGCGAGGGCCTGGTCCTCCTCCTCGAACTGCTGCCCGGTATCGAGGTCGCCGGTGCCTGCGGCGACGGTGAACGGGCGGTCGCGATGGTGGCCGACCTGCGTCCCGACGTCGTCCTGATGGACCTGCGGATGCCGCGCATGGACGGCGTGGAGGCGACCCGCCGCATCAAGGAGGCCCACCCCGACGTCGGGATCGTCGTCCTCACCACCTACGCCGACGACGACTCGATCTTCGCCGCCCTCCGCGCCGGCGCCCGCGGCTACCTCACCAAGGACGCCGACGCCGACGAGATCGCCCGCGCCGTCGCCGCCGTCCGCTGCGGCGCGTCGCAGCTCGACCCCGCCGTCCAGCGCCGCCTGGTCGAGGCGGTCGCCGCCGGTGAACGCCCCCGCCGCGCGGGCCTGCCCGACGGCCTCACCCGCCGCGAGGCGGAGGTCCTCGCCCTCATCGCGCAGGGACGCTCCAACGGCGAGATCGCCGGCGACCTGTTCATCTCCGAGGCCACCGTCAAGACGCACATCAACAACCTGTTCGCCAAGGCGAACCTCCGCGACCGCGCCCAGGCCGTCACCTATGCCTACAAGCACGGCCTCACCGGCTGATCACCGGAGCTCGTTGCCTGCAGCCCCGGTCCCGGGAGGCCGAAACCACCCCGGTGTAACCAGACCGCTGTGATTCCGCGGCTGTCATTCAGCCCTGTAGTTACGTCCGCGTCTCTTGGAGTAAGCGATCGCTTGCTACGCTTCGCCCCATGCCGACACAGGAGCACATGAAGCAGGCGCTTCAGACCTACATCGATGCCTTCAACGCCGCCGACGCCGCGACCATCTCCGGCCTCTACGCCGACGACGCCGTCGTCGAGGACCCGGTCGGCAGCCCCCCGATGAACGGCCGCGCCGCCATCGAGGAGTTCTACAAGAACGCGATCGCCAGCGGCGCCAAGCTCTCCCTGGACGGCCCCATCCGCGGCTCCCACGGCGACCGCGCCGCCATGGCCTTCACCATCGAGGTCCCCGGCATGCGCATCCGCGCCATCGACGTCATGACCTTCAACGAGGAGGGCAAGATCGTCCGCATGGACGCCCACTGGGGCCCCGACGACATGGAGACCTGACCGCTCGGATCACCCCAGGGCAGATCGGTGGCATGGTGGGAAGGTGACCGATGACCCGGTGCTCTATGTGATCGCCTGCGGCGGACGGCCCGCCGCAGACCTCCCGCCGTTCGTCGAACGGCTCCAGGCCGACGGGTGGACGGTGTGCGTGGTCTCCACCCCGTCCGGCATGAAGTTCCTGGACGCCGGGCGCCTGGCCGAACTGACGGGCTTCCCCGTCCGCTCCGACTACAAGCGGCCGGACGAGCCCGACGTCCTGCCGCCCGCCGACGCGTTCGCCGTGGCGCCCGCCACGTTCAACACGATCAACAAATGGGCGCACGGAACGAGCGACACCCTGGCCCTCGGCCTCCTCAACGAGGCCGTCGGCCTCGGCCGCCCCATCATCGCGGCCCCCTGGCCGAACGCGGCCCTCGCCCGCCACCCCGTCTTCGTCCGGAGTGTCGCCGAACTGCGCGGCTGGGGCGTCACCGTCCTGCTGGACCCCGCCAAGCTCCCGACCCCCGACTCCGGCGACGATCCCAAGGGCGTCTTCCCGTGGTCCGAGATCCGGCAGAACCTTGCCGAACTCCACGCCCGGCTGAGCTGAGACCCCGAGCCGCCCAGAGTCCGGCGTGCGGTCAGGACGGCTTCGCGGTGACCTCGGCGTCGGCGGCGTAGGCCGCGTCACGGCGGGCCTCGAACGCGGCAAGCCGCTCACGGAGCGCGGACGTGACGTTCTCGTAGGCGTCGGAGTTGAGCAGCAGCCGAAGCGGCGGGTCGTCGGAGAGCGCGGCCTCGATCGTCGCGTGGGCGACGCCGGACTGGCTGGCGGGCATGTGCTCCACCGGCGGTGACGGGGTGTCCGCCGGGCCGCCCCGGTAGGGGGCGCTGAGGGGGACGCGTTCCGCGGCGTCGTAGAAGCTCGTCCGGACCATGCCGGGCTCGACCAGGATCGTCTTGATGCCGAAGGGCTCGACCTCCGGCGCCAGAGCTTCGAAGTACCCTTCGATGCCCCATTTCGTCGCGTGGTAGATGCCGAACTTCGGAAACGCGATGTGCCCGCCCATGCTGGACATCTGCACGAGCACCCCGCCGCCCTGCTCCCTCAGGTGCGGAACGACCCGCCGCGCCAGGTGGATGGACGCCGTCAGATTCGTGGCGATCGATCGCTCCACCTGGCCGTCGGTCAGGTCCTCGGCGACCCCCAGCACACCGAAGCCGGCGTTCGAGACGACCACGTCGATCCGTCCGAGATCGGCGAACGCCGTGCCGACCACCGTGTCGAGCCGGGCGGTGTCGGTGACGTCGAGCCGGTACCGGCGCAACCGGTCGCCGTACTCGGCGGCCAGATCGTCCAGCTGCTCGGGCCTCCGCAGTGTCGCGGCGACGCGGTCCCCGCGCGCGAGGATCCGCTCCGCGAGTTCGCGGCCGATGCCGCGTGAGGCGCCGGTGATGAACCAGGTCTTCGAACCGTGTGAGCTCATCCCGCAAGCCTCCAACCCGGAGCGTGCTCCAGGTCAAGCCGGAGGCGGCGCCCCCCGGCCCAGGCCCCGTCCGCCATCTGCCCTGGACGACCCGGCGCCTCCTCGAAGTCCGCCGCAGCCGAGGGCCGACCGACAACTCAATCGTTCTTGACAAATCTTTTTGTCCAGGGCATGCTTTGACCGTACCGCGAGACACCAGGGAGACCAAGATGCGTACTCTGATCAGCACCGCCTTCATCTCGCTCGACGGCGTCATGGAGGGGCCGGGCGGCGAACCCGGCTACCGGAACAGCGGCTGGACCTTCAAGGACATCGAGTTCCTCCCCGAGGCGTACGAGATCAAGGGCCGGGAACAGGAGGAGTCCACCGCGCTGCTCCTGGGCCGGGCCAGCTACGAGGCGTTCAGCCCGGTGTGGCCCGCCATGGAGGAGTTCACCGGCTACAAGGCGATGCCGAAGTACGTCGTCTCCACCACCCTCACCGATGACGATCTGGTCGAGGGCTGGGGCGAGACCACGATCCTGCGCTCGCTCGACGAGGTCGCCGCGCTCAAGAAGACCGAGGGCGGCCCGATCATCCTCCACGGCAGCACGGCCCTGAACCATGCCCTGTCGGACGCGGGTCTGATCGACCGGTACCACCTGCTCGTGTTCCCGCTGCTGCTCGGCGCGGGCAAGCGCCTGTTCAGCGCCACTGACAAGGACACCCAGCAGCTCAAGCTCGTCGAGCACGAGGCATACTCCAACGGCATCCAGAAGAACGTCTTCGACGTCGTCCGCTGACGGCCGTCCGTCGCCGGCTGCGGCTTCCTGCCCGCGCCGCAGCGCCGGAGAGCGCGCTCCTCCGTGCGCGCAGACCTCGACGACGTCGAACGGCCTGCGCGCACTGCGGGCGGCCTGTGTTACTTCCGTGACCTCGGCGGATACCGAGGCGCAGACGGCCGCGAGGTGCGTTGGAACCGGCCACCACCGACCACCTGATCGCCGAGTGGCGGTCGACGCACCCCGGCCGAGAACTGCGGCGGCCGCTTTACGGCCGGGCCCCCGCCGATGTCATGCGTCTATTCCTGACTGACATGAGCACGACCTACGGTTCCGTCCACGCCTATGCCACCGACCGACTCGGTATCGACAAAGACGTGATCGTCCAACTCCGGAACAACTTCCTCCAGCCATAGCGCCGGCCGGACGTCCGGCGACCCTTTCACCGGTCACGGCGGGCCGGCGTGTGGTGTCCGACCCACCGGATAGCGTGGGCCGCCACTGATCTGGAGGATGACATGGGAACCTGGGACGCCAGCCCTTTCGGCAACGACACCGCCGCCGACTTCGCAGGAGACCTCGATGAACTGGCCTCGGAAGAGCGCCCGTCAGCAATTCGAGAAGCCCTGGAGGCCGTGATCGGCGAGACAGGTTACTTGGACAGCGATGAGAGCGTGGTGGCAGTTGCCGCGGCTGCTCTGGTGGCGGCCCAGTGCCCTGGTGGCAAGCCCGTCGACTCCGCTTACGGGCCGGACGAGCAAGTTCCGGAACTGCCCGTTGACCTGCGCCCCCTGGCGGTGAAGGCCCTGGATCGGGTGGTCGGCCCCGACTCGGAACTGGAGCAGCTCTGGGACGAGAGCGGCGGCGGGGAGGAATGGCGCGCGGAGATCGGCCGACTACGCCTGGTGCTTTCCGAACAGCCGAAGTGACCTTACCGGCGCAGATCATCGAGCCCGGCTCCGGACGGGCTCGATGATCTGCAGGCAGTGACGCATGGACATTGGGTGACCCGACCTCCTGTCGGCGGACCGGGAGCGGCCATGCAAACTGCCCGAACCACCGAACCGATGGGAGCGGCCGACCGTCCTTTGTCGGGAGGTAGCGGTGGGTTTCTGGATCAATCGTCGGCATTGATAGGCGTGGTCATCGGGGTGCTCGGCTCGTACCTGACCACGCAACGCCTTGCAGCGCACCGCGGGCTGGAATTCACCGTTGATCCGCTGGATCCCGAGGAGGGGATGGGGCTACTCGCGCAGGCCGAATCTCGGCGCCAAGCCGAGTGGGAGGCGGTGCTCCTCGTCGGCGAGGCAGAGACCGTGGCAGCCGCGAGGGCCTGGCACGAAGCCGTCTGGAACGTCGAACCATGGTCGCGGGGACTCCGCAACGATCAAGAAGGCTGGACGGCCGCCTCCAGTACATGGAGGAGTGCCGCGACCGTTTCTACACGTGCGCGAGACGTGACCTCGGCATGACCGGCCCACCTCCCCGGCGGATCGCACCGGTACTGCGGCTGACGCTCGAGCTCGCTGAGTGCGCGCCCCGCCGTGTCACGCTGCTCATCCCGGCCCTTACCCCGGCTGGTCGTAGGCGCCTGTCTTGATGACGTGGAGGAGAGTGGCCCACTCTCTGACGGTGAGGGTCAAGACTGCGCCGTCCGGGTCCGTGGAGTCGCGAAGCAGGCATGTACACGTGATCTTCGCTACCTCGACGCAGGTCGCACCCTGTGCTGAGTACGAACTGATACGCCATTCGGCTGAGGGGCTGTAGGCATTCATTCAGACCAATATGCCGCTATTGCGTACTTTTGGCCAGTTTGGAGATCATATCGAGGGACTCGTCCACCCCGAGAGCTGACATCGCGAGTTGGTTGAACGCGAGTGAGTAGGTATGAACCTGGCTGTCGTCCTCGATGTAGAGAGCGCTGGTGAGGCCATCGAGATACACGACATCGGGGATGTGGCGCTCGGCGAAATCCATGTAGACGAACGAGCCCGTAGGTGACGGAGGTGCGCCGGCGGCGAACGGAAGAACTTGGAGCATGATGTTGGGCTGCTCCGAGAGAGCCAGCAGGTGGTCGTACTGTCGGCGCATGATTGCTCGATCGCCGACCGTGCGATGAAGAGCGGCCTCGTCGATGATCGTCCAGAGGCGCAGTGGCTCCGGTTGCCGCTGCGTGAGTACGGCTTGGCGTGTCCTGCGTACTTCAACTCTGCGGTCCACTTCTGCAAGAGGAGCGAACTGCATGAGTCCGACTCGGATGATCTCGTGTGCGTACTCCTCAGTCTCTAGCAGGCCGTTGAGGACGAGGGCGTCGTAGCAGCGGAGGGACTTGGCTTCGGCTTCGAGTTCGATGTAGGCCGCGTAGTCGGTGTGGATCGTGTCGGCGTAGGCGTCCCACCAGCCGCGTTGGCGTGCCGTCCGGGTCAGGGCGAGCAGTGCTTCGCGCTTCTCGGCCGACACGCCGTAGAGGTCGCAGAGCTGGTTCACGTCGGAGGTCTTGATGCCCTGGGCCGCCGTCTCGATGCGCGACAGCTTCGGGGCGGACCATCGTCCCTCGCACTGCACCTGTAGCTCGGCGGCGACCTGGTCCAAGCGCATGGTCGAGCGTTCGCGTAGGCGGCGCAGTTCGGCGGCGAGCTTGCGCTCCCGGATCGTGGGGCGGCGTTCGGGCATGTACTGAGTGTGCCGTGTCGGCTACGTCCGCGGAGGTAATTCTTCAAGATCGTTCGCAGTGAGAGATGGAATTTTTCATTTCTACTTGCGATCACCACCTGTTCAGAAGCACGATGCGTCGCGTCAATGACACGGAGAGTGTCTCTCCGGTCGCGGATCGTGGAGAGGTGAGGTGTCGGATATGTCCAGCGCCGCCGAGGTGGTTCGGGTGGGTGGGTGTGCGGTGTGGGCGTTGCCGGCGGAGGCTCGGTGCGCTCGGGTGGCGCGGGAGGTCGTTCGGGAGACGCTTGGGGCGTTGCTGCTGCCCGAAGGGATGGTGGACGACGCGGTCACGATGGTTTCCGAGTTGGCCACCAATGTGTTCGCGCACGCGTTGGGTGGGCAGCCGCTCGCGATCATGCCTACGGCCGGGCTGCCGGAGGTGCAGATTTACGCGCGTGGGCGGGGGACGGAGGTCGTGGTGGGGGTCTTCGACTCTGCGGCCTGGTGCGGGACGGTGCCGTCCGGGGCGGGTCTCCGCCCGCCGGTGGAGGCCGAGGGTGGGCGCGGGCTTGAACTTGTCAATCTG
>NZ_SMJW01000095.1 GCF_004348335.1 Actinomadura bangladeshensis | reverse complement strand
GCGGAATCCAGGGCGCGGGCGAGGCGCTTGCGGGCGCGGTGCAGCCGGACGGCGAGCGCGGGCGCCGAGCAGCCCATGACCTTCGCCGCCTGCCGGGGCTCCAGTCCGTGCCAGTTGACGAGCGCGAGCACCTCCAGGTCGCGCTCGGGCAGCGCGGCGACCGCCGCGAGCGCGGTCTCGCGCTCCACCACGTGCTCGGCGACGTCCCAGGCCGCGAGGTCGGCGGGCGTCGTCAGCGCCCGGATTCGGTCGGCGAGGGCGTGGCCGCGGCGGCGCCGGTCGTGCTGCTTGCGCAGCAGGTTGCGGGCGACGCCGAGCAGCCACGGCAGCGGCGGGTCGCCGACGTCGTCCAGCCGACGCCAGGCGATCAGGAACGTCTCGCCGGCGATGTCCTCGGCCGTGTGCGGCTCGGCGTGGGTGAGCGCGTAGGCGAGGACGCGCCGGTGGTTCTCGTCGTACAGGCGGGTGAACCGTGATCCGGAATCATCCACGAGTACCTCCCGTCGGGATCGGTTGTCGTGACGTAATCCCGAGCGGGCGGCCCCGTTTACCGGGGCGGCGCGGTTTTCTCAGCGGAGCCGGGCGAGGCGCTCCACGGCCTCGTCGATGACCTCGTCCTTCTTGCAGAACGCGAACCGGACGAAGTGGGCGCCGGCCTCGGCGTGGTCGTAGAACACCTGCGACGGGATCGCGACGACGCCCGCCTTCTCCGGCAGGGCGCGGGCCAGCTCCATGCCATCGGCGAACCCGAGCGGCCGGATGTCGGCCTGCACGAAGTAGGTGCCCTGCGGCCGGTACGTCGCGAACCCGGCGGCCTCCAGGCCGGTGATGAGCCGGTCGCGCTTGGCCTGGAGCGACTTGCGCAGCTCCTCCACCCACGGGATCTCATTGCGCAGCGCGTACGCGGCGGCCCGCTGGTAGGGGGCGCTGACCGCGTAGGTGAGGAACTGCTTCACGGTCTGGACGGCCCGGACGTAGGGGGCGGGCGCGGTGACCCAGCCGGTCTTCCACCCGGTGACGGAGAAGGACTTGCCGGCGGACGACACCGACACCGTCCGCTCGCGCATCCCGTCGAGGGTGGCGAGGGGGATGTGCTCGGCCTCGTCGAAGGTGAGGTACTCGTACACCTCGTCGGTGATCGCGACCAGGTCGTGCTCGCGGCAGACGCCGGCGATCGCCTCCAGCTCGTCCCGTGTGAAGACGGTGCCGGCCGGGTTGTGCGGCGAGTTCACCAGGATCGCCTTGGTGCGCGGCCCTACGGCGGCGCGCAGCTCGTCCGGGTCGAAGGTGAACCGCCCCTGCACCGGACGCAGCATGACGGGCCGGCGCACCGCCCCGGCCAGCGCGATCACGGCGGCGTAGGAGTCGTAGTACGGCTCGAAGACGATGACCTCGTCGCCCGGCCCCGCCAGCGCGAGCACGGACGCGGCGATGCCCTCGGTGGCGCCGACCGTCACGTACACCTCGGTCGCCGGGTCGTACGACAGCCCGTACCGCCCCAGCCGCTGCACCGCCACCGCCTCGCGCAGCTCGGCCGTCCCCGGACCGGGCGGATACTGGTTCGCGCCCGACCGGATCGCGTCCACGGCGACGTCCAGCATCCCGGGCGGGCCTTGTTCGTCCGGAAAGCCCTGACCCAGATTGATCGAGCCGGTCCCGACGGCGAGAGCCGACATCTCAGCGAAGATCGTTTCGCCGAATCCCTGCATGCGCTCGACCAGTGGCTCACTCACGCCACAAGACTAAGACCCCGCGGTCCGCGTGTGCGCGGGCATGGCACGGCCCCGGACGCCGGGCGGGGTCAGATCCAGCCCATCTGCTCGGCGGCGCGGACGGCGGCGAGGCGGGTGGGCTCGCCGAGTTTGGCCATGGCGGACGACAGGTAGTTGCGGACGGTCCCCTCGGACAGGTGCAGGGCGGCGGCGACGCGGGCGGTCTCGGCGCCGGCCCCGGTGAGGCGGAGGATCTCGCGCTCGCGCTCGGTGAGCGGGTTGTCCCCGGCGGCCATCGCGCCGGCGGCGAGTTCGGCGTCCAGGTAGCGGCCGCCGCCGTGGATCTTGCGGATGGCGGCGGCGAGCTCCTCGGTGGGGGCGTCCTTGGCGACGAAGCCGCGGACGCCGGCGGCCATGGCGCGGCGCAGGTAGCCGGGGCGGCCGAAGCTCGTCAGGATGCACACCGCGCAGCGGGCCCCGGCGGCGGTCAGCCGCTCGGCGGCGGTGAGCCCGTCCAGGCCCGGCATCTCGATGTCGAGGACGGCCACGTCCGGGTCGTGCGCGGCGACCGCGGCGGCGACCTCGTCGCCCCGCCCGACCTCGGCGACGACCTCCAGATCGGCCTCCAGGCCGAGCAGCGCGGCGACGGCGCCGCGGATGAGGTGCTCGTCGTCGGCGAGCAGGACGCGGATCACGCGCCGCTCCCCGCCGCTCCGGCCGGCTCGGGGGCGGTGCCCTCCTCCGGGGCGGGGAGCGGGACGGCGGCGCGCAGCAGGAAGCCGTCGCGCCCGTGCCGTCCGGCGGCGACCTCGCCGCCGAGGACGGCGGCGCGCTCGGCGAGCCCGGTGAGGCCCGAGCCCCCGGAGCCGGCATCGTTGCCGACTCCCCCGCCGCGGACTCCGTCGTTGCGCATCTCCAGCACCACGGAGCCACCGTAGACGGCGATCGCGATCGCGCAGTGCCGGGCCTCGCTGTGTTTGATCACGTTGGTGGCGCCCTCGCGGATCACCCAGGCCAGCACCGAGCGGACGGCCGGCGGCAGCGTCCCCGGCGGGTCGCCGGTCTCGCAGCGGACCCCGGCGGCCTCCAGCACCGCCCGTACTCCGGCCAGCTCGGTGTCCAGCTCCACGGCGCGGTACCCGCTGACGGCGGCGCGCACCTCGCGCAGTGCCTCCCGCGCGGCCCGCTGGACGTCCGCCATCTCGGCGCCGGCGCGCTCGGGGTCGGTGCCCGACATCCGGATGGCGAGCTCGCTCTTCACCGCGATCAGCGACAGGCTGTGGCCGAGCAGGTCGTGCGGGTCGCGGGAGAAGCGGAGCCGCTCCTCGGTGACGGCGAGCCGGGCGAGCGCGTCGCGGGCGGCGTGGGTCTCCCGGTGCATGTCCCACATGCGGCGCTGGTAGACGTTGACGAACGCGACCAGCCCGCACACGCCGGAGAAGATCACGAACACGAGCGGGAAGACCCCGTACCACGGCATGGTCCCGCTCGTGCCGAGCCGGCCCGCGCCGGCCGTGGCGACCGCGGCGCAGTACGCGCCGGTGCCCGCGCACAGGGCGACCATGCGCTTGCGGCGGAGCGGCGACAGCACCACGGCCGAGAGCCAGAAGACGGGGACGACGGAGAACCAGGGGCTGATCAGCAGCAGGAGGCTGAGCACGGCGGCGACGGCACCGCTGCCCACCATGTCGCGGCGCGACGCGCCGGCCCCCAGCATGCAGGCGAACATGATCGGCAGGACGGTGAGCTGCGCCATCTCCGCGTTCGGGGTGATGCCGGAGACCGCGAAGGCGAGGGCCGCGAAGACGGCGGCGCCGCCCGCGAGGCCGGCGAGCAGGAGCAGCGGGTCGGCGGGGAACCGGCCGCCGAACGCGAGGCCGAGCACGGCCGGCAGCGCCAGCGCCAGCGCCTGGACGGCGTACATCGCGGTCGCGGTGAGGACGCTGCCGCCGGTGATCTCGGCGTCCGACAGCGCGGTGCCGCGCAGCCGCTTGAGCGTGCGGTCCTCGCGGCGGGCGGTGAACACGGTGACGAGGTTCATGAACACGGCGAGCACCAGGAAGAAGCCGAGGTGGCCGGTGCCCTGCAGGGGGGCGCCGTCCACGCCGCCGATGTCCTGGCCCTTCATCGGCACGAGCATCGCGGCGAACAGGATCGGCAGCCCGAACACGGTGAACAGGGCCGTCCGGTTGCGCCAGAGGAGGGCGAGGTCGAGACGCGCGACGCGGAGCAGGGCGGAGAGGGTCAACGGGTCGCTCCTTCGGCGGCGGTGCGGAGGAAGACGTCTTCGAGGGACGCGCTGCGCGCCTGCAGGCCGTCCAGCGCGATCCGCCGGTCGTCGGCCCAGCGCAGCAGGTCGTACAGGCCGGCCTGGAGCCCCGCCTCGCTGACGGTGTAGGTGGCGACGGTGCGCCCGCCGTCCACGCAGATGTCGGCGCGGGCGCCGCGCACGCCGGGGAGCTCGGTGATCGGCAGGGTCCCCGGCACCTGGAAGCTGATGCGGTCGCCGTGCCCGGCGACGACCTCGCCGACGGTCCCGGACGTCTCGATCCGGCCGCGGTGCAGGATCGCGAGCCGGTCGGCGAGGTGCTCGGCCTCCTCCAGGTAGTGGGTGGTCAGCAGGACGGTCGTGCCGTCCGCCACCACGTCCCGGACGATCTTCCAGGTGGCGCGCCTGGCCTCCGGGTCCATGCCGCTCGTCGGCTCGTCCAGGAAGAGCACCGCCGGCCGGCCGAGCAGCGCGAGCGCGAGGTCGAGGCGGCGCTTCTGCCCGCCGGACAGCTGCCGGACGCGGACCCCGGCCTTGTCCGCGAGCCCGGCGGCGCCGAGGGCCTCGTCGCGGTCGCGCGCGGCCGGGGTGAAGCCGCGCCAGTGGTCGACGGTCTCGGCGACGGTGAGGTCGGTGAAGAAGCCGCCGTCCTGGAGCATGATGCCGATCCGTGGGCGGACCTTGCGCCGTTCCCGGTGCGGGTCGTGCCCGAGGACTCGCACCGTGCCCGCGTGGACGGGCCGGTGCCCCTCCAGGGTTTCGAGGGTGGTCGTCTTGCCGGCGCCGTTCGTGCCGAGCAGCGCGAACAGCTCGCCCGGCCCGACGTCGAAGGAGATGCCGGCGACGGCCTCGAACTCCCGTAGCGCTGGCGGAGGCCGTCGACGCGGATGGCTGCGTTGTCCATGCCTCCAGCCTGATGATCACGCGCGGGCGGCGGTAGGAGCGCGTGTCACCGGTTCCGGCGGCACCTGTCAGGCGATCGGCATGACAGCTGTCATGTGCCGCGATGCCGATGCCTCGGCCGGAGACGCCGCCTCAGCCGGAGACGCTGATGACGTGCTCCGCGGTGGCCGGGTCGTCCACGATGTCGAGCAGCGCGATGGCGAGGTCGGCGCGGGCGATCGAGGCGCCGCCGAGGACGTTGCGGTCCACGGCCTTGCGGTAGCGGCCGTTGCCGGCACCGTTGGTGAGCCGGGGCGGGCGGACGATCGTCCAGCGCAGGCCGGAGGTGCGGGTCAGCTCCTCGGCGGCGCGCATGTCGGCGAACGCGTGCTCGAGGAGCCGTCCGAGGATCAGCGGCTTGACGACGAACCGGGTGAACGGGTCGTCGCCCGGCCCGGCGTGCAGCCCGGAGGCGCTGACCAGGACGAACCGGTCGCCGCCGGTCGCGGACATGGCGGTGAGGATGCTGCGCGCGCCGTCCGCGCAGACGCTCGTCGGCGCGCGGCCCTCGCGGGTGCCGAGGGCGGACAGGACGGCGTCGCGGCCCTGCACCGCCTCCTCGATCGCGGCCGGGTCCATGACGTCGGCCTGGACGACGTCGGCGCAGGCGCGCAGGTCGGACGGCAGGCCCGCCGGGTCGCGGACGACCGCGGTCACCTCGTGCCCGGCGTCCAGCGCCCGCCGCAGGACCAGCACGCCGGTCCCGCCGGTCGCCCCGAAGATCGTGAGTTTCATCGGATTCCCCTGGTGTCGGCCGTAGGGTGAGTGAGTATTTACTAACCCCTATCGTGGTAAGCGTTCACTCACCTGTCAAGGGGGCCTCATTGAGCGCGCGGGAACGGATCCTGGACGCCGCGGCGGACGTCATGCGGCGGCACGGCGTCGCCCGCGCCACGACGAAGGAGATCGCGAAGGCGGCGGGCTACTCCGAGGCGCTGCTCTACAAGCACTTCCGCGACAAGGAGGAGCTGATGCTGAGCGTGCTGAAGGAGCGGATGCCGCCGTTCGTCTCGATGGGCGCCCCCGGCGAGGGGACGCTGGAGGCGAACCTCGTCGCCATCGTCCACGGCGGCCTGCGCTTCTACCGGCTGGCCTTCCCGATGATGGCGTCGATGGCGGCGCAGCCCCGGCTGCTGAACGCCACCCGCGAGTCGCTGCGCAAGTACGGCGCGGGCCCGCAGGAGCCCGTACGGGCCCTCGCCCGGTACCTGGACGCCGAGCGCGACCTCGGCCGCGTCGCCGCCGGGGCCGACACCGCGGCGGTGGCCGCCCTGCTCATGGGCGCCTGCTTCCAGCAGGGCTTCCTGCTGTACTTCGCGGAGGGCGAGGACGGCCCGGATCTCCCGGAGTCGTTCGCACGGAACCTGGTCCGGCCCGTTCTGGCGGAGTTGCTCCCCTGATCGTGGTCTCTAGAGTTCGCTGAGGCGGGTCTTGACGACCTTGCCCATCGCGTTGCGCGGCAGCGAGCCGACCAGGTGGACGACGCGGGGCCGCTTGTGCACCGACAAACGCTCGGCGACGAAGTCGATGAGCTGGGTATCGCGGACGCCGTCGGCGACGACGTAGGCGGTCACCTGCTCGCCGAGGTCGTCGTGCGGCGTGCCGACCACGGCCGCCTCCCGCACCGCCGGGTGGGCGAGCAGCGCGTTCTCGATCTCGCCGGCGCCGATCCGGTAGCCGCCGCTCTTGATGAGGTCGGTGGACGCGCGGCCGACGATGCGGTGCCAGCCGTCCGGGCCGATGGTGGCGATGTCGCCGGTGCGGAACCAGCCGTCCTCCGCGAACGACTTCGCGGTCGCCTCCGGGCGGTTGAGGTAGCCCTTGAACAGCAGCGGCGCGCGGACGTGCAGCTCGCCGGGCGTCTCCCCGTCCGGCGGGACGGGCGTCCCGTCCTCGGCGATGAGGCGGGTCTCGACTCCGGGCAGCGGGGTGCCGACGTAGCCGGGGCGCCTGTCGCCGTCGGCGCGCGCGCTGAGCGTGATGAGGGTCTCGGTCATGCCGTAGCGCTCGACGGGGCGGTGGCCGGTGAGGGCGGAGAGCCGCTCGAAGACGGGCACAGGCAGGGGTGCGCTGCCGGAGACCAGCAGCCGGGCGCCGCGGAGGGCTCGCGCGGTGTCCGGATCCGCCGCCGTCCTCGACCAGACGGTGGGGACGCCGAAGAACAGGCTGCCGCGGTCGTTCCGCGCGGCCGCCGCGTACAGGTCGGGCTTGGGACGTCCGGTGTGGACGAGCGGCGACCCGGTTCGGAGCGCGCCGAGCACACCGAGGACGAGCCCGTGCACGTGGAAGAGGGGCAGCCCGTGGACGAGCACGTCGTCGGGCGTCCACGCCCAGGCTTCGGCGAGGGCGTCCAGGCCGGCGGCGATCGCGCTCCGGGATATGAGCACGCCCTTCGGTGCGCCCGTGGTGCCGCTCGTGTAGAGGATCAGCGCGGTGGCATCGGGGGGGACGGCGGTCGTGGCGCTCCCGGTGCGCGGCAGCGAGTCGATCGGGAGGAGGGGCGGCTCGCCCTCCGCGGACTGCGTGTCGCCGGCGGCGAGGATCATGCTCGCGCCCGAGTCGCCGAGGATGTGGGCGCGCTCGGCCGGGCCCGAATCGGGCGGCAGCGGCACCACGGGGACGCCCGCGAGGACGCCGCCGACGACCGCCGCGACCGTCTCCAGCGACGCGGTGGCGTGCACGGCGACGGCGTCCGCGCCGGCGATCTCCGCGGCGACGGCTGACGCCCAGCCGAGCAGCTCGTCGCGCGGCAGCTCCCGGCCCGCGATCCGGATCGGGCCGCCGGCGGTCTCGTCGCCGAGGAGATCCATCACTCGCCACTCTCCTTTTGCTGCTTCTTCACGGCTTCCCGGTGTTTCCTGTCCTTCTCGTCCAACCAGGCCAGGACGGTGTCATTGTGCTCGCCGAGCAGCGGGGGCGCGGCGTGGGCGCGCGGCGGGGCGCCGTCGAAGCGCAGGGGCGGCCCCGGCAGCTCGATGCGGCCGAGCTGCGGGTGGTCGACCTCGATGACGAGGCCCTGCGATCTCGTCTGCTCCCACTCGTACACCTCGTCGATCGACCGGATCGCGCCCGCCGGGACGCCTGCCTCGTCCAGCCGCGCGAGCCATGCGTCCCGCGTGTCCCCGGCGAGGACGCGCTCGATGTCGGCGGTGAGTTCCGGGCGCCGCGCCGCACGGGCCGGGATGGTCGCATAGCGGGGGTCGTCGGCGTCGATGCCGACGAGCGGGGCGAACCGGCGCCACAGGTTCTGGTTGGCGACACCGATCTGGATCTGCCCGTCCTTGCAGCGGAACGTCCCGTACGGGGCGATCGACGGATGGTCGTTGCCGACCGATTCGGGGGCGTCGCGGGCGACCGTCCAGCGCGTCCCCTGGAACATGTGCGCGCCGACGACCGACGCCAGCAGCGAGGTGCGGACGACCGTCCCGCGTCCGGTGCGGGTCCGCTCATAGAGGGCGGCCAGTACCCCGGCGACGCCGTTGCCCGCCGCGAGGATGTCGGCGATCGAGAGACCGACCTTGCTCGGCGTGCCGGGCGGGCCGGTCACGCTCATGATCCCCGCCTCGCCTTGCACGATGGCGTCGTAGCCGGGGCGTCCCCCCTCCGGCCCGTCGTGCCCGAACCCGGTGATGGACAGGACGATCAGCCCGGGATTCAACCCATGCAGCCGCTCGACCGGAAAGCCGAGCCGGTCGAGCACGCCCGGCCGGAAGTTCTCCACGAGCACATCGGCGTGCCGGACGAGCCGGCTCAGGGTGGCCCTGCCCTCGTCCGACTTCAGGTCGAGGGTGATCGACTCCTTGTTGCGGTTGATCGACAGGTAGTAGGTGCTGACCTGGTCGTCGCCCGCGAACGGCGGCCCCCAGCCGCGCGTCTCGTCCCCGCCGCCGGGCTGCTCGACCTTGATCACCCTGGCGCCGAGGTCGGCGAGCGTCATGGTGGCCTGCGGGCCCGCCACCACGCGGCTGAGGTCGACGATCACGACGTCTTCGAGCGGTCCGGGCAAGGACGTCCTCCTTCGCGGGGTGCGGCCGCGGGTACGGCACCTGGAAGTATGCCGTCCGTGCCGGAATCCACCATGGCCTACCCCGCGCTCGCGGCGCGGCTGCTCGCGCTGCCGCCGTCCTGCGGTCCGGCGCGCCTGGTCGCGGTGGACGGCCCGAGCGGTGCGGGCAAGTCGACGTTCGCCGATCACCTGGCCGAGGTGCTGGTCGGTGCGCCCGTCATCCGGTCGGACGACTTCCGGGTTCCTTGGGATGCGGATCCGCTCACCTGGTGGGAGCCTCTGCGCGGGTCTGTACTCGGCCCGCTCTGCGACGGACGACCGGCCGTCCTGCGCCGTTATGACTGGCGCCATGACACCTACGGTCCGGAGGAGGCGATCCCGCCGCCGCCCGTCCTCATCGTCGAAGGCGTCGGCTCGGCCTGGGCCGGGTCGCCCGCCGCCTACCGCATCTGGCTGGACGCCCCCTTCGCTCTTCGCCGCGCCCGGGCCCTGGACCGTGACGGCCCCGAGCACGCCGACGCCTGGGAGCGCTGGGCCGATCACGAGTCCGCTCTGTTCGCCGCGGACGGGACGCGGTTCCGCTGCGATCTCCATGTCGACGGAACCACCTTCACGCCGTACCGCTTCACGATCGCCGAGCCATAGCGGATACCGAGTTCGGAGTTGGTGTTCGGTATTCGGTATTCGGTATTCGGTATTCGGTTAATTGTGGCGGGGGCGGCGCTGCGTACGGGGCCGCCCCTCCAAAGTCAAGGGCGCTTCGCGTCGCTTCGCGATGGCCTTCGGCCACCCTTGACTTTGGAGCCTCTGCGGCCCCTGAGTGCAGCTTTTCGTCGGGCAGGCTCCGCCTGCCCTCTGCCCGACGCGCCGCCCCCACCCGTCCAAGAGAGCGTCAGGAGCAGCCTCACCCGCGAAATCGTCGCCGAAGTCCCCCTAGTCCAATCTGGGAAAAATGAGCATTTAATGGTCGCAGCCGTTGGCGAGCATAATTTAGGACTTGAATTTTGACGGTTGAGATGCAATGGCATGTGCAGTGACGTACAATTCTTATATGGGTTCAGTTGCGGTCGATCTTGACGGGGCGTCCACCGTGGAATTGGTGAACGCCGCGTCCGCGATCGCCGCCGAACTCGCTCGTCGGGCCGCGCCCGAATCGGCGACCGCGTGCATGGAGCTCGCCGAAACCCTCGCCGCCGCCGGCGATATGAGCGAGGCGGCCCTGTCCGGCTTGATCGATGTGGTCGACCGTCGCAAGGAAGCACAGCGGTGGGGGTTCCCGTCCACCCGGACATGGTTGCGCTCGCGGCTGGGCATGCGCGAATCCCGCGCCAAGGAACGCCTGAACCTGGCGCGCCAACGGCACCGCCTCGCCGAGGTCATGGACCGCTTGGCCACCGGCGACCTCTCCCTCGGCTACGCATCCACCATCGCCGACTCCGTCGCCCGGCTCGACGACACTGACTGCCGGGAAGCGGAACAGATTCTGCTTGAGATGGTCGACAAGGACTGCTCCGCCGGAAAGGTCGCCTCCTTCGGCAAGCGGATCCGTGACGTCATCGCCGAGCGCGACGGCACCGAGCGCGCCGACCACGACACCCGGCGCGGCTACGAGCGGTCCTGGATCGACTCGACCCGTTCCCTGGACGGGGGCCGCTACATCAAGGGCTGGCTGAACGCCGAGGACGCCGCCGTCTGGGACGGCACGCTCGGGCCACTGGCCAAGCCCGCAGGCGCTGACGACCACCGCGACCTGTCCGAACGCACGGCGGCCGCGCTCGGCTCCGTGCTCTCGGGCGGCCACCGCGCCACGAAGGTCACCGTCATCTGCGACCTCGACACCCTCACCGGTGGCCAGGCCCCCGCGCGCCTCACCGACGGCACCCCGATCCCGGCCGCGCAGGCCCGCCGCATCGCCCTCAACGCAGGCGTTTCGCCGCTGCTGCTGGGACGGGGCCATACGCCCCTCTACCTCGGCCACAAGGTCCGATTCGCCACCGGCCCCCAACGCCAAGTCCTGGAGACCCGCTACCCGACGTGCGCGGTGCAGGGCTGCGAGGTCCCCGGAACATTGTGCGAGGTCGATCACGTGGACGGCTGGGCACTCGGCCGCAGCCCCACCGACATCGACAAACTCTCGCTGTGCTGCGGCTGGCACAACCGCTACAAACACACCAACCCGGACCGGCTCCGCATCACAACGGACGAAGAAGGCCGCTACATCTACCGCCTGCATCCACCCGGGACCGTCCAACCTGCGGAACCCGCCCACCACCCACCACCGTGGCTACAAGCTGCCTGAACATTCGCTCGCCCTACCCGGCGGGTTTACGCTCGCAGCCATGACTGGCGCAGACTACGTCGCGGTGAACAAGGCGCTCTGGGACGAGCGAGTTCCGATTCACGTTGCCAGCGACTTCTATGACGTCGCCGGATTCAAGGCCGGCGCCCAGACCCTGCGGGACTTCGAGTTGGCCGAAGTCGGGGACGTTACCGGCCTCCGACTGGTCCACCTGCAGTGCCATTTCGGCCTCGACACACTCTCCTGGGCTCGCCGAGGCGCCCACGTCACCGGCTTGGACTTCTCCGAGAAGGCCGTCGAAGCCGCCCGCACAGTGGCGGACGAGACGGGATTGGAAGCCCGCTTCGTCGTCGCCGACGTCTACGACGCGCCAACGGCCCTCGGCGACACCTATGACATCGTCTACACGGGGCTCGGCGCCCTGTGCTGGCTGCCCGACATCAACCGCTGGTCCCAGGTCGTCGCGTCCCTTCTGCGCCCAGGCGGGTTCGTCTACCTTGCGGAATTCCACCCCTTCGCCGACACCCTCGACGACGCGGAAGGCCGCACGCTCACCTACGACTACTTCGCCGAAGGACCCCAGATCTGGGACGAGCCGGACGCCGGCAGCTACGCCGACCCGCAGGCGTCCGTCCAGCACACCCGGTCAGTCGAGTTCGTCCACGGCCTAGGCGAGGTAGTAACGGCCCTGGCCGATTCGGGACTGCGCATCGAGTTCCTGCACGAGCACGAATACACGCTCTGGCGGCGGTTCTCCGTCCTGGAACGCCACGGCACCACCTACCGCCTCCCCGAAGGGCGCCCCGGCATCCCCCTGATGTACTCCCTCCGCGCCACCAGGGAGCCGGACGAAGCGGAACGGCTCGCCGCCCTGATGGCCGGCACGGGCCGCGCGGAAGAGGCGCAGGCCTGGCGAGCGCGGCCGGCGTCCCGCCCATGATGATCGACATGGAACCGCTGGAGCGTCGCCATGGGCGACGACGCCCCGCCCCACGCCCAGACCATCGACCTGCCGCCCGGAACGCCCCTGGCCGGCGTCATCGCGCGTCTCCTCCAACGGCACCTCCTTGCCACGATCGCCGGTGGGAAGACCACGTGCATCCGGCGGCCGGCCGTCCCCTGGCCGTGGTGGCCCGGCGGTGGGACGAGCCGCGCCTACGCCTCCTCATCGACCCGTCACGGCCGATCAGCTCGTTCGCCGGCGCGGGACATCGCGTCGCGCTGATGTTCCGCTGCTGGAGGCGGCGCGACCCCGGCCGCGTCTTCGTTGATCTCACCGCCGGCCGCGAGCCTGAGCGGTGAGGCTGATGAACCTGCACCGTCCGATGGCGAAGCGGGCCGCGGAGGCGGGCCTGGGGAACGTCCGGCGCCTGCACCGGCAGCATCGGGGCCGGCCCGACTGGACCGGCCTCGCTCCCTGGCTCCTGGGTTCCGCCATGGTGGCCGCCGTGGCCGCCGCCTTCGACTGGCGGTACGTGCTCCTGCTGCCCCCGCTGCTGGCGGCGGGGCTGGCCTGCTGGGCGCATCTGGCGCCGCCCGGACTGGACGGGCCGCGACGCTGGTTCGCCGTGTGCGATGACGGTCTGCTGGTGTGGTCGCGGGGGTCGGCGCCCATCGCGATCCCGTGGGGTTCGCTGACCACTCCCGAGTGGGGCGCGAGGTCGGTCCGGCGCCTCGTGTGGACGGACGGTACCGCTGAACGGTCCGTCCTCGTCGGCCCGGTGACCGCCGCAAGAGACCTGGGAAGGGCCGTGGAGCGCCGGGAGCCGGTGCGGGCGTCGCTTCGCCCCCGGCTGGCGGCCGGGGCGGTGGGCGCGGCGACACTGGCGCTCGTGCGGTGGATCGTGCAGCCGTGGCTGGTCCCCGCCGTCCTGGGCGAGCGGCCCGAGCGACTGCGGGACCTCGCCCGCCTGTGCTGGCGGCAGGACCGGCCCTTCGAGCGGGCGGCGGAGCACGGCGGGACGGGACCGCATCCACTGGTCCTCTTCCGCGACGGCATCGGCTCTTCCGAACCCGTGACCGCGGGCCGGGACGGGAAGCGGCCCGCACCGGACGAGGTGCAGCTGGTGGCGTGCAGCTACGAGGCGGGCCGAGTGTCGGACGAACCGATCCAGGTGTGCCCGTACGAGGGCGGTCTGCGCGTTGAGACCTACCAGGGCCGCCACCGGCTCGACGTCTACGAGGCGCGCACCGGCCGCCGGGTCGGCCGGCGGATGATGACGGGCCCGGCCGGCACGGACGAGTGCGCTCCCGTAAAGTTCGTCCGCGGCGAGCCGCCTTACGACGACGTCCTCCAAGACGAGACCGTCCCGTCGCTGAGCGACTACCGGACGGCACTGCGGCCCTTCATCCAGGGTCCTTGACCTAAGGCTCTCGGGGTGATTCAGCGGCCTCCGCCCGACGAGTCGGCCGCGGGCGGCGTCGCTCGTTCCGCCGGGCTCTGGGTGGACGAGGGGGCGGCTTCATGGGCGTCGACTTCGGCGGAGGTTGCGCCGTCGGCGAGGTGCGGGTAGCCGGGGCCCCGGTCGAAGAAGGGGACGGGACCGCGTTCGGCGCGTAGACGTGCGCGCAAAGTCGCCGTCGCCTCCTCGTCCACCGCGCCTTCTTCGAGGACTACGCCGTAGTCGTCGTGGGCGCCCTCCGGGGACACCTTGCCGTCGCGGACGTCGGCGGCCACCCGGGACGGGTCGCGGTTCAGCGGGTCGCCCCACCCGCCGCCGCCCGTGGTGCGGATGCGGATGGTCTGGCCGGCCTTGACCGGGTGGTCGTCCACCAGGCCGTCCATCTCCTCGCCGTCGATGTCCACGCGGAACGGGCTCCCCGCCCGGCCGCCGTTGACGCCCCAGCAGGACAGGATCGAGCGGTCGGCGATCGACATGTAGCGGGCGTCGCGGAGCATGCGGATGTGCTTGTCGTAGCCGAGGCCGCCGCGGTACTCCCCCGGGCCGCCGGAGTCCGCGGCGAGGCCGAGGCGCTCCACGATGAACGGCCAGCGGGCCTCGGCGAACTCGGCGGGGATGTTGCGGGAGTCGGGGACGACGTGGACGGTGTCCTCGCCGTCGGCGTAGTAGCGGCCGCCCGAGCCGCCGCCGAGGACCTCGCGCATCAGGTACGGGCCCCGGTCGTCCTCGCCGTGGACGCCGGTGTAGCGGATCGTCTCCTGGTCGGCGGGCATCCGGCCGTTCGTGGCCTTGGCCAGGACGCCGGCCAGGACGCCGAGCAGCCGCAGGATGACGAAGGTCCGGGCATTGGTCGGGGCCGGGAAGACCGGGGTGAGGAGGGTGCCCTTCTCCGGGAAGCGCATCTCGATGAGGGGGACGACGCCCTCGTTCACGTCCAGTTCGGCGGCCCGTTCGGGCGTGTCGGCCAGGTTGCGCAGGACGGGGGCCAGCCACTTCTTCAGGAAGACTCCGCCCGAGTAGTCGCCGGCATGGTTGATGGGGCCCTTGGCCTGGGGCGACGTGCCGGTGAAGTCGATGACGAGGGGGACGGCGGCCGCCTTGTCGACGGTGAGGGTGATGCGCTGGGCGTGCAGGCGGGGCGGGTCCACGCCGTCGTGCTCGGCGTAGTCCTCCCACACGAAGGTGCCGTCGGGGATCTTGGCGAGCAGTTCGCGGCGGAACGTCTCGGTGGTGCGGTCGATGATCGCGTCGAAGCACGCCTCGACGTCCGCGCGGCCGTAGCGGGCGAACAGGTCGCCGAGGCGGCGGGCGCCCATCAGGCAGGCGGAGCATTCGGCGTCGAGGTCGCCGGCGAGGGAGTCGGGCATCCGCGAGTTGCGGGTCATGATCGTCAGCGCGGCCTCGTTCGGGACGCCCCGGTCCCAGAGTCTGATCGGGGGGACCATCAGGCCCTCCTCGAACGCGCTGCGGGCGTGGCTCGGCATCGAGCCGGGGACGGCGCCGCCGATGTCGTCGTGGTGGCCGAACGCCTGGACGAACGCGACAACCTCGTCCTCGTGGAACACCGGGACGGTGACGCACAGGTCGGGAAGGTGTCCGATGCCGCCCTCCGACAGGTACACGTCGTTGTGGAAGAACACGTCGCCGGGACGCATGGTCTCCACGGGGAAGTCGCGCGCGACCGGCTGGACGAGCGCCGAGTAGGAGCGGCCGGTGAGCTTGCGGAGGCGGCGGTCGTGGATGCCCGCGCGGAAGTCGTGCGCGTCCCGGATCATCGGGGAGCGGGCCGTGCGGGCGATGGCCGTCTCGACCTCGCGCTCCACGGACGCGAGCGTCCCCTCGACGATCTCCAGCAGGATCGGGTCGATCATCGGGTCACCACCAGGTTTCCGTGGCCGTCGAGGGCGGCGGTGAAGCCGGGGTGGAGCGGGAGCGTCGAGCCGAACTCCTCGATGACCGCCGGGCCCTCGACGGTGTCGCCGGGGGCGAGTGCCTCGCGCCGGTAGATCGCCGTCTCCTCCCACGCGTCGAAGTAGACCGGGCGGGTGCCGGTCCGGGCGCGGGACGGGTCGCCGTCGCCCGCCGGACGTTCGGCCAGGCGCGGGCGGTCGATCGGGCCGATCCCGGAGACCCGCAGGTTCACCCATTCGACCGGATGGCGCGGATCGTCCCGGTAGCAGTAGCCGTAGAGGGCCTCGTGGGCGTCGTGGAACCGGCGGACGGCCTCGGCGCGGAACGCCTCGTCCGGCGGTCCGGCGGGCGCGGGCACCCGCACCTCGAACGCCTGGCCGCAGTAGCGCAGGTCGGCGGAGCGGGCGAAGCGGCGGCGATCGGCCGGGAAGCCCTCGCGGGCCAGGGCCTCGGCCGCCTCGGACTCGAGGTCGGCGTAGACGGCGTCCAGGAGGGCGGGGTCCAGTTCGGCGTCGCGGACGACCCGCGTCCGGACGTAGTCGTTCTTCACGTCCACCGTGAGCAGGCCGAACGCCGACAGGTTGCCGGGGTTCTCCGGGACGACGGCGGCGGGCAGGCCGAGGACGTCGAGCAGCCGGCACGCCAGCAGCGGCCCCGAGCCGCCGAACGCGACCAGCGGGTAGTCGCGGACGTCCAGGCCCCGCTTCACCGTGATCTGCCGGATCGCGTTGGCCTGGTTCCACGCGGAGATCTCCAGGATCCCGGCGGCCGCGCGTTCGAGCGGCAGGCCGAGGTCACCGGCGAGGGCCGCGAGGCCGCGCCGGGCGGCGTCCGCGTCCAGGGGCACTTCGCCGCCGAGCAGGTGCGGCGGGATCCGGCCGAGGACGGCGTGCGCGTCGGTCACCGTGGCCTCGGTGCCGCCGCGCCCGTAGCAGAGCGGGCCGGGGTCGGCGCCGGCGCTGCGCGGCCCGACCTTCAGCGCGCCCTCGGGCGACCGCCACGCGACCGAGCCGCCGCCCGCGCCGACCGTCACGATGTCGATCATCGGGATCTTGACCGGATGGCGGCCGATCGAGCCCTCGGTCGTCAGCGTCGGCTCGCCGTCCAGGACGACCGCGACGTCCGTGGACGTCCCGCCGCCGTCGAGGGTCACGACCGAGCCGTGGCCGCTGTGCGCGACGACGAACGCCGCACCGAGCGCGCCCGCCGCCGGGCCCGACAGCACGGTCGTGATCGGCTGCCGCGCGACCTCGTCCGCCGACAGCACGCCGCCGTTGCTCTTCATCACCAGCAGCGGGGACGCGACCCGCTCGGCGATGCGCGCCAGGTAGCCGTTCATGGCGGGTTTCACGGCGGCGTCCACGAGCGTGGTCACCGACCGCTCGTACTCGCGGTACTCGCGCAGCACCTCGCACGACAGCGACACGACGGCGTCCGGGTGCTCGCGGCGCAGCACCTCCCGCATCGCCAGCTCGTGCGACGGGTCGGCGTAGGAGTGCAGGAGGCACACCCCGATCGCGAGGACGCCCCGGTCGCGGAACCAGCGGGCCGCCGCGACCGCCGACGCCTCGTCGAACGGGCGGATCTCGGCGCCGGTGTGGTCGAGCCGCCCGCCGACCGCCCGCACCCGGTGCACCGGGACGATCCGGGGCGGCTTCACCCAGAAGTAGCTGTTGCCGTAGCCGTCCGGGACGCTCTGCCGCGCGATCTCCAGGATCGACTCGAAGCCCTCGGTCGTGACGAGGCCGAGGTCGTCGATCCGGTCTTCGAGGAGCCGGTTCGTCGCGACGGTGGTGCCGTGCGACAGCGCCGCGACGTCCTCCGGTTCCGCGCCGAGCAGGCCGAGCACCTTGCCGACGCCGTTCGCGAAGCCCTCCGCCGGGTCGGCGGGGGTCGAGGGCGTCTTGGTGGTGACGAGCGCGCCGCGCTCGTCCAGCGCGACGACGTCGGTGAACGTCCCGCCCGTGTCGATCCCGATCCGCAGCCGCCTCGCCATGATGAAGGGTCTACCGGACGGCGCCCGCCCGCGGAACCGTCGCAATCTGCCAACGGGCGGGTCGTTCTTTCGTGCAGGCGCGTGGGGCTAGGCTGGTCCCTTTCCCATCGCACGTGCCATCACGACGACATAGCTGGAGCCCTTCCATGGCGCTTGAACGCCCCGAGATCGACTTCCCCGAGGGACAGCCGCCGGAGTACCTCGACATCACCGACATCACCGAGGGCGACGGCCCCGAGGCCGCCAAGGGCTCGACCGTGTCGATGCACTACGTGGGCGTGTCGTGGTCCACCGGCGAGGAGTTCGACGCGTCCTGGAACCGCGGCTCCACGCTCGACTTCCAGCTCGGCGCCGGCCGCGTCATCAAGGGCTGGGACATGGGCATCGTCGGCATGAAGGTCGGCGGCCGCCGCAAGCTCGTCATCCCGCCGCACCTGGCCTACGGCGACCGCAGCCCGAGCCCGGCGATCAAGCCGGGCGAGACGCTGATCTTCGTCGTCGACCTCGTCGCGGTCGGCTGACCCGGCGGGGCGCACCGAGCACAACGGCGGGCGATCCGGGGGGTGAGAACCCGCCCGGATGCCCGCCGCATCCGTGTCCGGGGCCGGCTCAGCGCGGCCGGCGGGAGCGGCGGCCGAGCAGGTAGCCGAGGGCGACGCCGGCGAGCGCGACCGCGCCGCCGGAGGCGAACGCCGCGGCCATCGGCCATGCCACCGACGGCCGGTCCGGTGCCGCGGCGGCGCGCCCCGGGTAGACCGCGCCGCCGCCCGCCCGCCCGGCGGGTGCGGCCGCCGCGGGTTCCGCGAGCGGCGCCGGTCCGGCGGCGGGCGCGCACAGGTCGCGTTCGACGGCGGCGAAGAACTCGCCCGCGGTGCGCTTGGCGACGCTGCCGAGCATCCGCTGCCCGACCCCGCCGACCATGCCGCCGACGACCGCGTCCGCGTCGTAGTCGATGCGGGTCGCGCCGCCGCCGTCCGACAGCCGGACGCGGACGGTCGCGTCGACCGTGCCCGGCGCGCCCTGCCCCCGCGCCTTCAGCACGAACGAGCGCGGCGGGTCGGGTTCGGCGAGTTCCACCTGCCCCACGTAGGTGCCCTGGATCGAGGCGACGCCCGCGGTGACCGTCATCCGGTAGGTGCCCGGTCCCGTCTCCTCCAGGGAGCGGCATCCCGGGATCGTCCTGGCGAGGACGGCCGGGTCCTGGAGGGCGTCCCAGACGCGGTCGAGCGGCGCCGCGACGCCGGCACTGCCGTTCAGCTGCATGACCCGACTGTAGAGAACGCCGCCGCCGCGCCGAACGGCAACATCTGCCGAGTACACGCCGAGGATTGGGCAGATGCACCTCGGAGACCCCGCTGAAATGGTCAGATATGTCCGGAGGTTCCGGTCGAGTGCGAACCCCGGCCCCGGCCGGTGCGTCAACCGATGCGGAACACGGAGACCCCCACCGAACGGAGTACACGGCCGATGCGAGGGAAGACGCCCTGGATCGCCATGGTTGCCGCCGGCGTGTTCGGCGCGGCGGCGGGCGGCTGGCCCGTCGTGACGGCGCAGGCCGGCGATTCGGGCCCGTCCATGGCGACGCAGCTCGCCTCGGTGCTCGGCGACCAGAAGTGGGCGACGCCGAAGCCCGGCTCCTGGACGATGCCGAAGCCGGCCGCCAACGGCCTGCCCGCGGTCATCAGCCGCATCGAGACCCAGGACCGCGTCGTCTTCCTCACGATCGACGACGGCTACACCTACGACTCGGAGTTCGTGGACCTGGTCCGCAAGGAGAAGGTCCCGATCCTGACGTTCCTGACCTCGACCTACATCAAGGGCCAGGGGCAGTACTTCTGGGCGATGCGCAACGCGGGCTCGCCGATGGAGAACCACACCATCGACCACCCCAACATGGCGACGCTCGCCGCCGAGGCGCAGAAGAAGCAGATCTGCGGGGCCTCGGACGCCATCCAGACCCAGTACGGCCGCCGGCCCGAGATCTTCCGGCCGCCGTTCGGCAGCTACAACCAGACGACCCTGCAGGTCGCCAAGGAGTGCGGCATCAAGTCGGTGCTGCTGTGGTCGGCGGAGTTCTACAACGGCACGTCCGGCCCCGGCGTCGGCTACAACGGGTTCGCGCGCGGCGACGGCGGCAAGGGGTTCAAGCCCGGCGACATCATCCTCATGCACTACCGCAAGGGGCTCGCCGGGGAGCTCAAGATGATCCTCGGCTGGATCAGGCAGGCCGGGTTCCGGCCCGCGGCCGTGGAGAACTACCTGCCGACGTCGCTCGGCGGGAACGCCCCCGACACGCCCGCGCACGGCTGATTCCCGACCTTCCCGGAGGAATCCCGGTTACGGCGAAGGCCGGGGCAGGGCTCGACTAGGGTCAACTCGCTGGCGGGGTTGAGGTCCCCCGCAACCCGAGCCGACCCCGCCAGCACAGACCTCTCCGGCCACCCGGCGGGCCGCCTCAGCCGGTGCGGGCGTCCTCCCGGACCCGCAGGGACGGGTCGCCCGCCGCCCGCTCCCGGAGGGTGTGGAGCGCGTCCGGGGAGAGCGGCATCGCGTCGACGCGGACGCCCTCCGCGTCCTCCACGGCCGAGGCGATCACCGCCGACACCGGGATGACGCCCGCCTCCCCCGCGCCCTTGATGCCGAGCGGGTTCAGCGGCGACGGCGTCTCCAGGTGGTCGGTCTCGATGTGCGGGATCTCCGTCGCGTACGGCATGAGGAAGTCCATGAACGACGCGTTGAGCAACTGGCCCGACTCGTCGTAGACCATCCGCTCGTACAGGGCGCCGCCGACGCCCTGCGCGACGCCGCCGTGGATCTGCCCCTCCACGACCATCGGGTTGATGAGCCGCCCGCAGTCGTGGACGACGGCGTAGCGGAGGATAGCGATCTCGGCCGTGTCCGGGTCGACCTCGACGATCGCGGCGTGCGCGCCGGCGGCGAACGTCGACCGGACCGGCGAGTAGTAGTCGCGCCCCTCCAGGCCCGGCTCGTCGCCGGTGGCGACCGGCGGCTCGGTCACCGGGCCGCCCACCGCGAACTGCGTCGCCGCCGCGGCCTCCTCGTCGAAGGCGTACCGCAGCGGGTTCGACAGGACCGCGACCGTCCGCAGCGGGACGGCCGCCGCCCGGTCGCCCCGCACGTGGACGACGCCGTCGGTGATGTCCAGGTCGTCCGGGTCGGCCTCCAGGGCCTCCCCGGCGATGCGCAGCGCCTTGGCGCGGACCTTCCGGCTGGCGAGCGCGATCGCGTTGCCGCTCATCACGGCGGCGCGGGACGCGAACGTCCCGACCGCGTACCCGAACCTGCGGGTGTCGCCGGTCGTGACGTGGACGTCCTCGATCGGGACGCCGAGCTCGGCGGCGGCGATCTGCGCGAACACCGTCTCGTGGCCCTGGCCCTGCGAGGTCAGCCCGGTCGACACGTGCACGCGCCCGGCGGTGTCGATCTCGACGTGCCCGCCCTCGTACGGGCCGACCCCCGTGCCCTCGACGTAGACGCCGAGGCCGATGCCGATGCGGCGGCCCCTGGACGCGGCGGCGGCGCGCTCGGCCTCGAACCCGTCCCAGCCGATCAGCTCCCTGGCCCTGCCGAGCAGCTCGGGGTAGTCGCCCGAGTCGTAGATGAGCGGGCGGCCGTCCTGGAAGGTGAGGCCCTGGTCGTAGGGGAACTCGTCGGGCTGGATGAAGTTCGCGGCGCGCACGCCGGCGCGGTCGAGGCCGAGGTGGCGGGCGATGCGGTCCATCGTCCGCTCCATGCAGAACACGCCCTGCGGCCGGCCCGCGCCCCGGTACGGGGTGACGATGAGCGTGTTGGTGTAGAGGCTCGTCACCTCCGCCCGGTACGCGCCGATCTTGTAGGGGCCGAGGAGCTGGGTGGACGTGACGATCGGGATGATGATCCCGTACGGGGTGTAGGCGCCGTGGTCGTGCCGGATCCGGACGTCGAGGCCGAGGACGCGGCCGTCGCCGTCGAACCCGACCCGGACGTCCTGGAGCTGGCCGCGCTCGTGGGCGGCGGACACGAAGTGCTCGCGGCGGTCCTCGGTCCACTTGATCTCGCGGTCCAGCAGCCGCGCCGCCCACGGGACGAGGATCTCCTCCGGCCACGGGTGGACGATCTTCACGCCGAACCCGCCGCCGACGTCCGGCGCGATCACCTCGACCTTGCCGTTCGGCAGCCCGAGCCGCGCGGCGATCGCGGCGCGCACGCTGGTGGACGCCTGCGTCGAGGAGTACACCCGCAACGACCCGTCGTCGGCGTCCCAGCGCGCGTAGACGCCGCGCCCCTCCAGCGGCATGGACGCGCTGCGCTCGATGGACAGGCCGAACTCCAGCACGTGCGGCGCCGCCGCGATCGCGGCGCGCGCGTCCCCGTTCTCCTGGACGAGGACGGCGCCGACGTTGCCGGGCACGTCGTCGTGGACGAGGTGGTCCGCGCGCGCCGCCGCCTCGATGCCGACGACGGCGGGCAGCGGCTCGTACTCGACGCGGATGCGCTCGGCGGCGTCCTCGGCCAGGTAGCGGTCGCGGGCGACGACCATCGCGACGGGCTCGCCGACGTGCCGGACGACGTCGCGGGCCAGCGGGTACCCGGTGCGGCCGTGCGTCAGCGCGGGGTGCGGGATGAGCAGCGGCAGCGGCTCCCCGATCCGGCCGGGGAGGTCCTCGTGGGTGTAGACGGCGACGAGGCCGTCGACGTCGAGCGCCCCGGACACGTCGATGTCGGCGATCCGGGCGTGCGCGTGCGGGGACCGGACGAACGCGGCGGCGAGCGCGTCCCGCCCGAGGTCGTCGAGGTAGCGGCCCCGGCCGGTGGTGAGCCGCTCGTCCTCCCGCCGCTCGACCCGTTCCCCGAAGACGCGCGTGCCCATCTACGACTCCTCGGCGAGCAGGTCGGCGGCGCGGTGCACCGACGCGACGATGTTCTGGTAGCCGGTGCAGCGGCACAGGTTCCCGGAGATGCCCTCCAGGACCTGGTCCTCGGTGGGGCGCGGCGTCTCCCGCAGCAGGGCCGTGACCGTGCAGAGGAAACCGGGCGTGCAGAACCCGCATTGCAGGCCGTGGCATTCGCGGAAGGCGCGCTGCACCGGCGACGGCGTGCCGTCCTCGGCGGCGAGCCCCTCGACGGTGGTGACCTCGTGGCCGGCGGCGGTGACGGCGAACATCAGGCACGAGCGCACCGGCTCCCCGTCCAGCAGGACGGTGCAGCAGCCGCAGACGCCGTGCTCGCAGCCGACGTGCGTGCCGGTGAGCCCGAGATCGTGCCGGAGCAGGTCCGACAGCAGCCGCCTGGCCGGGACGCGGGCGGTGCGGTGCGTCCCGTTGACGGTCAGCGCGACCTCGAAGCTCTCCTCCATCAGTCCTCCGCCTTCCGCAGCGCCTCGGCCGCCGCCGTGCGCAGCGCGCGCTCGGTGAGCACGCCGGTCAGGTGCCGCCGGTACGCGACGCCGGCATGGATGTCGGGTTCGGGGTCGATCCGGTCGCGGACGTGCGCGGCGGCGGCCGCCCAGTCGCCGTTCGGGCCGGCCGCCCCGGTGAGGTCGAGGACGAGCGGGGTCGCGGCGATGCCCAGGTACCCGGCGCGGGCCGCCGCCACCCGCAGGTCCTCGTCGAGGGTGACGACGGCGGCGACCCCGGCGAGCGCGTAGTCGCCGTGCCGCCGGGCCGTCTCGGTGAACGCGGTGCCGGTGCGCGG
This sequence comes from Actinomadura bangladeshensis, assembly GCF_004348335.1. GTDB lineage: Bacteria > Actinomycetota > Actinomycetes > Streptosporangiales > Streptosporangiaceae > Spirillospora > Spirillospora bangladeshensis. Next base: position 4,378 of record NZ_SMJW01000095.1, on the reverse strand, counting down.
CGGCGCCGCCGGGAAGAACGCGGACACGGCCAGCTCGCCGGGCGCCAGCGCCGACTCCAGGGGCCCGGTGAAGAACGCGGCGGCCGGGATCGTGCGGCGCCCCGCCGCCGACGCGGCCTCGACCGTCCCGCCGAGGACGGCGAGCACGGCGGGCAGTTCGGCGGCGGGGTCGGCGTGCGCGAGGCTGCCGACGACCGTCCCCCGGTTCCGGATGACGGGGTGCGCGACGTGCCGCAGCGCCCGCCCGAGCAGCGGCTGGACGGCCGCCGCCTCCGCCGACCGCTCGACCCGCGCGTGCCGGGCGAGCGCGCCCACCCGGACGCCCTCGTCCCCGGCGTGGAGGGTGTCCAGTTCGCCGATCCGGTTGATGTCGACCAGGTCGGACGGCGCGGCGAGGCGCATGTTCAGCAGCGGGATGAGGCTCTGCCCGCCCGCGAGCACCTTGCCGCCCGGCGCGGCGGCGAGCGCGTCGAGCGCCTCGCCGACCGTGCCGGGGGCGTGGTAGCCGAACGGGGGCGGCTTCACGCGTCAGCCCGCATCCGTGTTCGGGGCCTTGTCCGGTGCCGGGCGGACCGGCCCGCCGATCTCCTCCTCGGCCGGGGCGATGACGCCGCCGCCGTAGTCCTCCGGTCTGCGCAGCACGTTCAGGACGTGGTAGCCGAGCAGGACGGCGATGGTGCCGAGCGCGATGCCCTGCAGCGGGAAGTCGTCGGTGACCTGGAGCGTCACGTTCCCGATCGCCAGGATGATCGCGGCGGCGACCGGGACGAGGTTGACCGGGTCGGCGAAGTCGACCCGGTTCTCGATCCAGATCTTCGCGCCGAGCAGCCCGATCATCCCGTAGAGGACGACGGTGATGCCGCCGAGCACGCCGCCCGGCGTCGCGGCGACGAGCGCGCCGAACTTCGGGCACAGGCCGAACAGGATCGCCACGATCGCGGCGACGTAGTAGGCGGCGGTCGAGTAGATCCGGGTGGCGGCCATGACGCCGATGTTCTCGGCGTAGGTGGTGGTCGGCGAGCCGCCGACCGCGCTGGCGAGGGTGGTGCCGATGCCGTCGGCGGTGATCGCGCGGCCGAGGACGGGGTTCAGGTCCTCCCCGGTCATCGCCGAGACGGCCTTGACGTGCCCGGTGTTCTCCGCGATCAGCGCGATGACCGCGGGCAGCGCCAGCAGGATCGCCGAGGTCTTGAAGTCGGGCCCGTGCAGGCTCGGGAACCCGAACCAGTCGGCGGCCTTCACGCCCGCGAAGTCGACCCGCTCGTGCGGGAACGCGGTGGCGACGCAGTACGCGCCCTCCGCCGTGCAGGACCTGCCCGCGCCGTCCAGCAGGTTCTGGCCGGGGAGGACTGACGTGATCCGGCCCGCGGTGTTGTCGAGAATCCACGAGAGGACGAAGCCGAAGACCAGCGCCAGCAGGATCGTGATGCGCGCCCAGAACCCGCGCAGCAGCACCGCGCAGAGCACGGCGAAGCCGAGCGTGGCGAGCGCGACCCACTGGTCCTGCGGCCAGTAGACGGTCGCGACGACGGGCGCGAGGTTGAACCCGATGAGCATGACCACCGCGCCGGTCACCACGGGCGGGAACACCCGGTGGATGACCTCGGCGCCGGCGACGTGGATGAGCACGCCGATCAGCGCGAGCACGGCGCCGGAGACGAGGATCGCGCCGGTCACGGTCGCGCTGTCGCCGCCCGCGGCGCGGATCGCCGCGACCGCGCCGACGAACGAGGCGCTGGTGCCGAGGTAGCTCGGCACCCGGCCGCCGACGATCAGCAGGAACAGGATCGTGGCGACCCCGGACATCATGATCGCGAGGTTCGGGTCCAGGCCCATGACGATCGGGAACACGAACGTCGCGCCGAACATCGCCACCACGTGCTGGGCGCCGATCCCGGCGGTGCGCGGCCACGACAGCCGCTCGTCCGGGCGGACGACCTCCCCTGGCGGCGGCGTCCGTCCGTCACCGTGCAGCTTCCAGCCGATCGCCATAGGGGTTCCTCCTGCTCAGCCGACCGCGTTCATGCGGGCAAGGTAGATCTACCCTCGCAGGCGGGCATCGGCGACATCTGCCAAACCCCCGCCGCGCCGGTTGGGAGCACCGGCCGGTGTGAGCCATCTTGCACTACGCTCAGATACCGCGCATGCGCAGTACGTGCAGGGCGAGGGTGAGGTTGAGCCGGAGATGCGCGTCCTCGGTGAAGGCGCCGAGCATCCGCTCCAGCTTCCCGATGCGGTAGCGGAGCGTGTTGTAGTGGAAGTGGAGCCGGCGGGCCGTCTCGGCGACGTTGAGGTTGGTCTCCAGCAGCACCTGCAGGGTGCGGCGCAGGTCGACCAGCTCCGGCTCGTCGTCGGCGGCGAGGTCGCCGAGCGTCTCCCGGACGAACGCGTGCAGTTCCCCCGGATCCGACACCAGGCTGAGCAGCCGGTACACGCCGAGCTGGTCGAAGTGGGCGCGCGCGCCGGCGCCGTTGAGCTGGCGGCCGACCCGGACGGCCTTCACCGCCTGCTCGTACGCCTCGGGCAGCGCCGCCGGGGACGCCACCGTCCGGCTGACGCCGGTGGAGAACGTCCGCCGCACCGGCAGGTGCTCGGCGAAGATCGACGACGCCTCCTTCATCATCGCCTGCACCGGCCCGGCCGCCCACTCGGCGGGGTCGTCGCCGTCGGCGCCGACGACCGCGACGACCTCGTGCGCGAAGCTCGCGACCGCCGCGCCCCGGTCGTGCCGGCGGACGGCCGTCGTCCACGCCGCGGCGAGCCGCTCCTGCGCGGTCCGCTCCTCGGCGCCGCGGCCCCGGCCGTCGGGGTCGGGCGCCTTCGCGCGGCCCTTGCCGTCGGGTTCGGCGCCGCGCGGGCGGCCGTCCAGTTCGGCGACGACCACCATCATCGGGCGGTCCAGGTCCCAGCCGAACCCGCCGCAGTGCGCGACGACGCGGTCGTCGCCGCCGGCGCGCCCGGCGAGGATGTCGCGCAGGAAGTCGGCGCGGTACTTGCTCTCCACCGCCGCGACCGCCTGCTGCTTGGTCACCACGAGCGCGGCGACAGTCGCGGCGCGCTCCAGGATGCCGAGGTCGGTGCCGCGCAGCGTGCCGGCGGGGCTGAACGCGACGATCCGGCCGTGGTCGAAGCCGCCCGCCATCACCGGCACGACCAGGTGGTCGCCGGTGCCGTGCGCGCCGATGACGCCGCAGCCGCCGCGCCCGCAGGCCGCGTGCCGGCCCGCGTCGAACGCGCGCATCGCCTGGACGTGCTCGTCGGGCCCGGCGCCGGCGAGCACGCGCTGCTCGCCGTCCAGCACCACGACCGCGACGTCCAGCAGGGTCGCGACCTCGTCCACGACCTCCTGGAGGCCGCCGCCGCACAGCACGATCTGCACGAGCGCCCGGTGCACCTCCTCGGTGCGGGCGAGGACGGCCGCCTGCCGGTTCAGGATGTCGGTGAGGACCTGGTTCAGGATGTCGTCGAAGCCGACGTCGTTCGGGAGCAGGATCAGGGGGAAGCCGCGCCGGTCCGCCTGCGCGATCATCTCGGCGGGCAGCACGTCCAGGTAGCGGCCGAGCTTGATGGCGAGCGCCGCGAGGCCGCGCTCGTCGAGGTCGGCGACCAGGTTGTCGAGGGACTGGGGGGTGTTGCGCAGGGGGTATCCGGTGGTGAGGAGCAGCTCGTTCGGTTTGACCCACGACAGGATGTCGGGGACCTCCATCACGTTGAGCCGCTGGACGACGCGCTCGAGTCCGGCGCGGCCGGCGATGAGGCGGGCGCCGTTCAGGGTGCTGACGCCGAGGACCTCGCCCACCGACAGGCCGTAGGTCAGTGTTCCGGTACTCGCGAGCCGGAGGGCCGGTGGGCCCGGGTCCGCAGTGGTGTAGCTCATGCCAGGGGTCACCTCGCTTTTGGTGCGTACATCGTCCGTGACGATGTGATCGCTACCGGTTCCTGATCAAAAATGACAACAAAGACGAACGATGACAACCATCCTTGGCAGCTTTCTCCATACGTCCGGTGCGGGGGCCGTTCTACCGTCGTCGCGGAGGCCGGGCCTCCCGCGCGCCGCGGGCGGCCACCGACACCGGTCTCGGGAGGATCCGTGACCGCACTCGTCCGCGACCCGATCCCGCTCCAGGCCCGGCCGCGGCGGCGGCCGCCCGCCGCCGGGGCCGCGAGCCTCGCGCTGCGGCCGCTGCTGGACCCGCCGGGCCGCGCGGCCCGCGTCATCGCGGTGTTCCCGTCGGCGCTGTACCTGGAGATGCGGGGCGGCCCCGAGCCGCGCGTGCTCGCCGTCGTCACCTCCGACGCCGGGCGGCTGCCCAACGCGGTGGTGGTCGTCGCGACGCGCCGCGAGCACCCGTTCCGGTCGGTCCGGGAGGGCGGGGAC
>NZ_SMJW01000094.1 GCF_004348335.1 Actinomadura bangladeshensis | reverse complement strand
CGCCCCCACCGCCACCGCCTGGCTCCGCCGCCACACCCAGATAACCCCCGAACCCGCGGCGTGATCTCCCAGGGGGGCGACCCCCCTGGAACCCCCGTCACGAGCCGGTCGATCCTCACGCCACGGTGCGGGTCCTTGCGACCGTGCGGGTTCGTGTCGTGTCGCTGCGGTCGCCCGGCTCGCCGGGCATGCCCGCTGCGCTCGCAGAGCTCGCTCCGCGTGCCTGCCCGTGGGTGCCGCTCCGGTCTGCGGCGTGGCTCGGGTCTGGTCCGGGAGGGTGCGAATTGTGCTCGTCCCAGGCGCCATGACTAGGGGGTTTGCTGTTGGTATTACGGGGTGTCGGTGGGGGCGCTACCATCCTGCGTCATGAACGCCGCGCGCGGAGTGATCCTTGGACTGTGCATCCTGGTGGCCGGAGGCGTGTTCCTCGGTGTCATCTCGGATCTGCCCGACGACCAGAGCGACGCCGATATCGGCGACCTCATCAGCGTGCTCCTCGGGGGGTTCGTCATGCTGTCGGCCGCGGTCGTCGGGGCGGGTGCGCTGGCCGGGATGAGCGCGTCGGAGTCGCCGGCGAAGACGGTGACGTTCCCGTTCCAGCAGCAGGCGGGCGGCCCGGTGGGGCAGCCGTACGCGCAGCCGGGCGCGGGGGCGCAGCAGCCGGTGCCTCAGCAGTACCGGCCGCCGCAGCCGCCGCAGTAGGGGTCAGTACGGGCGGTGGCGGGTCTCGTAGTCGTCCTCGTAGTACTCCTCGCGGACGCGGGGCGGGGGGCGGCGGTCGACCGCGCGGCGGGCGGACACGATCCGGACGATGCCGATGACCAGGCCGATCAGGCCGCCGACCATCAGGATCACGCCGACCAGGCGGATGTCGATGCCGCTGAACTCGTAGTTGACCGCATAGGCCAGGATCGCGCCGATGATGATCAGGGCGATGCTGCCGCCGATGGTCACGGCGGGCTCCTCTCGTCGTCCCGGGGGTGGACGTGACAAGCCTTCCCCGCAGGCGGAGATGAAACGGCGCGCCGGGGCCGGGCCTGCGTAAAGCGGTCGGGCGGCGGGGCGCCGGGCCCATAGGATGGCGGTGAACCCACGTCATCCCAGGAACGGTTTCTCTCCCATGTTCGATGAGCACGCCGCCTCCGATGGCTCCACCGGGGACGGAGTCACCGGTGGAGCCATCACCCGTGACGAGGTCACGCACCTCGCCCGGCTGTCCCGGCTGGCGCTCGGCGACGATGAGCTCGACCATCTCGCCGCCCAGCTCGACCAGATCATCTCCGCGGTCGCGCGGGTGCAGGAGGTCGCGGCGGAGGACATCCCGCCCACCTCGCACGCGCTCCCGCTGACCAACGTCTACCGGACGGACGAGGTACGGCCGTGCCTCACGCCCGAGCAGGCCCTCGCCGGCGCGCCGGCGGCCGAGGAGCAGCGCTTCCGCGTCCCGCGGATCCTGGACGAGGAGGCCTGATGGAGCTGGTCAGGAAGGGCGCGGCGGAACTCGGGGAGCTGCTCGCCGCCGGTGAGGTGTCGGCCGTCGAGGTCGCCGAGGCGCACCTCGACCGCATCGCGGCCGTGGACGTGCGGGTCAACGCGTTCCTGCACGTCGACCGCGACACGACGCTGGCGCAGGCGCGGAGGGTGGACGAGCGGCGCGCGGCGGGCGAGGAGCTCGGCCCGCTGGCCGGCGTCCCGATCGCGCACAAGGACGTGTTCACCACGACCGACATGCCGACCACCGCGGGGTCGAAGATCCTTGAGGGGTGGCGGCCGCCCTACGACGCGACCATCACGGCGCGGCTGCGGCAGGCGGGCCTGGTGATCCTCGGCAAGACCAACATGGACGAGTTCGCCATGGGGTCGTCCACCGAGAACAGCGCCTACAAGACCTCGCGCAACCCGTGGGACCTGGAGCGCATCCCCGGCGGGTCGTCCGGCGGGTCGTCCGCGGCCGTCGCCGCGTACGAGGCGCCGCTGTCGACCGGCACCGACACGGGCGGCTCCATCCGGCAGCCCGCCGCCGTCACCGGCATCGTCGGGATGAAGCCCACCTACGGCGGCTCGTCCCGGTACGGGGTGATCGCGTTCGCGTCCTCGCTGGACACGCCCGGCCCGTTCGCGCGCAGCGTCCTCGACGCGGCGCTGCTGCACGAGGCGTTCAGCGGGCACGACCCGATGGACTCGACGTCGGTGAGCGAGGCCGTCCCGCCGGTCGTGGAGGCCGCCCGGCACGGCGACGTCAACGGGCTGCGCGTCGGCGTGGTGAAGGAGTTCGCCGGCGAGGGCTACCAGCCGGGCGTGTCCGCCCGGTTCAACGAGGCGGTCGAACTGCTGGAGTCGCTCGGCGCGAAGGTCGTCGAGGTGTCCTGCCCGAACTTCACCTACGCGCTGCCCGCCTACTACCTGATCGCGCCGTCGGAGTGCTCGTCCAACCTGGCCCGCTTCGACGCGATGCGGTACGGCCTGCGCGTCGGCGACGACGGCTCCCGCAGCGCCGAGGAGGTCATGGCGCTGACCCGCGCGGAGGGCTTCGGCCCCGAGGTCAAGCGCCGCATCATGCTCGGCACGTACGCGCTTTCGTCGGGCTACTACGACGCCTACTACGGCAAGGCGCAGCAGGTCCGCACGCTGATCAAGCGCGACTTCGAGGCCGCGTTCGAGCAGGTGGACGTGCTGGTGTCGCCGACGACGCCGACCACCGCGTTCCCGATCGGCGAGCGCGCCGACGACCCGATCGCGATGTACCTGGCCGACCTGTGCACGATCCCGGCGAACCTCACCGGCAACGCCGCGATCTCGGTGCCGTGCGGCCTGTCGGACGGCCTGCCCGTCGGCCTGCAGATCATGGCCCCGGTCCTCGGCGACGACCGCGTCTACCGCGTCGGCGCCGCCGTCGAGCGGGCCCTGGAAGGCCGCTGGGGCGGCCCCCTGCTGGCCCAGGCCCCGGAACTGGTGGAGGCGAAGTGACGACCCCGACGCTGATGGACTACGACGAGGCGCTGGTGAAGTTCGAGCCGGTGCTGGGGATCGAGACGCACATCGAGCTGGGCACCGCGTCGAAGATGTTCTGCGGCTGCCCGACGGAGTTCGGGGCCGACCCGAACACGCAGGTGTGCCCGGTGTGCCTGGGGCTGCCCGGGGCGCTGCCGGTGACCAACCACGCCGCGATCGAGGGCATCATCAAGATCGGGCTCGCACTGAACTGCGACATCGTGGAATGGTGCCGGTTCGCCCGGAAGAACTACTTCTATCCGGACATGCCGAAGAACTTCCAGATCTCGCAGTACGACGAGCCGCTCTGCGTGGACGGCCACCTGGACGTCGAGGTCGAGGGCGAGACGTACCGGATCGAGATCGAGCGCGTCCACATGGAGGAGGACACCGGCAAGTCGCTGCACGTCGGCGGCTCGACGGGGCGCATCCACGGGGCCGAGTACTCGCTGGTCGACTACAACCGGGCCGGCATCCCGCTGGTGGAGATCGTCACCCGGCCGATCCCGGCGACCGGCGACCGGGCCCCGCTGGTGGCGCGGGCGTACGCGACGGAGCTGCGCGAGCTGGTCCGGTCGCTCGGCGTCTCGGACGTCCGCATGGAGCAGGGCTCGATGCGCTGCGACGTGAACGTCTCGCTGATGCCGCGCGGCGCGCGGGAGTGGGGCACCCGGACAGAGACGAAGAACGTCAACTCGCTGCGGTCGGTGGAGCGGGCCGTCCGGTCGGAGATCGAGCGGCAGGCCGGCGTGCTGGACGCGGGCGGGCGCGTGGTCCAGGAGACCCGCCACTTCCACGAGGACACCGGCCGCACCACGAGCGGGCGCAGCAAGGAGGAGGCGCAGGACTACCGGTACTTCCCCGAGCCCGACCTGGTGCCGATGGCGCCGTCCCGGGAGTGGGTCGAGGAGCTGCGCGCGTCGCTGCCGGAGCTGCCCGCGGCGCGGCGGCGCCGCATCCAGGCGGAGTGGAACCTGTCCGACCTGGAGCTGCGGGACGTCGTCAACGCCGGCGCCGTCGACCTCATCGAGGCGACGATTGCGCAGGGCACCGACGCGCCCGCGGCCCGCAAGTGGTGGATGAACGAGCTGTCGCGGCGCGCGACCGAGCAGGGCGTCGAGCTGGCGGACCTGCCGATCACGCCGGAGCAGGTCGCGCGGGTGCAGGCGATGATCACGGCCGGGGAGCTGAACGACAAGCTGGCCCGCAAGGTGTTCGAGGGCGTCCTCGCGGGCGAGGGCACGCCGGACGAGGTCGTCGCGAAGCGCGGCCTCAAGGTCGTCAGCGACGAGGGCGAGCTGTCGTCGGTCATCGACCAGGTGATCGCCGGCAACGCGGACGTGGCCGACAAGATCCGCGCCGGCAAGGTCGCCGCGGCCGGCGCCCTGGTCGGCGCCGTGATGAAGGCGACGCGCGGGCAGGCCGACGCCGGGCGGGCGCGTGAGCTGATCCTGGAGAAGCTCGGCGCCTCCTGACGCACGGCCGGCCGCCGTCCCGCGGCCCGGTGAGGGCGCGGGACGGCGGTCAGCCGACCCGCACGCTGAGGATGCGGTCGTCGCCCCGGGCCGGCTCGCCGCGGCCGTCGCGGTTGCTGGTCGTCACCCAGAGGGTGCCGTCCGGGGCCTTGACGACGGCGCGGAGCCGGCCGAACTCGTTCTCGAAGTGCGCGACCGGCCGGCCCGCCTCGCCGTTGTCCAGGGGGACCTGCCAGAGGCGCTCGCCGCGCAGGGCGGCGGCCCACAGGGAGCCGCCGGCGTAGGCGAGACCGGACGGGGACGCCTCGTCGGTCGTCCACGTCAGCAGCGGTCTCGTGAAGCCGTCGCCGCCGTCCCCGTCGCCCTCGACCTCGGGCCAGCCGTAGTTGCGGCCCTTCTGGATCAGGTTGATCTCGTCGAAGCGGTTCTGGCCGAACTCGGTGGCGTAGAGGCGGCCCTTGTCGTCCCAGGCGAGGCCCTGCACGTTGCGGTGCCCGTAGGTCCAGACGCGGTTCCCGAACGGGTTGCCGGGGGCGGGCCTCCCCTCGGGGGTGACCCGGAGGATCTTCCCGGCGAGGGAGCCCTTGTCCTGGGCGAGGGGGCCGTCGCCGGTCTCGCCGGTGGTGATGTAGAGCATCCCGTCCGGGCCGAACGCCAGCCGGCCGCCGTTGTGGTTCGGGCCCTTCGGGATGCCGGTGACGATCGGCTCGGGCGTGCCGAGGCGCCCGTCATAGGTGGCGCGGACGACACGGTTGTCCGACGCGGCCGTGTAGTACAGGTAGACGAGGTGGTCGGTCGAATATGACGGGGACACCGCTACGCCCAGTAGCCCCGCCTCCGACTGCGGCTCGACGCCGGGCACCGTGCCCACGGTCGTCTTCTTCCCGGACGGCGCGACCCGCACGAGGCGCGCGGAGTCGCGTTCGGTGACGAGCGCGTCTCCACCGGGCAGGAACGCGACCGCCCACGGCACCTCGAGGCCCGACGCCACCGTGCGCGGCCTGCCGGTCGCCTCCGCCGGCGGACCGGACGTCAGCGGCGCCGGTGTGCGCGCACCGCCGTCACCGCCACCGCCGCCGGACGAGGACGAGCAGCCCGCCAGGAGCACCGCGGCGGAGACCAGGACGATCGTGTGCAGTCGCATGTACGCCTCCCGTAGGTAGTACGGATCCGGCGTGCGGGTCGTTCCCCGTCACCGAGCGTCATGCGGGGCAAGCCGCCGATTCTGTGACGATCGCCTTTCGGATGTCCCAAACGGATCCGCCACGAGGGCGTTTGTCGCCGGGAGGACGCCCAGCCTCAATCGCTCCGTGACCTACCGAACGTACATTGAGCGACACGGTGATCCCGTAGTGCAGCAACGTCGCTGATCTCCGGCAGGCGGCTCCGGCAGGCATGCTCCCCCCAGGCAGGCCGGTTCCCCCGCCACCGCTTCGCGCCGACCCTGCGCGGGGCACGATCCGCGACCTTCCGGCCGTTGTACGAGCGGCGAGGGTCGTGGACCCACTCTCCCCCCGGCGTGCGGCGTCACCGTCCGCGGGGGCCGGCACGCCCCCACCGGGGGGCAGGAAGGGACACGGCGCGATGAGCGGCGACTACGCGAGGCGGATACCGCCGCGTGCGCTGCCGGTCGCCATGGCCGCGGTCGTCGGCGTGCTGTACGCCACCGGGTCGCTGCTGGGCTGGGGCGGCCGGGCCTTCATCGCGTGGGCGGAGGCGGTCGCCGCGGGCGCCGCCGCCGTCTCGCTGCTGCTGTCGTCCCGCCGGCCGGACGGCGTCCCGGCGGAGCCGGGCGTCCCGGGCGGGCTGTGGCGCGCGTCGTGGCGCTGGTACGGGATCGCCGCCGCGTCCTGGTTCGCCGGCGCCGTCGGCGGAGCCCTGTCGGACGGCCCCGGCCGCAGCGCGCTGTCGCTGTCGGTTCCCGACCTGTTCTACCTGTTCGCGCTGGTCGCGCTCGTCACCGGCCTCGTCGTGCCGATCCGGCTGCCCCGCGACGCGGGGACGTGGCTGCGCTACGCCGCCGACACCTACGTCTGCGCCTGCGCGCTGTTCGTGCTCGGCTGGGTCGCGCTGTTCGGCGCCCTGTACCACCGGTCGGGGGAGTCGCCGTCGGAGTTCGGGCTGGAGCTGCTGTACCCGCTGATCGACATCGTGTTCGTCTGCGGCGCGCTGCCGTTCGTGCTCGGCGCCGCGCGCGGGCACCGCCGGCTCGCCTGGATGGGGTACGGCGCGCTGGCGGCGATCGGGGCCGCCGACATCGTCACCACGTTCGTCCGGCTGGACGGCGGCGGACCGTCCGACGACCCGTCCGACATCCTGCGCCTCGCCGGGCTGCTGCTCCTGCTGCTGGTGCCGTGGACGGGCCCGGCCGCCGAACCGGACCTGCCCGTCGACGACATCCCCGCCGACGTGGCGGTCGAGGCCGAGGAGTGCGGCCGCATGATCGGCCCCGGCATCGCGCCCGCCGCCGTGGCCGCCGCGGCGGCGCTGTTCATCGCCGGGCACTCCCTCACCGGGCGCAACGGCCTGGAGCCCGGCATCTCGATCGCCGCGGGCTCGGCGGCGCTGGTGCTGATCGCGCGGCTCGCGGCGCTGCTGCGGGAGAACGACGCGCTGCGGCGCGCAGTGGAGACCGGCGAGGAGCACTTCCGGGCGCTGTCGGAGAGCATCAACGACGCGGTCCTCATCTGCGACCTGGACGCGACCGTCCGGTACGCCAGCGCGGGCGCGCTGCGCATGTACCACTACACCTCCGACGAGCTGCTCGGACGCCCGCTGAACGAGCTCGTCCACCCCGAGGACGTCCCGCACGTCCAGGCGGTGTTCACCGAGTTCCTGGACGAGCAGGCCGGCCTCGGCGGCCCCGACGACGTGCTGCGGGTGTCGTGCCGGGTGCGCGCCGCCGACGGCACGTGGCTGCCGACCGAGTCGACGATCTCCCGGTACAGCGGCTCGGACGGGACGCCCGCCCGGCTGCTGGTCACCACCCGGGACCTCAGCGAGCGCGCGGCGCTGCAGCGGCAGGTCGCGCACCTGACCTTCCACGACGGGCTGACGGGCCTGCCGAACCGGTCCTACTTCGAGGAGCGGACGCGGGAGGTGCTGTCGCGGCAGCCGTCCGGCGGCAAGGTCGCGGTGGTGTTCGTCGACCTGGACGGGTTCACCGCGGTGAACGACTCGGAGGGGCACGCGGCCGGCGACCAGGTGCTCGCGCAGGCGGCCCGGCGGCTGCGCGCGAACGTCCTGTCCGACGACACGGTGGCGCGCTGGGGCGGCGACGAGTTCGCCGTCCTCGTGCAGCTGCCGCCGGACGACCGCGAGACGCGCGCCACGGTCGAGCTGGCCGGACGGCTCCTGCGCGTCCTCTCGGTCGACCCCTACCAGGTGGGCGACAAGCACATCGTGCTGACCGCGAGCGTCGGCATAGCGTTCGCCGGCGACGACGAGGAGCCCGCCGCCGCCGACGGTGGCCGCCGGGTCCGCCGCACCGCCGCCGACCTGCTGCGCAACGGCGACCTGGCGATGGCCCGCGCGAAAGAGGCGGGCGGCGGACGCGTCGAGGTGTACGCGCCGCACATGCACGCCGACGTCGTCCGGCGGCTGGAGCTCGGCAGCGACCTGCAGGCCGCGCTCGCCGAGGAGCAGTTCGCGGTCGAGTTCCAGCCGGTGGTGGACCTCGGCACGTCCCGGGTGACCGGGGTGGAGGCGCTGCTGCGCTGGTGGCGCGGGAACGAGGCGGTGCCGCCGGAGGAGTTCATCGGCCCGGCGGAGGAGTCCGGCCTGATGATCCCGCTCGGCGAGTGGGTGCTGCGGGAGGCGTGCCGGGAGGTCGCCCGGTGGCGCGGCGACTCCTGGGACGTCGGCCTGTCGGTGAACTTCACCGCCCGGCAGATCGCCGCGCCGCGCTTCACCGAGACGGTCGCGGCGGTGCTGGAGGAGACGGGGCTGGCGCCGAGCGCGCTCACGCTGGAGGTCCGGGAGGAGGTCCTCGTCGAGGACGCCGGCCAGAACGTGGCGCGGCTGTCGGAGCTGCGCGGCCTCGGCGTGCGGCTGGCGATCGACGACTTCGGCACCGGGTACGCCTCGCTGGCCTACCTCGGCCAGCTCCCGGTCGACATCATCAAGATCGACCCGTCGTTCGTGGCGGGCCTCGGCTCGGACGAGACGCTGACGCTGCTCACCCGCACGATCGTGCGGCTCGGCAGCGACCTCGGGCTGACCGTGGTCGCGGAGGGCATCGAGCGGCCCGAGCAGCTGGAGCTGCTGCGGGAGATGGGCTGCCCGCGCGGCCAGGGCTTCCTCGTGGCGCGGCCGATGGCGGCCGGGCGGGTCGAGTCGCTGGTGCGGACGAACCTCGGCGGCCGCAGCCGTCCCGGCGACGTGGCGCTGCCCCTCCCGGGCTGACCCGCCGCCCACGTGAGACGCACCACAAATGTCTCAGGATCTGAGATTTAGTGTCCACGGATTTGACCGCGGGCCGGACATCGGCGAAAGTAGGCCCGTGCAGAGCACTTTCACCATCCTCGTAGTACTTGGCCGGCGCGCGGGCTGACCAAGCTTCTCGTCCTGCGCGCCTCCCCTCGACCGCTCCACGGCGGCGGGGGTTTTTTGTTGCCCGGCGAGCCAAGACTCACTCCCCAAGGAACCGCAGAATCATGACGACCGAACAGATGACGGGAGCCCAGGCGCTGGTGCGCGCCCTGGAGAACGTCGGCGTCGACACCGTGTTCGGCATTCCGGGTGGCGCGATCCTCCCGGCGTACGACCCGCTGTTCGACTCCAAGAAGCTGCGCCACATCCTCGTCCGGCACGAGCAGGGCGCCGGCCACGCCGCCCAGGGCTACGCGATGGTGACCGGCAAGGTGGGCGTCTGCATGGCCACCAGCGGCCCCGGCGCGACGAACCTGGTCACGGCGATCTCCGACGCCTACATGGACTCGGTGCCGATCGTGGCGATCACCGGCCAGGTCGCGTCCTCCCTCATCGGGACGGACGGCTTCCAGGAGGCCGACATCGCCGGCATCACGATGCCGATCACCAAGCACAACTTCCTGGTCACCAAGGCCGCCGACATCGGCCGGACGATCGCCGAGGCGTTCCACATCGCGGGCACCGGCCGGCCCGGCCCGGTCCTGGTCGACATCGCCAAGGACGCGCTGCAGGCCACCGTCGAGTTCGAGTGGCCCGTCCAGCTCCAGCTGCCCGGCTACCGGCCCGTGACCCGGCCGCACTCCAAGCAGGTCCGCGAGGCGGCACGGCTGATCGTGAACGCCGAGCGGCCGGTGCTGTACGTCGGCGGCGGGGTGCTGAAGGCCGGCGCGTCCGCCGAGCTCAAGGTGCTCGCCGAGCTGACCGGCGCGCCCGTCGTCACCACGCTGATGGCCAAGGGCGCGCTGCCCGACAGCCACCCGCTGCACATGGGCATGCCCGGCATGCACGGCGGCGTCGGCGCGGTCGGCGCGCTGCAGCGCTCGGACCTGCTGGTCACCCTCGGCGCCCGGTTCGACGACCGGGTCACCGGCAAGCTGGACGGGTTCGCGCCGCACGCCAAGGTCGTGCACGCCGACATCGACCCGGCGGAGATCTCCAAGAACCGGCACGCCGACGTCCCGATCGTCGGGGACGCCCGCGAGGTCATCGCCGACCTGATCGTCGCCGTGCAGAACGAGCACGAGCAGGGCCACAAGGGCGACTACACCGACTGGTGGCGGCAGCTCGACGCCTGGCGCGAGACCTACCCGCTGGGCTACGACACGCCGGCGGACGGCTCGCTGTCCCCGCAGTACGTCATCGAGCGGATCGGGGCGATCGCCGGGCCGGACGCCTACTACGTCGCGGGCGTCGGCCAGCACCAGATGTGGGCCGCGCAGTTCATCAAGTACGAGCGGCCGGGCGCGTTCCTGAACTCCGGCGGGGCCGGGACGATGGGCTACGCCGTCCCCGCCGCGATGGGCGCCAAGGTCGGCGCGGCCGACACGACGGTGTGGGCGATCGACGGCGACGGCTGCTTCCAGATGACCAACCAGGAGCTCGCGACCTGTGCGATCGAGGGCATCCCGGTGAAGATCGCCGTGATCAACAACGGCAACCTCGGCATGGTCCGGCAGTGGCAGACGCTCTTCTACAACGAGCGCTACTCCAACACCAACCTGCACGCCGCCAAGCGCATCCCCGACTTCGTCAAGCTCGCCGAGGCCTACGGCTGCGTCGGGCTGCGCTGCGAGAAGGCCGAGGACGTCGACGAGGTCATCGCCAAGGCCATGGAGATCAACGACGCCCCGGTCGTGATCGACTTCGTGGTCCACAAGGACGCCATGGTCTGGCCGATGGTCGCGGCCGGCACCACCAACGACGACATCCAGATCGCGCGGGACATGGCGCCCGAGTGGGAGAACGGAGACTGACCCCGATGAGCCTGCACACCCTCTCGGTGCTGGTGGAGAACAAGCCCGGCATCCTCGCCAGGGTCGCGGCGCTGTTCTCCCGGCGCGGCTTCAACATCGAGTCCCTCGCGGTCGGCACCACCGAGCACCCGGACATCTCCCGGATGACGATCGTGGTGAACGTCGCCGGCCTGCCGCTCGAGCAGGTCACCAAGCAGCTGAACAAGCTGATCAACGTCCTGAAGATCGTCGAGCTGGACTCCTCGGCGTCCGTCCAGCGCGAGCTCGTCCTGGTCAAGGTGCGCGCCGACGCGGAGACGCGGTCGCAGGTGCTGGAGACCGTCAACCTGTTCCGTGCCAAGGTGGTGGACGTCGCACCGGACGCCGTCACCATCGAGGCGACCGGCAACCGTGACAAGCTGGACGCCTTCATCAGGGTCCTGGAGCCGTTCGGCATCAAGGAACTGGTGCAGTCGGGCATGGTGGCCATCGGCCGCGGCGCCCGGTCCATCACCGACCGCTCGCTGCGGGCCATCGAGCGCAGCGCGTGAACTCACCTCATAACAACGAAAGGCGACAGCACTGTGGCTGAGATGTTCTACGACGACGCCGCCGACCTGAGCGTGATCCAGGGCCGGCACGTGGCGGTCATCGGCTACGGCAGCCAGGGGCACGCGCACGCGCTCTCCCTGCGCGACTCCGGCGTGGACGTCCGGGTCGGGCTCCGCGAGGGCTCGGCCAGCCGGGAGCTGGCGGAGGCCGAGGGCCTGCGCGTCGTCACCCCGGCGGAGGCGGCCGAGGAGGCCGACCTCATCATGCTGCTGGCCCCGGACCACCACCACCGGGAGATCTTCGAGAAGGACATCAAGCCGGCGCTCGTCGAGGGCGACGCGCTGTTCTTCGGCCACGGCTTCAGCATCCGCTACGACCTCGTCCAGCCGCCGGAGGGCGTGGACGTGGCCATGGTCGCGCCGAAGGGCCCGGGGCACCTCGTCCGCCGCCAGTTCGTCGCCGGGCGCGGCGTGCCGGTGATCGTGGCCGTGGAGAAGGACCCGTCGGGCAACGCCTGGCCGCTGGCGCTCTCCTACGCCAAGGCGATCGGCGGGCTGCGCGCGGGCGGCATCAAGACCACCTTCACCGAGGAGACCGAGACCGACCTGTTCGGCGAGCAGGCCGTGCTGTGCGGCGGCGTCTCCGAGCTGATCAAGACCGGGTTCGAGGTGCTGACCGAGGCCGGCTACCAGCCGGAGGTCGCCTACTTCGAGGTCCTGCACGAGATGAAGCTGATCGTCGACCTCATGTACGAGGGCGGCATCCACAAGATGTACTGGTCGGTGTCCGACAACGCCGAGTACGGCGGCTACAGCCGCGGCCCGCGCGTGATCACGCCGGAGACCAAGGCCGCGATGAAGAAGATCCTCGGCGAGATCCAGTCCGGGCAGTACGCCAAGGAGCTGGTGGACGAGTTCGAGGGCGGCCAGAAGCAGTTCCAGCAGTACCGGGACGAGCTGGCCGCGCACCCGATCGAGAAGACGGGCGCCGAGCTGCGCCCGATGATGAGCTGGCTGAACGACTGACCCGCATCGTTCACCTGCGGCGTGTTGTTGTCATCCGCGTGCGGATGACAACAACACGCCGCAGCTCAACGGAAGCGGCGCAGGAGTCTGGCCAGGGGGGACGTGCCGCCGGGCGCGCCGGTCACCAGCAGCGCCAGGTGGCCGCCCTTGGTGAAGTAGACGGCGACGTCCTTGGCGCCGGCCGCCCGCCGCTGCGGGCCGGTCCGCAGCCCGCCGGCGCGGACGGCGCCGAAGCGGGCCTCGCGGGTGACGCCGAGCGCGGTCGCCGCGACGTGCACGTCCCAGCGCCCCGGTTCCACGGCGGCGGGGTCGGCGACGGCCTCGAACCCGCGGGCGCCGTCGGGCCGGGGGACGGCGGGGAAGCCGTGCTCCCTGCCGGACGTCCGCTCCCGCAGGATGAGGTCGACGGCGGTGCGGTTCGTCTCGACGCGCTGGAGTGCCGCGACGCCGCGGATGCGCACCTGGCGGCCCTGCCAGCCGACCGCGTCCAGCCGGTGGTCGACGCCGACCTCGGTGGTGATGTCGGCGTCCTGGCGGGGGACTCCGCGCAGGTAGGGGTACATGGCGTAGATGCGGCCGCCGACCACGACGGCGCCCGCCGGGCTGCCCTCCGCCTCGTCGCGGATCAGCCGCTCCAGCTCCTCGCGCAGGCCGTGCCGGATGCAGAAGGCCCGGAGCCGGGCGGACGCGGGCAGCGCGGCGCGGACCGCCTCGCTCAGCCCCTCCTCGCCGAGGACGCGGCGGGTGCCGTCCACGAGCCGCTCCCGCTGGAGGCGGTCGAGGCTCAGGTAGCGGTGGTCGTACACGCCCAGCACGTCGCGCAGGACGCTGGCGTGGCAGTCCGATGCGTCGTCCGGAGCGGACTCCGGGGCGTGTTCCGGGGCGTGTTCCGGGGCGTGTTCCGGGACGTGGTTCGGGGTCGCTGCGGAGTCCGAGGTGCAGTCCGAGGTCACGGGTCTCTCCTGATCGGCCGGGGACACAGGTCACGTTAAGGCTCCGAGTCGTCGCTCACAGTGAAAACTCGGCGGTGTGTCCTTGTGGATGCATACTCGGTATTGCCCAAGGGATACTCGGTATGCATACTTGGTAGGCATGTCAATCCGTCACGGCCTGCTGGCACTGCTGTCCCAGGGGCCCCGCTACGGCTACCAGTTGCGCGCCGAGTTCGAGTCCTTCACCGGCGCCACCTGGCCGCTCAACATCGGGCAGGTCTACTCCACCCTCTCCCGGCTCGAACGCGACGACCTCGTCACGCGGGTCGGCGCCGACGACGAGGGCCGCTTCGTCTACCGGATCACCCCGGCGGGCGAGGAGGACGTCCGGCGGTGGTTCGCCACCCCGATCGTGCGGGCCGACCGGCCCCGCGACGAACTGGCGATCAAGCTCGCGATGGCCGTCACCGCCCCGGGCGTGGACGTCGCCGCCGTCGTCCAGGCGCAGCGCACCGCCACGCTGCGCACCCTCCAGGACCTCACCCGGCTCAAGGCCGACGCGCCCGCCGTCCCCGCCGACCAGGGCGACCGCGCCTGGCGGCTGGTCCTGGAGTCCATGATCTTCCAGGCGGAGGCCGAGGTGCGCTGGCTGGACCACTGCGAGACCTACGTCGTCCGCGCCGAGCCGCCCGCCCCGTTCGCGCCCGCCGAGGCGCCCGCCGAGGCGCCCGCGCACACCGGCGAGGAGGCGCGGCGATGAGCGTGCTGTCCCTGCGGGAGGTGTCCCGCGACCACGGGAGCGGCGCGGCCCTCGTGCACGCCCTCGCCGGAGTGACGATGGACGTCGCGGCGGGCGAGTTCGTCGCGGTGATGGGCCCGTCCGGCTCCGGCAAGTCGACCCTGCTGACCCTCGCCGGCGGCCTCGACACGCCCACGTCCGGGCAGGTCGTCGTGGACGGCGCCGACCTCGGCGGGCTCGGCCGGGCGGCCCGCTCGGCCCTGCGCCGCCGCTCCGTCGGCTACGTCTTCCAGGACCTCAACCTCATCCCCAGCCTCACCGCGGCCGAGAACGTCATGCTGCCGCGTGAGTTGGACGGCGTCCGCGCCCGGCAGGCCCAGCGGGAGGCGCGGCAGGCGCTGGAGGAGGTCGGCGTCGGCGAACTGGCCGACCGGTTCCCCGACGAGATGTCCGGCGGCCAGCAGCAGCGCGTCGCGATCGCCCGCGCGCTCGTCGGCGACCGCCGGCTCGTCCTCGCCGACGAGCCGACCGGCGCGCTCGACAGCCACACCGGCGAGGACGTCATGCGGGTCCTGCGGGGCCGCTGCGACGCGGGCGCGTCCTGCCTGATGGTGACGCACGAGTCCCGGCACGCCGCCTGGGCCGACCGGGTCGTGTTCCTGCGCGACGGCCGGCTCGTCGACACCACCCCCGGCCCCTCCGGCCCCGAGAGCCTGCTGCAGGAGACGACGTGACCCGCTACGGATTCGCGCTGCGCCTCGCCCGCCAGGACGCGCTGCGCGCCAAGGGCCGCACGGCGCTCGTACTGGGCATGATCGGGCTGCCGATCTGCGCCGTGGTCGCCCTCGCCGTGCTGCGGGCCACCAGCACGGCCCTGGACCGGTCGGCCGGCGCGGAGCCCCCGTCCGCCGCCGAGAGCGCCGTGCTGGCGCTGATCGTCGCGATGATCGTGCTGGAGGTCGTACTGCTCGCCGGACCGGCGTTCGTGGTGGACGTCCGGCGCCGCCGCCGCGACCTCGCGCTGGTCGCCGCGTCCGGCGGGGAGGGCCGGCACCTGCGCGCCGTCGTGCTGGCGAGCGGGCTGCTGCTCGGCGGGACCGCCGCGGTCGGCGGCGCCGCGCTCGGGATCGCCGCCGCCGCCGTCGTCGCGCGGACCGCCGAGGCCCGCGGCGCCGAACCGCTCGGCCCGTTCACCGTGCCGTGGCTCCTCGTCGCCGTGACGATGCTGGTCGGCGCGGGCAGCGGGCTGCTGGCCGCGCTCGTCCCGGCCGCCCAGGCCGCCCGGACGGACGTCGTCGCCGTCCTGTCCGGACGCCGCGAGGCGCCGGCCGCGGCCCGCCGCGGCTGGCCGGTCGCCGGCGGCGTCCTCGTGGTCGCGGGCGTGGCGCTGTGCCTGGAGGGCGTCCGGAAATGGCGCGAGTTCGGCGCCGCGATCGGCGCGGCCGCGATCATCATCGGGCTCGTGCTCGCCTGCCCGTGGCTGGTCGGGGCGACCGGCCGGCTCGCGCGCCGGCTGCCGCTGCCGCTGCGCCTCGCCGTCCGCGACGCGGGCCGCAACCGGGCCCGGACCGCGCCCGCGGTCGCCGCGATCATGGCGGCCGTCGCCGGGATCACCGCGCTGGCCATCGGGGGCGCCAGCGACTTCCGGCAGGAGCAGATCGAGTACCAGGCGAAGCTGCCCATGGGATCGGCGCTGGTCAGGCCGCCGCTGGACCGGGCCGACACGGTCGGTGAGGCCGTCCGGCGCGACCTGCCGGGCGTGCCCGTCGTCACGCTGAAGGCCCTGCCGGGGCCGGACGGCGTCTGCGTGGGCGACGACTGGTCGAAGTGCCCCGCGGTCACGTTCGCCGCCGCGCGCGACGAGAACGCCTCCTTCGACCTCATGGACAACGTGGTCGGCGGCGCCCGCGAGGCGCGCATGGTCCTCGGCCGCGACGATCCCGCCGTCACCGCCGCGCTGGACGCGGGGAAGGTGGTCCTGTTCCGCGCCGCGCCCCTGGCCGGCGGGACGACCACGGCCAAGGTCTTCTACTGGGAGGACGACGAGGAGCACGTCGTCCGGACGGTCGAGGACCTGCCGGCCGTCGTCGCCGCCGGCGACCCGCACGTGCGGGCGATCGTCCCGCCGCGGGTCGCGGAGCGGATCGGGCTGCCCGTCCGGACCGAGGCGTTCGGCGTCGACCGCGCCGACCACCGCGTCACCGAGGCCGAGCAGGCGCGCCTGGACAGGACGCTGGACGGCTTCACCCGCAACGAGGGGTCCGTCTACGTCGAGCGCGGCTTCACCGGGTCGTTCGGCAAGGTCACCCTGCTGCTCGCGGCCGTCGCGGCGGTCCTCGCGCTCGGCGGCTCGCTGATCGCCACCGGCCTGGCGTCCGCCGACGCGCTGCCCGACCTCGCGACGCTCGGCGCGATCGGCGCCCGCCCGCGCACCCGCCGGCTGCTGACCATGGGCCGGGCCGCGTTCATCGCCGCGCTCGGCTGCTGGCTCGGGATCGCGGGCGGCCTCGTCCCCGGCATCGCGGTGACGCGCCCGCTCACCTCCGACGTCGAGGTGACGGGAGCGGCGGCGCACGGTGCGATCGTGGACGTCCCCTGGCTGCTGCTGCTCGCGGTCGGCATCGGCATCCCGCTGCTCGTCGCGCTCGTCGCCGGGGCGTTCACCCGCTCCCGCCTGCCGATGGCACGGCGCATGGCGACCTAGGAAAAGCATGGTCATGTGAAGCGCGTCGCAGGGGAAACGCGCGGGCCGGACCCCGGCCGCGTGCCGGACCGGTGGTAGCGTCCGGCGCGTGGCCGAGGTCGTCGTGGCGCAGGGGGCCGCCCGCGAGATCCCCGCCGGCACCGGGGGAGCCCCCCGGCGGCGCCGCCTGCTGATCGCCGCGCTCACCGCGGCGAGCGCGCTGCTGTACGCGGCGTACGCGCTGATGCGGCTGCGCGCCTTCCGGACCGGCAGCTACGACCTGGTGATCTTCGACCAGGCGGTCCGCTCCTACAGCCGCCTCGACCTGCCGGTCGCGATGGTGAAGGGCGTCCACAACGGCTTCGGGCCGGACTTCTCCGTCCTCGGCGACCACTTCTCACCGGTCCTCGCGCTGCTCGCGCCGCTCTACTGGATCCACGACGGCCCGGAGACGCTGCTGGTCGCGCAGGCCGTGCTGTTCGCGCTCGCGATCTGGCCGATCTGGCGGTACGCCGAGCGCAGGCTCGGCGCGGGCGCCGCCTACTGCGCGGCCGGGGCGTACGCGCTGTCCTGGCCGATCGCCGAGGCGCTCGCGTTCGACTTCCACGAGGTCGCGTTCGTCCCGCTGCTGTCGGCGCTGCTGGTCGAGCGGCACGACGCGGGGCGGCGCGTCCAGGCGGCGGTGGCGGCGTTCGCGCTGCTGCTGGTCAAGGAGGACATGGGCCTCCTGCTCGCCGGCTTCGGCCTCTACCTGCTCACCCGCCCGGACGAGCAGGACGGCGAGCGGCGCGGGCCGCGCGACCTGCTGCCGAGGGGCGACCGGCGGGCCGGCCTCGCCTACGTCGTGGTCGGGCTCGTCGCCACCTGGCTCTGCTCGCGCGTGCTCATCGCGGCCTTCGGCGGCGACAACGCCTACTACTGGGCGTACGGCGCGCTCGGCCCGGACGTGCCGCACGCCGCCGTCCACGCGCTCACCCGGCCGTGGGACGTCGCGGCGGTGCTCGTCGACCCGCCGCAGAAGGTCGCGACGATGGCGCTGGTCGTCCTGCCGCTGCTCCTGCTGCCGCTGGCGTCCCCGCTGACCCTGACCGCCGTGCCGCTGCTGGCCGAGCGGATGCTCGCGAGCCGGTTCGGCAACTGGTGGGAGCCGCACTACCACTACAACGCGTTCATCATCGCCGTGCTCGTCCTCGCGGCGGTGGACGGGGCGGCGCGGCTGCGGGGGCTGCCGCGCCGGCGGCGGGTCCCGCCCGTCCTGCCGATGGCCGCGGTGCTCGCCGCGACCCTCGCCTGCGTGCCGTTCTTCGCCTACAAGCACCTGGCCGACCCGGCGCTGTGGCGGCAGAACGAGCGGGCCCGCGCCGCGTCGGCGGCGGCCGCGCGGATCCCCGACGGCGCGCTCGTCGAGGCGGCCAACGGCGTCGGCCCCGCGCTGACGTCCCGCGCCCGCGTCCTGCTGTGGGACCGGCGCTCGCGCGGGGCGCCCTGGGTGGTCGCCTACGTCGGGCGGCTGGAGTTCCCCTTCGGCTCGGTCGCCGAGCAGCGGCGGCGCGTCGCCGAACTGGAGGCCGCCGGGTACCGGCAGGTCTTCCGGCGGGACGGCTACCTCGTGCTGCACCGGGACGTCCCCGACCCGTGGTGATCCGCGCCGCGATCGTTTGGACGGATTGTCCAGTGACTGATGGACGACAACACGGTCAGAATGCCGGTGAAGATACCGTTCGGATAAATATGCCTACCGTTTTTGGGCAGGTTGCCTGATACTTGAAGAAAGCCGTGACGGCCGCGGCCGGCGCGGGGAGTACCTGCGCGAACACTCCTGTGACCGCCGCCGGAGCGGATCTTGGGGCAGTGTGCATGAGCGGTGCGAGGCTGATCGGGGCCGAGGGAGGGCCGTCCGGCGGAGACGGCGCGCAATTCCCGGCGGGTGCGGCAATGCGGCGGACGGGAAAATCCCTGAATAACGGTGCGGAGTCATGACATGCCGGCGCAAGGGGACAAGGACGTCCGGCGCTGGGAGACCTGCGGGCAGGCGTGGATCGGTGTCCTGCGGCACGTGTGGACGGCCGGCGAGGCCGGGCTGGAGGACGGCGGGCCCATCATCGAGGGGCCCCCGCTGCTGTTCGAGATCGCCTCGCTGAGCTGGGAGGACCCGATCCTGCGCGAGTACGGCGACCGGACGCGGCTGGTCCGGCGCGCCCAGGAGCGCACCCGCCGGGTCGTCCGCGGGCGGTACTGGCCGCGGCTGCACGACCTGGACGGGCACGACCAGATCCAGTGGGTGGTGGACCTGCTGCGGGCCAGGCCGTGGACGACCAGCGCGTGGATCTCGCTGACGATCCCGGGCGAGCCGGCCGACGGGCTGCCGGCCCTGACCGCGCTGTCGTTCCGGATCCGCGGCTACCGGCTCGGCATGACGGCGATGTTCCGGTCGCAGAACGTCCACCGCGGCTACCTGATGTACATCCCGCTGCGCGAGGTGCAGACGGGGGTCGCCGAGGAGCTGGGGCTGCCGGCCGGGCCGCTGCGCGTGTTCGCGGACGTCCCGCACATCCACGTCGAGGACGCCGAGCGGGTGGCGTCCGTGCTCGCGGCCGTGCCGGAACCGAACGCGGCCTGACAGACCAGGGCGAACCCGTGCGGAGCGGTAGTTACCGGTGAGTCTTTCCCTGCCGCGAACCGCCGTCGCCCACGGGTTATAGACTCGGCTGCCGGGGGCGAGGGCCACGACGAGGTGACTCGCGACTTCACCTGCACGCACAGCACGCACATCACTCTCACTTTCCGAAGGACTGTTTTCTCTTGAGCAAGCCCGTCGTCCTCGTCGCAGAAGAACTCTCCCCGGCCGGCATCGCCGTGCTGGAGGCCGACTTCGACGTCCGCCACGTAGACGGAAGTGACAAGGCGCAGCTGCTGCCCGCCGTCGCCGACGTCGACGCGCTGATCGTGCGGAGCGCCACCAAGGTCACCGCCGAGGTTTTCCAGCACGCCAAGAAGCTGCGGGTCGTGGCCCGCGCCGGCGTGGGCCTCGACAACGTCGACGTGGAGGCCGCCACCAAGGCCGGCGTCATGGTCGTCAATGCGCCCACGTCCAACATCGTCACCGCCGCCGAGCACGCGATCGCGCTGCTGCTCGCCACCGCCCGCAACGTGCCGCAGGGCCACGCCGCGCTCAAGCAGGGCGAGTGGAAGCGCTCCAAGTACACCGGCGTCGAGCTGCAGGGCAAGACCGTCGGCGTGCTCGGCCTCGGCCGCATCGGCGTCCTGGTCGCCCAGCGCCTCGCCGCCTTCGACATGAACGTGGTCGCGTTCGACCCCTACGTGCAGGCCGCCCGCGCCGCGCAGCTCGGCGTGAAGCTCGTCACGCTGGAGGAGCTGCTCCGCGAGAGCGACTTCATCACCGTGCACCTGCCGAAGACGCCCGAGACCCTCGGCCTCATCGGCGACCGCGAGCTGCAGCAGGTCAAGCCGTCGGTCCGGATCGTCAACGCCGCCCGCGGCGGGATCGTCGACGAGGAGGCCCTCGACCTCGCGATCAAGGACGGCCGGGTCGCCGGCGCCGGCATCGACGTGTTCAGCACCGAGCCGTGCACCGAGAGCCCGCTGTTCCACCACGACAACGTCGTGGTCACCCCGCACCTCGGCGCCAGCACCCACGAGGCGCAGGAGAAGGCCGGCACCCAGGTCGCCCGCTCGGTGAAGCTGGCGCTCTCCGGCGAGTTCGTGCCGGACGCGGTCAACGTCCAGGGCGGCGCCGTCGCCGAGGACGTCAAGCCCGGCCTGCCGCTCGCCGAGAAGCTCGGCCGCATCTTCACCGCCCTCGCCGGCGGCGTCCCCGTCCGCCTCGACGTCGTCGTCCGCGGCGAGATCGCCGAGCACGACGTGAAGGTCCTCGAACTCGCCGCGCTCAAGGGCGTCTTCGTGGACGTCATCGAGGAGGCCGTGACGTTCGTCAACGCGCCGCTCCTCGCCCGCGACCGCGGCGTCGAGGTCACCCTCACCACGTCCGAGGACAGCCCCGACTGGCGCAACGTCGTCCAGGTGCGCGGCACCATGGCCGACGGCGCCGTGGTCTCGGTCTCCGGCACGCTCACCGGCCCCAAGCACGCCGAGCGGATCATCGAGATCAACGGCTACAACATGGAGCTCGTCCCGACCGAGCACATGGCGTTCTTCTCCTACGTCGACCGCCCCGGCATCGTCGGCGCCGTCGGCAAGCTGCTCGGCGACGAGCAGGTCAACATCGCCGGCATGCAGGTCGGCCGGGACGTCAAGGGCGGCAAGGCGCTGATCGCGCTGACCGTCGACTCGGCCGTCCAGCCGCAGCTCGTCGACGCCATCACCAAGGAGGTCGGCGCCGACATGGGCCGCCGGGTGGACCTCGACGGCTGATTCGGGGGTCTGGGGGTCGCCCCCCAGAATGACTCGACGGCTGACCTGCCTGAGGGGAAGCCTTCCGCCGCGGGCGGGCGTGCCGGGTGCGCCGGCACGCCCGCCCGCGGCGTTTCCCATCCGGCATCCGTCCCGCATGCTGAGATTTCTCGCCACGAGTCGGGACAACTTCGCCGGACCGGAGGTAATCTCGCAGGTAGTCATGCGGCGCTTCGTAGTAATCCTTCGCTGCCGCAGCGGGGCCTGAACATCGGCAGGCCGGCACCCGCTGCGGAGGTTCTGCCTGGCCGTGAGTCCGATTCCCAGCCGGACCGTGCGAACCACGGACTCCCGGCGGCCCTCTCGCCACAGCTCAGCGAATCAGGAGCACACTCATGAACGACACCTGGACCAACACCCCGGCCGACGAAGCCGAAGAAGAGGCCGCCCGAGCCCTGCAGACCGCTCTGGACCGGCGAGCCGACTAGCGCTTTCTCCTCCTTCACGCGTGTGACACTGGGGGCTATGCCGATCGGAGCCGCCCCCGCCGAAGTCGCGCGGGTGCTGCGGGACGTCGCCCGGCTCGGGCCTTACTTCGAGATATGCACGACGTTGGACGGGCCTGAGGCCGTGTGGCGGCCGCTTTCGGGTGATGTCGGGCGGTTGCAGGCGCTCACCGGTGACTACGCGGAGCGGCTCGGAGTAGGGGAGTCGCGAGTCGCGGGCTCGTTGGTGTTCCAGGGGCTCGCGGCGCGGTTGTGGTCGCCCGTCGTCGCCGCGGCGGCGGCCGGGGTCGTCCCCGACCTGGGGCCGCTGCGGTGGCGGTGGGCGCCCGGTGAGCCGATCCGGCTGGGGCTCGCGGAGCCGGGCGGATGGCAGGCCGGAAGCCTTGCGGAGGCCGCTGACCTTGTTCATCGCGTGGTCGTGGACGGGCAGTTGCGGCCGCTGCGGGAGGCCATGGCGAGCGTTGTGAAGCTCGCGGACGGACTCGTGTGGGGAAACGCGGCTTCCGCGTTGGCCGGAAGTCTTAACGTTGGGCCGGTCAGCGGCACAAGGGCCGAGTTGGTGCGGGCGCTGCTGGCCCTGGAGCCGCTGGCTGGGGCCGGGCACTTCGGAGCGGACGGGTTCGTCCGGAACAACTGCTGCCTGTACTACCGGGTGCCCGGCGGCGGGATGTGCGGAGATTGCGGGCTCTTGACCGGATCGTGAGACGGAAGCCCACGCACTGAGACGTTTGCAGTAGAGTGCGCGCATGGCTTCGCGCAGCATTCGTCTGGCCGTCATCCCGGGTGACGGGATCGGCCCCGAGGTGGTCGCCGAGGGACTGAAGGTCCTCGACGCCGTGTCCGGTGACCTCACGTTCGACCAGACCCCCTACGACCTGGGCGCCGCCCGCTGGCACCGGACGGGGGAGACGCTGCCCGACTCGGTGCTGGCCGAGCTGCGCGAGCAGGACGTCATCCTGCTCGGCGCGGTCGGCGACCCGAGCGTCCCCAGCGGGACGCTGGAGCGCGGGCTGCTGCTGCGGACCCGGTTCGAGCTCGACCACTACGTCAACCTGCGGCCCGTCAAGCTTTTCCCGGGCGTGCAGACGCCGCTGGCCGGCGTGACGACCGACGACATCGACATGGTCGTCGTCCGGGAGGGCACCGAGGGCCCGTACACCGGTGTCGGGGGCGTGCTGCGCAAGGGCACGCCGCACGAGGTCGCCACGCAGGAGAGCGTGAACACCGCGTACGGGGTCGAGCGGGTCATCCGGTACGCGTTCGAGGTGGCGGCGTCCCGGCCGCGCAAGAAGCTCACGCTGGTCCACAAGGACAACGTCCTCACGTTCGCCGGCGACCTGTACCAGCGTGTCCTGAAGCGGGTCGG
Source organism: Actinomadura bangladeshensis (assembly GCF_004348335.1). Taxonomy (GTDB): domain Bacteria; phylum Actinomycetota; class Actinomycetes; order Streptosporangiales; family Streptosporangiaceae; genus Spirillospora; species Spirillospora bangladeshensis. Next base: position 4,728 of record NZ_SMJW01000094.1, on the reverse strand, counting down.
CGAGGAGTACCCGCAGATCTCGACTGATTACGTCCACGTCGACGCGGCCACCATGTTCTTCGTGAACCAGCCGCAGCGCTTCGACGTCGTCGTCACCGACAACCTGTTCGGCGACATCATCACCGACATCGGCGCCGCGATCGCGGGCGGGATCGGGCTCGCCGCGTCCGGCAACGTCAACCCCGACCGCACCGCTCCGTCGATGTTCGAGCCGGTGCACGGCAGCGCGCCCGACATCGCCGGGCAGGGCAAGGCCGACCCGACCGCCACGATCCTGTCCGTCGCGATGCTGCTCGACCACATCGGCGAGGGCGGCGCCGCCCGCCGCGTCGAGCAGGCCGTCTCGGACGACCTGGCCGAGCGCGCCGGGCTCGGCGCCCGTTCCACGTCCCAGATCGGCGACGCGATCGCCAAGCGAGTATCCGGATAGGGCACGCCGCCTGTCCGGCCGGACCGGGTGTGCCCTCGCGGCGCGCCCGGTCTTCGGCATGCGCCGCGTGGAGGAGCAGGTCTACACGAAGTACGACAATAGGGACTAAGGAAGCCGCAGCGGCGATGGGGCCGCCCGGCGATCCGCGAGAGGACGAACCGCGATGAGCGACACCCTGGACTTCGAGATCACGCGCACCGAGCGGCCCGCGACCGCCGCCGAGCGCGCGGCGGTCCTGGCCGACCCCGGCTTCGGCCGGCACTTCACCGACCACATGATCACGATCAGGTACTCGGCGGAGCGCGGCTGGCACGACGCGAAGCTCGAACCGTACGGGCCGATCCCGATGGACCCTGCCTCCCAGGTGTTCCACTACGCCCAGGAGCTCTTCGAGGGCCTCAAGGCCTACAAGCAGCCGGACGGGTCCATCGTCACCTTCCGGCCGTACATGAACGCGGCCCGGATGAACCGGTCGGCCAAGCGGATGGCCATGCCCGAGATCCCCGAGCAGCTGTTCGTGGACGCGATCGAACTCCTCGTCCGCACCGACAAGGAGTGGGTCCCCGACACCGAGGGCCACAGCCTCTACCTGCGGCCCTTCATGTTCGCCACGACGCGCGCCCTCGGTGTGAACAGCCCGGCGAACGAGTTCCTGTTCATGGTCATCGCGTCGCCCTCCGGGCTGTACTACCCGCGCGGGATCAAGCCGGTCTCGGTGTGGCTGTCGCAGGACTACACGCGCGCGGCCCCCGGCGGGACGGGCGAGGCCAAGTTCGGCGGCAACTACGCGGCGTCCTTCGCCGGGCAGGCCGAGGCCGTCGCGCAGGGCTGCGACCAGGTCGTCTGGCTCGACGCGGTGGAGCACCGCTGGGTCGAGGAGGTCGGCTCGATGAACCTCATGTTCGTCTACGGGACCGGCACGCAGGCCCGGCTGCTCACCCCGGCGCTCACCGGCACGCTGCTCGCCGGCGTCACCCGGGACTCGATGCTCAAGCTCGCCCCGGACCTCGGCGTCCCCACCGAGGAGGGCAAGATCAGTATCGACGAGTGGCAGGCGGGCTGCGCGTCCGGCGAGATCACCGAGGTGTTCGGCTGCGGCACCGCCGCGATCATCAGCCCGGTCGGCCGGGTCAAGGGCCGGGACCGGGAGTGGACCATCGGGGACGGCGAGCCCGGCGAGGTCTCGATGCGGCTCCGCCAGGAGCTGGTCGGCATCCAGTACGGCACCCGCCCGGACCCCTACGGCTGGGTCCACAAGATCGTCTGACCTGCGGGTCCGCGGGCCCCGGCGCGCCGCGCGCCGGGGCCGCCGTCTCATGATCCGAGACGGCCGTCCCGAGCACGGGAATCGTGTGGCAGACTGGGATCATCATGCGCAGCAGCCTCGTCATTATCGGCTGGCGCGCCGGCAGCTAACGGGACACCGCCGGCGCGCAGACCTCTCACGTCCGTGAGGGGTCTTTTTTGTGCCCTGGCGCCACCCTCTGGGGGTTCTCACCTATGCAAGGCGACGCGTTCCACGTCTACGACACCACCCTGCGCGACGGGTCGCAGCAGGAGGGGCTCAACCTCTCCGTGCCCGACAAGCTCGCCATCGCGCGGCACCTCGACGACCTGGGCGTCGGCTTCATCGAGGGCGGCTGGCCGGGCGCCAACCCCAAGGACACCGAGTTCTTCAGGCGGGCTCGAACCGAGCTCGACCTGAGGCACGCGCAGCTCACCGCGTTCGGCGCGACCCGCCGGGCCGGGGTGAAGGCGGCCGACGACCCCCAGGTCGCCGCCCTGCGCGAAAGCGGCGCGTCCGTCGTGACCCTGGTCGCCAAGAGTCACGACAGGCACGTCGAGCTGGCCCTCCGCACCACCCTTGAGGAGAACCTCGCGATGATCCGCGACACGGTCTCCCATCTGCGTGCGGAGGGCCAACGAGTCTTCCTGGACGCCGAGCACTTCTTCGACGGCCACAAGGCCAACCGCGCCTACGCGCTGGAGGCCGTCCGCACCGCCGCCGAGGCCGGCGCGGACGTCGTCGCGCTCTGCGACACCAACGGCGGCATGCTGCCGGACGAGCTGGCCGAGGTCGTCCACGAGGTCGTCGGGTACGGGGTCCGCGTCGGCATCCACTGCCACGACGACTCCGGCTGCGCGGTCGCCAACACCCTCGCCGCGGTGAAGGCGGGCGCCACCCACGTGCAGGGCTGCGCGAACGGCTACGGCGAGCGCAGCGGCAACGCCAACCTGTTCACGGTCGTCGGCAACCTGCAGCTCAAGCGCGGCATGAACCTGGTGTCGGACGCGCAGCTCGCCGAGATGACGCGGATCGCGCACGCCGTGTCCGAGGTCACCAACGTCGCGCCCAGCTCGCAGCAGCCCTACGTGGGCGTGTCGGCGTTCGCGCACAAGGCGGGGCTGCACGCGTCCGCCGTCAAGATCGACCCGGACCTGTACCAGCACATCGACCCGGCCGCCGTCGGCAACGACATGCGGATGCTGGTGTCGAGCATGGCGGGGCGCGCGTCCGTGGAGCTGAAGGGCCGCGAGCTCGGCTACGACCTGTCCGGCGAGAAGGCCAAGGCCGTCGTCGCCAAGGTCAAGGACCTGGAGTCCACCGGCTACACCTTCGAGGCCGCGGACGCCTCGTTCGAGCTGCTGCTGCGCGAGGAGCTGACCGGCGTCCGGCAGCGGCACTTCGAGGTCGAGTCGTGGCGGTCGATCGTGGAGCGCCGCCCGGACGGCTCCATGGTCAGCGAGGCCACCGTCAAGCTGCACGCCAAGGGCGAGCGGATCATCGCGACCGGCGAGGGCAACGGGCCCGTCAACGCCCTCGACAACGCGCTGCGCCTCGCGCTCGGCCGCCTCTACCCGGAGCTGGCGCGGCTGGAGCTGGTCGACTACAAGGTCCGCATCCTGGAGGGCGCGCACGGCACCGACGCGCGGACGCGGGTGCTGATCGAGTCCGGCGACGGCGAGCGCGAGTGGGGCACCGTCGGCGTCGAGGACAACGTCATCGCCGCGTCCTGGCAGGCCCTGGAGGAGGCCGTCACCTACTGCCTGCTCCGCGCCGGCCACGAGGCGGGCTGAGCGGCGCCGGGAGGGGCGGCGGGGAATCTCTCCACGCGATTGGGCATTATCGGGGCATGAGCACCGAGATCACCGACAATGCCGGGAAGAACCGCTACGAGGTCAGGGTGGACGGCGACCTCGCCGGATTCGTCGACTACGAACGGGAGGAGGGCTCCGTCGTCCTCGTCCACACCGAGGTCGACTCGGCGTTCGAGGGCAAGGGCATCGGCAGCGCGCTCGCCCGCGGGGCGCTGGACGACATCCGGGGCAAGGGCGGCACGGTCGTCCCGGTGTGCCCGTTCATCAAGAAGTGGATCGAAAAGCACCCCGACTACCAGGACCTCGTGGCGTCCTGACGGTCACACCGCGCGGAGCTGGGACCCGCCGCCCTCCAGCATGAGCCACGCCGGCAGCGACGCCTCCTTCAGCCTGACCCGGACCCGCGAGTAGCGGCCCGGGTCGACCAGGCCGGGGGCGGGCGTGATCACCGTGTCGAACACGAAGTCGGACGTGACGAAGGCCAGGTCGGCGCCGGTCTCGGCGACGCGCCGCTTCACCGCCGGCGCGTCCACCATCCGCCGCGTGGTGATGATGGAGATGCCGGACACGCCCTTCGGCCCGCGCTGCACCGGCCCGACGTGCAGCGCGGCCCGCAGCTGGAGCCGGGTCGCCTCGGCGGCGCGCCGGTTGTGCCGCCGCAGCGCCGCCGCCAGGTGCGCGAGCATCGGGTCGACGACCCGGTCGGTCGGCGTCGTCGGCGGGACGATGACGAGCGCGCCGTCGCCGCGGTCCTCCTGGTAGAGGCGGCCGAGGTCGAGGCCGGAGGCGGTGAACGCCTCGCCCATCAGGTCGTACATCGCGCCGAGGACGTACTCGCGGTCGGCGTCGGTGCGCGCCGGCGAGCTGAACGACGTGATGTCGGTGATGAGGATCGAGCAGTTGCCCTGCACGTCGCCGAAGTCGTGCTTCTCGATCTGCCGCCGGTAGACCTGCTGCTCCAGGACGCCCCGCACGCGCGGGTGGGCGTCCAGGAAGGCCCCGAAGTCGGGGGCGTCGATCCGCAGCGCCTGGACGTCGCCGTCCGCCGTCACGGTGGCGGACCGGTCCCGGATCATCAGCGCCGCCCGCTCACCGACCAGCTCCCCGGCGCCCCGGAACGCGATGATCCGCTGCTCGGCGCCCTCCCGGACCCACACCCGCGTCCAGCCGGACAGGATCACCACTGTCTCTTATGCCCC
>NZ_SMJW01000093.1 GCF_004348335.1 Actinomadura bangladeshensis | reverse complement strand
CCTTCCTAGGCCGCGCGGCCTAGCGCGTCACGAGAACTCGGCGAGGGTGCGTTCGGCTTCTTCGAGCCAGGCGCGGCGGGCGGTGAGGGCCTCTTCGGCTTCCTTGACGTCCTTGTCGCGGCCGGCGTCGCGGGCCTTGCCGAGGCGCTTCTCCAGCTGCTCGATGGAGCTGCGCAGCTGGCCGACCGTGGCCTCGGCGCGGGCGCGGGCCTCGGGGTTGGTGCGGCGCCACTCGTTCTCCTCGGCGGCGCGGACGGTCTCCTCGATCTTGCGGAGCCGGCCCTCCAGGCGGTCGCGCTGGTCGCGCGGGACCATGCCGGCGGCCTCCCAGCGCTCCTGGATGGTCCGCAGCGCCTGGCGGGCCTGCCGGACGTCCTTGACGGGCAGCAGCCGCTCGGCCTCGGCGAGGATCTTCTCCTTCTCCTCGGCGTTGCCGCGGAACTCGGCGTCGCGCTCGGCGAAAGCGGCGCTGCGGGCCTGGAAGAAGGCGTCCTGGGCGCCCTTGAAGCGGGCCCACAGGTCCTCTTCGGCGTCTCTGGAGGCGCGTCCGGCGTTCTTCCAGCGGCGCATCAGGTCGCGGTAGGCGGCGGCGGTCTCGCCCCAGTCGGTGGAGCCGGCCATCGCCTCGGCCTCGGCGACCAGGCGCTCCTTCTCCCGGCGGGACTCCTCGCGCTGGTCGTCGAGGGTGGCGAAGTAGGCCTTGCGGCGCTTGGTGAAGGCGTTGCGGGCGGCCGACAGCCGCTTCCACAGCGCGGTCTCGGTGGGCCGGTCGATGCGGTCGGCGGCCTTCCACTCCTCGACCAGCTGGCGCAGGCGCTCGCCGCCGTTCTTCCAGTGCGTCTCCTCGGCGGCGATGCGCTCGGCCTCGGCGACGATCCGCTCCTTGACCTCGCGGGCCTCGTGGCGGTGCTGCTCGCGCTGCGCCTTGACCTCCTCGCGGCGCCGGCCGACCCGCTCGGTCAGGCCGTCCAGCCGCCGCGCGAGCGCGTCGAGGTCGCCGACGGCGTGCGCCCCGGCGACGGACTCGCGGAGCCGGTCGATGCTCTGCTGCGCCTGCGCGGGCTGCAGGTCGGTGGTGCGGATCCGCTGCTCGAGCAGGCCGATCTCGGTGACGAGCGCGTCGTACTTGCGCTTGAAGTAGGCCAGGGCCTCTTCGGGCGCGCCGGCCTGCCAGGACCCGACGACCCGCTCGCCGTCCGAAGTCCTGACATAGACGGTGCCGTCCTCGTCCACCCGGCCCCAGGGATCGGTCGCGCTGGACACCCTTGCCTCCTGAATCGCGGGTCCGGACGGCTCACGCCCTCCGGACCCTCCACACCTTAGTATCCCGTTCGCCTATTTCCCGGCGATCGCGACGTCCTGGATTTCGACCTTCTTCTTGGGCTTGCCGTCGCCGTCCGGCTCCGACCCGCCCTTGGCGATCTTCTCGAGCACGTCCAGCCCCTTGGTGATCTTGCCGAACACGGTGTAGTCCGGCGGGAGCTGCGAATCCTTGTAGACCATGAAGAACTGGCTGCCGTTGGAGTCCGGCTGGCTCGAGTGCGCCATGGCGAGCGTGCCCTCGGTGTAGGTGGCGCCGTCGGTGTTCTCGTTGGCGAACCGGTAGCCGGGCCCGCCGCTGCCCGACGCCGTCGGGTCGCCGCACTGCAGGACGTTGAGGCCGCCGCTCGTCAGCCGGTGGCACTCGGTCTTGTCGTAGAAGTCCTTCTGCGCCAGGAACGCGAAGGAGTTCACCGTGCAGGGCGCCTTGTCGCCGTACAGCTGCATCTCCACATCGCCCTGGTTCGTCTTCATCGTGGCCTGGACGATGCCGGGGTGCGCCGGCTTGCCCGGAGGGCGGCCGACGTCCTTCGGCGCGCTCCCCTGCGCGTCGCCCTTGTAGACGCACTGCGGGCCGGCGGCCGTGGACTCGTCCTGTTTGAACACCATGAACGCCGCGGTGCCCGCGACGACCACCGCCACCGCGGCGACCGACCCGATGATCTTGAGGCGGCGCGCCCGCGCAGCCTCCTGCGCACGCCGCTGCTGCTGGCGCTCGTAGCGTTGCCGCGCGAGCTCCTTCTTGCGGTCCTTCCCCGCCACGTGCCTCGCCTCTCCGGTGTGATCAGGTGAACGTGCAGCGCATAGTAGCGGTACCGGGGAGTAAAAGCGCTGCCGCGTTCAGGGAGCGTTCAGCGAGCGCCCTCCGCCGCGACACGGCGACGGCCCTATCTCGTTCGCGGTGGCCGCGGCCGCGCCGGTACCCTCGGACACGCCCACCCGAGATGGCTCCAAGGAAGGACGACCGTGCTCGTCGCCGGGTTCCCCGCTGGATCGTTCGCCGCGAACTGCTACGTCGTGGCGCCCGCCGCGGGTGAGGAGTGCGTGATCATCGACCCCGGCCAGGACGCCGAGGCCGGGATCGAGGAGATCCTGCGCGAGCACCGGCTGAAGCCGGTCGCGGTGCTGCTGACGCACGGCCACATCGACCACGTCTGGTCGGTGGCCCCGGTCTGCGGCGCCAAGGACGTCCCCGCCTACATCCATCCGGACGACCGCGACCTGCTCACCGACCCCGCGAAGGGGCTGTCGCTCGGCCCCGGGCAGCAGCTGTTCGGCGGCCTGGAGCTGTCCGAGCCGGACGATGTGAAGGAGCTCGCGGACGGCGCGGCGCTCGAGCTGGCCGGGCTGAGCTTCACCGTCGACCACGCGCCGGGCCATACGCCCGGGTCGGTGACGTTCCGCACCTCGAGGACCGAGCAGGTCCCGGACGTGATGTTCACCGGCGACCTGCTGTTCGCGGGGTCGATCGGGCGCACCGACCTGCCGGGCGGATCGTACGAGGAGATCCTCGCCAGCCTGTCGCGGGTGTGCCTGACGATGCCCGACGACACGGCCGTCCTGCCCGGCCACGGGGAGCAGACCACAATCGGCCGCGAGCGCGCGGCCAATCCGTTCCTGTCGGACCTGAAGCCGGCGGACGGACCCAACAAGGGATTCTGAGCCGAAGAGACCATGAGTTCGAGTTTCCGGGCCCCCAAGGGGGTCAGTGAGTACGTCCCGCCGCGCGCGGACCTCTTCTACGCCATCCGGGAGGCGTTCGCCGAGCAGGCGCGGCTGGCCGGCTACGGCTACCTGGAGCTGGCCGTCTTCGAGGACACCAACCTCTTCCGGCGCGGCGTCGGCGAGTCCACCGACGTGGTGTCCAAGGAGATGTACACCTTCGAGGACCGGGGCGGCCGGTCGCTGACGCTGCGTCCCGAGTTCACCGCGTCGGTGCTGCGCGCCGTCCTGGAGAACAGCCTGCACAAGGGCGCGCTGCCGGTGAAGGTGTGGACGACCGGCGCCGCGTTCCGCGCCGAGCGCCCGCAGCAGGGCCGCTACCGGCAGTTCTACCAGCTCGACCTGGAGGCGATCGGCAGCGAGGACCCGCAGGTCGACGCCGAGACGATCGCCATCGCCTCGGACTGGTACCGGTCCCTGGGGCTCACCCGGGTGCGGCTGCTGCTGAACTCGCTGGGCTGCAAGGAGTGCCGTCCCGCCTACCGGGCCCTGCTGCAGGAGTTCCTGCGCGGCCTGGACCTGGACGAGGACACCCGCGCCCGCGTCGAGATCAACCCGCTGCGCGTCCTGGACGACAAGCGCCCCAAGGTGCGCGAGCAGCTCGCCGGCGCCCCGCTGATGGCCGACCACCTGTGCCCGGCGTGCAAGGCCCACCACGACCGGGTCCGCGAACTGCTCGCCGACCTCGGCATCGCGTGGGAGGACACGCCCACCCTCGTCCGCGGCCTCGACTACTACACCCGCACGACCTACGAGTTCGACCACCCGCTGCTCGGCGCCCAGTCCGGGATCGGCGGCGGCGGCCGCTACGACGGCCTCTCCGAGGACATCGGCGGCCCCCCGCTGCCCGGCATCGGGTTCGGCCTCGGCCTGGACCGCACCATCCTCGCCCTGGAGGCCGAGTCGCAGGAGGGGCGGGGCGCGGAGTTCGCCGCCAAGCCGCGCTGCGAGGCGTTCGGCGTCGCGCTCGGCGACACCGCCGAGCGCCGCATGTTCGCGCTCGTCGCCGAGCTGCGCCGCGCCGGGGTCGCCGCCGACATGGCGTTCGGCGGCAAGAGGCTGAAGGGCGCCATGAAGGACGCGGACCGCTCCGGCGCCCGCTACGCCGTGATCCTCGGGGAGCGAGATATCGCGGACGGCGTCGCCCAGGTCAAGGACCTGGCCGAGGGCGAGCAGACCGCCGTCCCGCTCACCGACCTCACCACGACGTTGAAGGAAAGGCTCTCCAAATGATCCGCACCCATGAGGCGGGCACGCTCCGCAAGGAGCATGCCGGGCAGCAGGTCACGCTGGCAGGCTGGGTCGGCCGCCGCCGCGACCACGGCGGCGTCACGTTCATCGACCTGCGCGACGCGTCCGGCACCGCGCAGGTCGTCTTCCGGGAGGAGGACGCCGCCCACGACCTGCGCTCGGAGTACTGCGTGAAGGTCGTCGGCGAGGTGCGCGTCCGCCCCGAGGGCAACGAGAACCCCGAGCTGCCCACCGGCGACATCGAGGTCGCCGCCGCCGACATCGAGGTGCTGTCGGACGCGGCGCCGCTGCCGTTCCCCATCGAGGGCGACGTCAACGTCAACGAGGAGATCCGGCTCAAGTACCGGTACCTCGACCTGCGCCGCGACGCCGTCGCCCGCGCGATGAAGATCCGCTCCGAGGCGTCGTTCCTCGTGCACGAGGTGATGCGCGAGCACGGCTTCGTGAACGTCGAGACGCCGACCCTCACCCGGTCGACGCCCGAGGGCGCCCGCGACTTCCTCGTCCCCGTCCGGCTGAAGCCAGGCCACTGGTACGCGCTGCCGCAGTCGCCGCAGCTGTTCAAGCAGCTGCTCATGGTCGGCGGCCTGGAGCGCTACTACCAGATCGCGCGCTGCTACCGCGACGAGGACTTCCGCGCCGACCGGCAGCCCGAGTTCACCCAGATCGACATCGAGATGTCCTTCGCCGACCAGGACGACGTCCTGACGGTCGGCGAGGACCTCGTCGCCCGGCTCTGGCGGGACATCGCCGGCCACGAGATCCCCCGCCCGATCCCCCACATCACCTACGCCGACGCCATGGCCCGGTACGGCTCCGACAAGCCCGACCTGCGCTTCGGCCTGGAACTGACCGACATGACGGAGTACTTCGCCGGCACGTCGTTCCGCGTGTTCCAGGCCCCGTACGTCGGCGCGGTCGTGATGCCGGGCGGCGCCGCGCAGACCCGCAAGGAGCTGGACGGCTGGCAGGACTGGGCGAAGGCCCGCGGCGCCCGCGGCCTCGCCTACGTGCTCGTCCAGGAGGACGGCACCCTCGGCGGCCCGGTCGCCAAGAACCTCTCCGACGCCGAGAAGGACGGCCTGGCCGCCACGACCGGCGCCGCCCCCGGCGACGCCGTCTTCTTCGGCGCCGGCAAGCGGCACGCCACCCAGGAGCTGCTCGGCGCCGCCCGCCTGGAGATCGGCCGCCGCCGCGACCTGATCGACGCGTCCGCCTGGAAGTTCGTCTGGGTCGTGGACGCCCCGATCTTCGAGCCCGTCGAGGACGACAAGGGCGAGCAGATCGGCTGGACGTCCGTCCACCACCCGTTCACGGCGCCGAAGCCGGAGTACGCCGACACCTTCCACGACGACCCGGGCAGCGCCCTCGCCGACGCCTACGACCTCGTCCTGAACGGCAACGAGATCGGCGGCGGCTCCATCCGCATCCACCGCGCCGAGATGCAGCAGCGGGTCTTCGACGTCCTCGGCCTGTCCAAGGAGGAGGCGGAGTCGAAGTTCGGCTTCCTGCTGGAGGCGTTCAAGTTCGGCCCGCCCCCGCACGGCGGCATCGCCTTCGGCTGGGACCGCACCGTCATGCTCCTCGCCGGCCAGGACTCCATCCGCGACGTGATCGCCTTCCCGAAGGCCGCGTCCGGCCACGACCCCCTGACCGCGGCCCCGACCCCGATCACCCCGCAGCAGCGCGCCGAGGCGGGCGTGGACGTCATCCCCGAGGACGACGACCCCGAAGACTGACCCGACCTGACGGAGGAGGGCGGCCGCCGGTGGCGGCCGCCCCTCGCTCGTCCTCGCTGCCCCCGGCGGCTAGCGCGTGGCCCCGCTGGTGACCCGGTAGACGTCGTAGACGCCGTCGATGGTGCGGACCGCCTTCAGGACGTGGCCGAGGTGCTTCGGGTCGCCCATCTCGAAGGTGAACCGGCTGACGGCGACGCGGTCGCGGGAGGTGGTGACCGAGGCCGACAGGATGTTCACGTGCTGGTCGGACAGGACGCGGGTCACGTCCGACAGGAGGCGCGGGCGGTCCAGGGCCTCGACCTGGATGGCCACCAGGAAGACCGAGTCCTCGCTGGGGGACCACTTGACGTCGATCAGCCGGTCGGGCTGCGACTTCAGCGTGGCGACGTTGGCGCAGTCGGCGCGGTGCACGGACACGCCGTGGCCGCGGGTGACGAAGCCGACGATGTCGTCGCCGGGGACCGGGGTGCAGCAGCGCGACAGGCGTACCCAGACGTCGGGGTCGTCGGCGACGACGACGCCGGGATCGCCGGCGCGGCGCTGCTTGCGGCGCGTCGGCAAGGCGATCTCGGCGAGGTCCTCCTCGGCGCTCTCGACGCCGCCGAGGGCGTCCACGAGGCGCTGGACGACGTGCTGCGCGGAGACCTGGCTCTCGCCGACGGCGGCGTACAGGGACGAGACGTCCGGGTAGCGCATGTCGCGGGCGAGGGCGAGCAGCGCCTCGCCGGACATCATCCGCTGGAGCGGCATGTTCTGCTTGCGCATCGCGCGGGCGATGGCGTCCTTGCCGGACTCGATCGCGGTGTCGCGGCGCTCCTTGGAGAACCAGTGCTTGATCTTGTTGCGGGCGCGGGCGCTCTTGACGAACCCGAGCCAGTCGCGGGAGGGGCCGGCGTCCGGCGACTTGGAGGTGAACACCTCGACGGTGTCGCCGTTGTCGAGGGCCGATTCGAGGGGGACGAGCCGCCCGTTGACGCGGGCGCCGATACATCGGTGCCCGACCTCGGTGTGGATCGCGTAGGCGAAGTCGACGGGGGTCGCGCCCTGCGGCAGCGCGATCACGTCGCCCTTCGGGGTGAACACGAACACCTCGGAGACCGACAGGTCGAAGCGCAGCGACTCCAGGAACTCGGCCGGGTCGGCGGTCTCCTTCTGCCAGTCGAGGAGCTGGCGGAGCCACTGCATGTCGCCGGCCTTGCGGCCGCCGACCGTCTCCTCCTTGTACTTCCAGTGCGCGGCGACGCCGTACTCGGCGCGGCGGTGCATGCCCCAGGTGCGGATCTGCAGCTCGACGGGCTTGCCCTCGGGGCCGATCACCGTCGTGTGCAGCGACTGGTACATGTTGAACTTCGGCATCGCGATGTAGTCCTTGAACCGGCCGGGGACCGGGTTCCACCGCGCGTGGATCGAGCCGAGTGCGGCGTAGCAGTCGCGGACGCTGTCGACGAGGACCCGGATGCCGACCAGGTCGTAGATGTCGTCGAAGGAGACGTCCCGCGCGATCATCTTCTGGTAGATCGAGTAGTAGTGCTTCGGCCGGCCGGTCACGGTCGCCTTGATCCGGGCGTCGCGCAGGTCGGTGGAGACGTTCTCGATGACTTCCTGCAGGTAGACGTCGCGGCGCGGGGCGCGCTCGGACACCAGGCGGGCGATCTCGTCGAACCGCTTGGGGTACATCGTGGCGAACGCGAGGTCCTCCAGCTCCCACTTCAGCGTGTTCATCCCGAGGCGGTGCGCGAGCGGCGCGAACACCTCCAGGGTCTCGCGGGCCTTCTTCTCCTGCTTGTGCCGCGGCATGTAGCGCAGCGTCCGCATGTTGTGCAGCCGGTCGCCGAGTTTGATCACCAGGACGCGGATGTCGCGGGACATCGCCACGACCATCTTGCGGACGGTCTCGGCCTCGGCCGCCTCGCCGTACTTGACCTTGTCGAGCTTGGTGACGCCGTCGACGAGCGCGGCGATCTCGTCGCCGAACTCGGCGCTGAGCTGGTCGAGGGTGTAGGGGGTGTCCTCGACGGTGTCGTGCAGGAGCGCCGCGCAGAGCGTCTCGGTGTTCATGCCGAGCTCGGCGAGGATCGTCGCGACCGCGAGGGGGTGCGTGATGTACGGGTCGCCGCTCTTGCGCTTCTGGTTGCGGTGGTAGTGCGCCGCGACGTCGTACGCGCGTTCGATGAGCCGCAGGTCCGCCTTCGGGTGGGTGTTGCGGACCGTCTTGATCAGGGGTTCCAGTACCGGGTTCATAGTGGGGCCACGCTGGGCGCCGAGCCTGGCGAGCCTGCGGCGCACCCGGGCGGCGGACGGTGGGATCGCGGACGGCGTGGGCCTGGACGGGACGTCGGGCTTGGACGCGTCATCGGCGTCCTCCCTGGTGGCGGCGCGCTCTGCGGAAGTCTCGGATCGGGAGGCCCGCGCGGCGGGCTCGCCCGCCCGCGGGTCGTCGGTGGCCGGCGCGGTGTCGGTCGCCGGGGCCGCACCTTCGGCGGCAGGCCCCTCGGTGGCCGGGTTCTCGGTGGCCGGGTTCTCGGTGGCCGGGTGGTCTTCGGCGGGACGTCCGGGCGGTGGCGCGCGGCGGTCGGCGCGACGCGGCGGCACCGTCGACGCCCCGGCGGCCTTCACGGCCCGCTCCCCCGCGGTCTCCCGCGCGGGACGCGTCCCGGCCGTGCGCGCCGCGGCGGCGTCGCTCACCGCGCCGGTCGATACCACCTCACCGGGCACCCAGCCTCCTCAGTGCATCCGGGCGCTGCAGTGCACGCCCCGCGGGTCGCGCCCGTCCCCACCGGACCCTGATGGCGCCAGTGTATCCGCCGGCCGTTTCGCACTAGACCGTAACCAGCGAATGGACGTCCAGATTCCCCAGCTTGTCGCGCCCGTGCAGGAAGGAGAGCTCCAGCAGGACCGACAGCCCGACGATGTCGCCGCCGCCGTGGCGGACCAGTTCGGCGGCGGCCGCGGCCGTCCCGCCGGTGGCCAGGACGTCGTCGACGATCAGCACGCGGTCGCCCGGTTCGAGGGCGTCGGCGTGGATCTCGATCGTCTCGTTGCCGTACTCCAGGTCGTAGGTCCGCTCGTGCGTCGCCGCGGGCAGCTTGCCCTTCTTGCGCACCGGCACGAACCCGGCGCCGAAGTGGTAGGCGACCGGCGCGGCCAGGATGAAGCCGCGCGCCTCGATGCCGACGATCTTGTCGATGGTGCCGCGGCCGTGGTGGTTGACGATCGAGTCCACGACCCCGGCGAACGCGACGTGGTCGGCCAGCAGCGGGGTGATGTCCTTGAACACCACCCCCGCCTTGGGGTAGTCGGGGATGTCGCGGATCCGCTCCTGGATCAGCTTTCCGAGGTCCACGTTCGAAGAGTCCCCTTGCTCTACTTGCCGCCGCGGCGCTGCTGCCGCGTCCCGCGCCTGGGCTGCTGCCGCGACCCCGTCTGGACGACCTTCCGCACCGTGACGGTGTTCCGCACGTCCTCGGCGGAGGCGTCGTGGGCGCCCTCGCCGCCGTCGTCCTCGCCGTCGTCCTCGCCCGTCCCGCCCGGGGACCGGCCGGAGGCGCCGGCGCCGGCCTTGACCTTGGTGGTCTTGACCTGCCTGGCCGCGGTCCGCTCCCGGCGGGCGATGTTCTCCCGGATCTGCCGGTACTTCGGCTCGCGCTCCTTGAACTGGACGAGCAGCGGCGTCGCCACGCAGATCGAGGAGTACGTCCCGACGATCATGCCGACGAACAGGGCGAGCGACAGGTCCTTCAGCGTGCCCGCACCGAACAGCGTGGTGCCGATGAACAGGATCGCGCCGACCGGCAGGATCGCCACCAGCGAGGTGTTCAGCGAGCGGACCAGCGTGCTGCTGAGCGCCTTGTTCGCGGCCTCGCTGTAGGTGGTCTTGGAGGTCGGGCCGAGCGGCTTGGTGACCTCCTTGATCATGTCGAAGACGACGACCGCGTCGTACAGCGAGTAGCCGAGGATCGTCAGGAACCCGAGCAGCGTCGCCGGGGTGACCTCGAAGCCGACCCAGGCGTAGACGCCCGCCGTGATGACGAGGTCGTGGACGAGGGCGACGACAGCGGCCACCGCCATCCGCCACTCGAACGCCACCGACAGGTAGGCGATGATCAGGATCATGAAGACGGCCAGCGCCTGCCAGGCCTTCTTCTGGATCTCACCGCCCCAGGAAGCGCCGACGACCTGGGTGCTGACCTTGCTCGCGGGAACCTTCAGTTCCTGCGTGATGCTCGTCTTGACCTCGGTGACGTGCGAGGACGACATGCTCTCGGTCGTGATCCGCCAGTCGCCGCCGGCCTTCTGCACAATCGCCTGGTGGGCGCCGCCGTCGGTGACGGCGGTGCGCACCTGCTCGATCGACGCGCTCGGCGCCTTGAAGGTGAAGACCGAGCCGCCTTTGAACTCGACGCCGAAGTTGAGGCCCTGGAAGACCAGGCCGGCGATCGACAGCACCAGCAGCAGCCCGGAGATCGAGTACCAGATCTTCGGACGGCCGACGATGTCGGCGCTGATCTCGCCCCGGTAGATCCGCGAGGTGGCCGCGCGCAGTCCCATGGGTCAGGCCTCCTGGCTCGTCTTGCGGGCGGTGGCGGCGGCCTTCTCCTCGGCGGCGCGGTGCAGCCGCCTCGGATCGAGTCCCGACATCGGATGTCCTTTGCCGAAGAACGCGGTGCGCGACAGCAGCGCGACCATCGGCTTGGTGAAGAAGAACACCACGACGATGTCGATCAGCGTCGTGAGGCCCATCGCGAACGCGAACCCGGCGACGCCGCCGACCGCGAGGAAGTACAGCACCAGCGCGGCCAGGAAGGTGACGGCGTCGGCGACGAGGATGGTGCGGCGCGCCCGCTTCCAGGCGTTCTCCACCGAGGAGCGCAGCCTGCGGCCCGCTCTCAGCTCGTCCCGCAGGCGCTCGAAGTAGACGATGAACGAGTCGGCGGTGATGCCGATCGAGACGATCAGCCCGATGATGTGCGGGAGGGAGAGCCGGAAGCCCATGCCCTCACCGAGGATCACCACCGACAGGTAGGTGATGAGGGACGCCACGACCAGGCTGGACACCGCCACCAGGCCGAGGCCCCGGTAGTAGAACAGGCAGTACAGGACCACCAGGCCGAGGCCGATCGCGCCGGCGATGAGGCCGCCGGTCAGCTGGTCGGAGCCCAGCGTGGAGGACACCTCGTCGATGGAGCTCTGGGTGAACTCCAGCGGCAGCGCGCCGTACTTGAGCACGTTGGCGAGGTCGGTGGCGTACTGCTGGTCGAAGCTCTCGGGCGGCCCGTCGATGCTGGCGGTGCCGCCGGTGATCGGGCCCTCCCGGATCGCGGGCGCCGACACGACCTGCCCGTCCAGGACGATCGCGACCTGCGCCTGCGGCGCCGACGGGTTCTGCTGGTAGGCCCGGGACGCGTCGGTGGTGACCGCGCCGAACTGCTTGGCGCCCTTGCCGTCGAACTTCAGCGAGACCGACCAGCTCGCCTGGCCCTGCTGGGCGTTCGGCGGCATCGCGTTGGCCTCGTCGACGTTCTCGCCGAGCACCCGGACGGGCCCGAGGATGTACTTGGTGACCTGGCCGTTCTCCTCGTCCTGGTCACAGGCGGCGACGAACTGGCGGTTCGGGTCGTTCGCCCCGGCGGCGTGCCGGTCGCCGGTGTAGCAGTCGAGCGCCTCGAACTGCTTGATGACGGCCTTGTCGGTCACGCCGGGGTAGTCCCCCTGGCCGGTGGGATCACCGGACGGCGGGACCAGCGGCGACGACGGCGACGGGGTGGCCCCGCCGGACGGCTTCGGCGTCGGGGCGGTCAGCGCCTGCGACAGCGCTTTGCCGCGCGGGGCCGCCGACGACGACGGCGAGGCGCTCGCGGACGCGGACGGGGACGGGCTCTTGCCCGCGTCGTCCGCGCCCTTGCCCTTGGCGGACCCGCTCGGCGACGGGGCCGGCGAGGCCCCGGCGGCCGGGTGCCCGTCCGCCGTGGCGAACACCTCGCGGAACTGCAGCTTCGCCGTGGTGCCGATCAGGCTGACGACGCGGCTCTGCCCCTCACCGGGGACGTTCACCACGATGTTGCTGCTGCCCTGCTTCGCGACCTCGGCGTCCGAGACCCCCAGGCCGTTGACGCGCTGCGTCATGATCTTGACGGCCTGGTTCATCTGCTCGGCCGGGGGATCCTCCCCGTTGGGGGTCTTGGCCGTGAGGGTGACGGTCGTCCCGCCGGCGAGGTCCAGGCCGAGCTTGGGCGTCGTGCGCCCCTGCCAGACCGCCAGGCCGGCGAGTAAGACCATGACCGCGAACAGTGCCAGGAGCGTGCGCCCCGGCTTGGGAGCGTTACTGGGCGAAGCCACTTGTCGTCGTACTTCCCGTCTTTGTCGTCGCCGCAGGAATCAGGCGGACGGCTTGTCTGCCGCCTTGACCTTCGTCTTCCCCTTCGGCTTGGACTCGGGCTCGAGGTCCTCGTCCGCCGCGGCGTCCTCGGCCTCGGTGTCACCGTCCTTGGACAGGACGACCTCGGCGTCGTCCTTGGTGAGGTCGACGGCGTCGTCCTCGTCCCGCTCGGTGTCCTCGTCGAGGTCGTCGTCCTCGTCCTCGAGCTCGTCGGGCTCGGGGTCCTTCAGGACCTGCATGACGGCCTGCTTGACGAAGCTCACTTCGACACCGTCCGCGATCTCCAGAACGAGGCCGTCGTCGTCCACCTCCACGACCGTGGCGCGCATCCCGCTGGTCGTCAGCACCCTGACGCCCGGCTGGATGTCGCTCTGCATCTGCATCTGCTCCTTGCGCCGCTTGCTCTGCGGGCGGATGAGCAGGAAGTAGAAGACCAGGGGTACGGCGAGGAGCAGGAGCAGGTTGAAGGCCCCGCTACCGCCCGATTCCGCCGCGAGAATCATGTCGCTGCCCATTACGGGAGCATCCTTCCGATGTCGATTGCCAGCCAGTGACCGGAACGGTCACGCGCACGGGACCGCCGGCTGGAGACGGTGAACCAAGTCCCGGAGTCTAGAGAGTACGCGAGACCCCGGCAACGACGCGACGATCGGCGACGCCGGGAAGTTCCCAACCCGTTACCGGATGATCACCGTTGCGGCCGATCGGCGTCCTCGTCCACGTCGAACAGGGTCCCCGCCATCGGCGCCGTGGGCGGCTGGGCGAGGCCCAGGTGCGCCCAGGCGGCCGCCGTGGCGACCCGCCCGCGCGGCGTCCGCGCCAGCAGTCCCTGCCGGACGAGGAACGGCTCGGCGACGACCTCCACGGTCTCGGGCTCCTCCCCCACCGACACGGCGAGGGTGGACAGGCCCACCGGGCCGCCGCCGAACTTGCGCATGAGCGACTCCAGGACGGACCGGTCGAGCCGGTCCAGTCCCCGTTCGTCCACCTCGTACAACGCGAGCGCGGCCTGCGCTGATTCCAGCGTGACGGCGCCGCCGGCGCGGACCTCGGCGTAGTCGCGGACGCGGCGCAGCAGCCGGTTGGCGATGCGGGGGGTGCCGCGGGACCGCCCGGCGACCTCCGCGGCGGCGTCGCCCGCGATCTCCACGTCCAGCAGCGCGGCCGAACGGCGGACGATGACCTCCAGCTCGGCGGGCTCGTAGAAGTCCATGTGCGCGACGAAGCCGAACCGGTCGCGCAGCGGCCCGGGCAGCATCCCGGCCCGGGTGGTGGCGCCGACCAGCGTGAACGGCGCGATGTCGAGGGGGATCGCGGTCGCACCCGGCCCCTTGCCCACGACGACGTCGACCCGGAAGTCCTCCATCGCCATGTAGAGCATCTCCTCGGCGGGGCGCGCCAGCCGGTGGATCTCGTCCAGGAACAGGACCTCGCCCTCGGCGAGGGTGGACAGCACCGCCGCGAGGTCCCCCGCCCGCTCGATCGCGGGACCGGAGGAGATCCGCAGCGGCCGCCCCAGCTCCGCCGCGATGATCATGGCGAGGGTGGTCTTGCCGAGGCCGGGCCCGCCCGACAGCAGCACGTGGTCGGGCGTCCGGCCGCGCCGCAGCGCGCTGTGCAGCACCAGCGACAGCTGCTCGCGCACCCGCTCCTGCCCGACGAAGTCGTCCAGCTTCTTCGGCCGCAGCGCGGCCTCGATCCGCTGCTCCTCGGCCCCGTCGGCGTCCGCCGAGACGAGCCGCTCGAACTGCCCGAGCTCCTCGAACTCCCCGCTCATTTGCTGAGCTTCTTCAGAGCCGACTTCAGCAGGGCCGCCACCGGCGGGGCCTCTGCGCCGTCGAGGTCGGCGGCGACCGCGTCCACGGCGGCGCCGGCGTCCCTGGCGGACCAGCCGAGGTTGACCAGGCCCATCTGCACCTGCTCCCGCCACGCCTCGGCGCGGGCGGGCGCGCGCACCTCGTCGGCGCCGCCGATCGGCCCGCCGAGCCGGTCCCTGAGTTCCAGGACGATCCGCTGGGCGCCCTTCTTGCCGATGCCGGGGACCTTGGTGAGGGCGGTGACGTCCTCGGCGGCCACCGCGCGGCGCAGCGCGTTCGGCGTGTGGACGGCGAGCATCGCCAGGGCGAGCCGCGGCCCGATCCCGCTGGCGGTCTGCAGCAGCTCGAACACCGTCCGCTCGTCGTCGTCGGCGAACCCGAAGAGCGTGAGGGAGTCCTCGCGGACGACCAGGGACGTCGGCACGTGCGCCGGGTCGCCGACCCGCAGCCCGGCGAGGGTCGCGGGGGTGCACTGCACCGACAGGCCGACGCCGTGCACGTCGATCACCGCCCCGTCGGGTCCGGCGGCGGCCACCCGGCCGCTGACGAAGGCGATCACTGGGCACTTCCTCCTCTGCTGCGGGCGGCGAGCCGCGCGCGCTCGGCGCGGGCCGCCTCCTCGATGCGCGACCGCTGCGCGTGTGCGAGCCGCTGCTGCGCTCCCCCGCGCCACACGTGGCAGATGGCCAGGGCGAGCGCGTCGGCCGCGTCCGCCGGCCTGGGGGCCGTATCCAGGGACAGCAGCCGGGTCACCATCCGGGTCACCTGCGCCTTGTCGGCGCGCCCGTTGCCGGTGACGGCGGCCTTGGCCTCGCTCGGCGTGTGCAGCGCGACGGGCAGCCCGCGCCGGGCCGCGGCCAGCATCGCGATGCCGGCCGCCTGCGCGGTGCCCATCACCGTCCGGACGTTGTGCTGGGAGAACACGCGCTCGACGGCGACGGCGTCCGGCCGGAACCGCTCCAGCGCCGCCTCGATGCCCGCCTCGATGCCCACCAGGCGCAGGGCGTGGTCCTCGCCGGGGTCGGTCCGGACGACGGACACGTGCACCAGGTGGAGCCGCTTGCCCGGGGCGCCCTCGACGACCCCCACCCCGCACCGGGTGAGCCCGGGGTCCACCCCCATCACCCGCACGGCCGCTCCTTCGATCATCTGTTCGGCCGCCAACGCTACCAATCCGCGGCGCCGGTCAGAAGAAGTCGAGCGAGAACGGCGTGGCCGCGAACGCCGCCGCGCCCGAGCGGGCGGCGGCGGCGTCCGGAGGCGGCGGGCGTCAGGCGTCGATGGAGGCCATGACCTCGTCGGACACGTCGAAGTTGGCGTAGACGTCCTGGACGTCGTCGGAGTCCTCCAGGGCGTCCAGGAGGCGGAAGACCTTCTTGGCGTTGTCCTCGTCGAGGGGGACGGTGACGCTCGGCAGGAACTTGCTCTCGGCCGACTCGTAGTCGATGCCGGCGTCGACCAGCGCGGTGCGGACGGCGACCAGGTCGCCGGCCTCGCTGACGACCTCGAAGTTCTCGTCGTCGAGGTCGTTGACCTCCTCGGCGCCGGCGTCGAGGACGGCCATCATCACGTCGTCCTCGCTGGTGTTCGCCTTGGGGACGATCACGACGCCCTTGCGGTTGAACATGTACGACACCGAGCCCGGGTCGGCGAGGGAGCCGCCGTTGCGGGTGAGGGCGACGCGGACCTCCGAGGCGGCGCGGTTGCGGTTGTCGGTGAGGCACTCGATGAGCACCGCGACGCCGCCGGGCGCGTAGCCCTCGTAGGTGATGGTCTGCCAGTCGGCGCCCCCGGCCTCCTCACCGGCGCCGCGCTTGCGGGCGCGCTCGATGTTGTCGTTGGGGACGGAGTTCTTCTTCGCCTTGTAGATGGCGTCGTAGAGGGTGGGGTTGGCATCGGGGTCACCGCCGCCGGTGCGGGCCGCCACCTCGATGTTCTTGATCAGCTTCGCGAAGAGCTTGCCCCGCTTGGCGTCGAGGGCCGCCTTCTTGTGCTTGGTCGTCGCCCACTTGGAATGGCCGGACATCTGTCACTCCTCCTCTGTCGTCCGGCGCACCAGATCGGCGAAGTAGTGGTGCACGCGGAAATCGCCTGTCAACTCCGGATGGAACGAGGTCGCCATGAGACGTCCCTGACGAACGGCGACGATCCTACCGGCGTTCGGGCCGCTCTCGGCGCGCCCGAGGACCTCCACGGCCTCGCCGACGGACTCCACCCAGGGTGCGCGGATGAAAACGGCGTGGTACGGCGTGTCTCCCATGCCGGTCAGCGGGACCCGCGCCTCGAAGGAGTCGACCTGCCGGCCGAACGCGTTGCGCCGCACGGTCATGTCGATCCCGCCGCAGGTCTCCTGGCCGGCCGCGCCGTCCCTGATCCGGTCCGCCAGCATGATCATGCCGGCGCAGGAGCCGTACGCGGGCATGCCCGCCTCGATCCGCTTGCGCAGCGGGTCGAGGAGGTCGAAGGAGCGCGCCAGCCGCCACATCGTGGTGGACTCGCCGCCGGGCAGGACGAGGCCGTCGACGCGTTCCAGCTCCTCGGGGCGGCGCACGGTCAGGGTGCGCGCCCCGGCCGCCTCCAGCGCGCGGACGTGCTCGCGCACGTCGCCCTGGAGGGCGAGGACACCGATCGTCGGCACAGTCGTCACGTGGGGGCCTTCCCGGGGTTGGGCTGCGGGTCTCGACCGCGCCCATGGCGGGCCTCAACCCTAGACGTTCCTTACAACGCCCCGCGACGTGGCCGATCTTCCCGGGCAGGGCGCTCCCCCGCGCCGGTCAGGCGCCGCTCAGGCGTGCTTGAAGCGGCGCAGGGGGAGCTCCAGCGGCAGGAAGCCGTCCTTGCCGCGGTCGGCGATGCCGCGGCCGAACATGTGCGCCTCGGCGAGGGCGAGCCCGAACTGCTCGGGGTCGAACGGGAGCGGGACGTCCGGCGCGCCCGCGTCGATGGCGCGCCAGAACGGCCGCTCGGCGGGCAGCCGGTCGCCCTGGTCGACGACGACGCCGTCCTCGGCGGTGACGAACACCTCGCGGCGCAGCTCGCCGGACTCGTACCAGCGGAACCAGCAGCCGCGGATCACGTTGTGCAGGACGAGGACGCCGCAGTGGGACCCGGGCAGCGCGGCGGCGGCGGTGTCGGCGATCCGGCGGGCGTCGTCGTCGAGGCAGAACAGCCGCCGGTCGCACAGCAGCAGCGCCCGCTCGAACGCGCCGACGAACAGCTCGTCCTCGTAGGGCCAGAGCGCGAAGTCCAGGACCGTGTCGCCGGTCTCGGTCAGGGAGTCCGCCGGGTAGAGGCGGCGCGCGATCGCCGCGGCGGCGTCCGGGTCGGGCACCAGGCCCGGCCGGAACACCTCGGTGGGTTCACCCGCGCTCGCGCACGCCAGCGCGACCGACCAAGCCATGCTCTCCCCTCCCGCGGCCGGACACCGCCCACCCGGCCACGCCGCCAGGTTAACCCTGTCAGGCCGCGCTGTGGACCCCCGGGCCCCCGATCACCTCACCAGCCGCGGCCCGCGAACTTCTGGTCCTCGCCGAGGGAGGCGGCGCTGATGCCGACCATGGCCTCGCCGAGCCCGCGGGACACCTTGGCGATCACGTCGGGGTCGTCGTGGAAGGTGGTGGCCTTCACGATGGCCTCGGCGCGCTCGGCGGGGTTGCCGGACTTGAAGATCCCGGAGCCGACGAAGACGCCCTCGGCGCCGAGCTGCATCATCATGGCGGCGTCGGCGGGGGTGGCGATACCGCCGGCGGTGAACAGCACGACGGGCAGCTTGCCGGCCCGCGCGACCTCCTTGACCAGCTCGTAGGGGGCCTGGAGCTCCTTGGCGGCGACGTACAGCTCGTCCTCGGGCAGCGACTGGAGCCGGCGGATCTCCTGCCGGATCCGCCGCATGTGGGTGGTCGCGTTGGACACGTCCCCGGTGCCGGCCTCGCCCTTGGAGCGGATCATCGCCGCGCCCTCGGTGATGCGGCGCAGCGCCTCGCCGAGGCTGGTGGCACCGCACACGAACGGGACGGTGAACGCCCACTTGTCGATGTGGTTCTCGTAGTCGGCCGGGGTGAGCACCTCGGACTCGTCGATGTAGTCGACGCCGAGCGCCTGCAGCACCTGCGCCTCGACGAAGTGGCCGATGCGGGCCTTGGCCATCACCGGGATGGAGACGGCGTTGATGATCCCGTCGATCATGTCGGGGTCGCTCATCCGGGAGATGCCGCCCTCGGCGCGGATGTCGGCGGGCACCCGCTCCAGGGCCATGACGGCGACCGCACCCGCGTCTTCGGCGATCTTCGCCTGGTCGGGCGTGACGACGTCCATGATCACGCCGCCCTTGAGCATCTCCGCCATGCCGCGCTTGACGCGGGCGGTCCCGGTCTCGGGCGCGGCGTTGTCAGTGGCGGGAGTGGTAGTGGACACGGGCATTCCTTACGTGGACGGACGACAAGTCACTTTCCATGATATTGCCTGCTCGGGCGACCGTTCGACCCGGCAGAGCGTCAACGTGCGCGGCCCGCCGCTTACAGAGTGATCGCCGGGCGCCCCGCCCGGTCGCGGTCAGGGGGTGCGGTCAGGGGGTGTAGGGCTTGCCGTCGTTGACGAGCAGCACCCAGACCTGGCCGGGCGCGAAGGTCATCGGCTTGCCGTCGGGGGTGGTGAAGGTCGTCCCCTTGGCCTCGGACGGCCGCGACCACTCGGCCTTGTAGGCCTTGCCGTCGCGCAGGACCAGCGCCCGCCCGGTGCCGGTGGTGTGGATCAGCGGCGTGTAGCTGCCGAGGAAGTCGTGGAACTTCGAGCGGGTCGTCTTGGCGTACTGGATGACGACGGTCCTGCCGCCCAGCCGGCCGCCCTCGGCGGCCCTGTCCGGGCGCCCGCCCCAGCTGGCGAGCCACCGCTTCTCCTTGGCCGACCAGGTGAAGCCCATGGTCGCCGCCGGCCAGCGCGCGGTGAACGACCTGGTCGGCTTCCCGCCCTCGGGGGCGTCCCCGAACCGGAACCCGATGTCGCGCGGCTTCGCCGCCTTCGGCGCCCGCTTGATCAGGTCCCCGGGGTCGGCGTACAGGTTGTAGGGGATCCGCTTGGCGCTGGAGCGGAAGTAGGCGCCGCCGGCCTTCTCCTGCGACAGGTCGTACACCGGCGCCTTGCGGACGTACTTCTTCATCTTGCTCTGGACGCCGGAGAACGCGAAGGCGGGCCGGCCGAACTGCGGCAGGATGTGCAGGTCGGAGATGCGGGCGCTGCGGACGGGCCCGACCTTCTTCGGCAGCCGGGAGGAGTACACCGCCATCAGCCGGGTCTCGCCGCCCTCGACCTGCTCGACGTAGACGATGTCGGCGGCCTTCACCCCGCTCTGCGGCAGCGCCGGCCGGGTGTTCTCGATCTTCACGGCGAGGACGGGGTTGTCCAGCCCCTTCGTGCCGCCGTTGAACGGGTGCACGGCGGGCTCGGGCGTCGCGCTCGGCGCCGGGGCGCCGGTGCTGCGCGGCGGCGGCGCCGTCGCCGGGCCGCCGGAGTCCGAGCAGGCCGGCAGGGCGGCGGCACCGGCGACGAGGACGCCGAGCCCCGCGGCCGCGCGGCCCCGGGTGGTGGTGGCCCATGCGGATCGCACGATGTACCCCTCCCTTGGACGGTCTGCCAGAGAGTAGCGAACGCGGCCTGGTGCGCCCGCCCGTCCAGGGGTACGGCCCCGGGCCCCCGCTGTGATCAATCTCGCACGACCGGAGCCGGGCGGGGGGTCAGATCCCGGGGGGATCGTCGTCGATCTCGAAGAAGTCCGGGAGCGGGGCGCGCCCCGCGAGCGGCAGCACCCGGATGAGCAGCTTGCGGCGCGCGATCCGGGCCTGGGAGACGGCGTCGTTGTAGAAGTTGCGGGCGTAGGCGACCTTCGCGGCGGCGGAGGACAGCTCGGCCAGGACCTCGGCGCCCTCGCCCGCGCCGCGGGCGGTGATGGTGCCGACGAACTCGGGCTGGTCGACGACCGCGCGCAGCGCCCGCGACAGGTCGCTCTCGGCGAACTCGCGGCGCTCGGCGTCGGCGGTGCGCGCCTCGTGCGCCGCGGTCGCCAGCACCAGGCTGGTGGCCGGGTCGAGCAGCCGGGACGCGGCCAGCTCCAGCGCGGCGGCGGCCCGCCGGACGAGCGCGGCGTCCAGCGCGGCGCGGGCGGTCTCGACGCGGACGTGCAGCCGGTCCAGCCGGGTGGCGCGCCATGACACGTACACGCCGATGAGGAAGACGACGGCGATCCAGAACAGGACGTCGATGATCCAGTCGTAGGACATCCGGCGCCTCCCTACACCCCGAGGCCGGACTCGACGACGCCGGCGCCGTCGTCGGTGACCGTCTCGTACACCCTCAGCACGTCGCGGGCGACGGCCGACCAGTCGTAGGCGCGGACGGCGGCACGGGCCTCCGCGGACAGCTGCTTGCGCCGGGCGGGGTCGTCCAGCAGCTCGCCGGCCGCCGCCGCGAGCGCCTCGTGGTCGCCGGCCGGGAACAGCGCCCCGGCCCGCCCGCCGAGCAGCACCCGGTCGAACGCCTCGATGTCGCTGGCGAGGATCGGGGCCCCGGCCGACATCGCCTCGGCGAGCACGATGCCGAAGCTCTCGCCGCCGAGGTTCGGCGCGACGAACACGTCCACCGAGTGGTAGGCGCGGACCTTGTCCTCCTCGCTGATCAGGCCGAGCACGACGACCCGGTCGCGCAGTTCGGGCGAGACCCGGGCGATCACGTCGTCGGCGTCGCCGGGCCCGGCGAGCAGCAGCCGCAGCCCCGGCCGGCGGCGGCCGAGGACCTCGAAGGCGCGCAGCAGCACCTGCAGGCCCTTGCGGGGCTCGTCCATGCGGCCGAGGAACCCGAGCGCGCCCCCCTCGCCGCGCGGGGCCTCGGCGCGGCCGTGCCAGCCCGGCAGCGGCTCGGCCATCGCGTACCGCTCGGTCGCGACGCCGTTCGGGATCAGTACGGCGTCGCCGCCGAGGTGCTCGACGAGCGTGGTGCGGGCGGCCTCCGACACCGCGATCCGGCCGGTGATCTTCTCCAGGGCGCTCTGCAGGATCGGCGCGGTCACCGACACCACCCGGGACTTCTCGTAGGAGGCGTGGAAGGTGCCGACGATGGGCCCGTCCGCCGCCCAGCAGGCCAGCAGCCCGAGGGAGGGGGCGGCGGGCTCGTGGACGTGCAGCACGTCGAAGCCGCCGTCGCGGATCCAGCGGCGGACCCGGCCGGCCGACAGGAACCCGAACGCCAGCCGTGCCACGGAGCCGTTGTAGGGGACGGGGACGGCGCGCCCGGCGGACACGGCGTAGGGCGGCAGCTCGGCGACGTCGTCCGCCGGCGTGATCACCGACACGTCGTGGCCGAGGCCGATCAGCGCCTCGGCGAGGTCGGCGATGTGCTGCTTCACGCCGCCCGGGACGTCCCACGTGTACGGGCAGACGATTCCGATCTTCATCGGCCGGCTCTCATCTCCGCGCGTCCGGGAGGTCGTCCACCCAGACCTTCTGCAGCATGTGCCAGTCCTCGGGGTGGGCGGCGATGCCCTCCTCGAAGGCGCGGGCGAGCTCCTGGGTCATGGCCTGGATCTTCTCCTGTCTGCCGCCCCCGTCCGGGACCGGGATCTCCTCGTGGACGCGCGCCGCCCAGTACTCGCCCTCGTACCAGAGTGTCACGGGGATGAGGGCGGCGCCGGTCTGGAGCGCGAGCGCGGCGGAGACGGCGGGCATCCGGGCGGTGGCGCCGAAGAACTCGACGTCGATGCCGCTGTCGGTGAGGTCGCGGTCGACGACCAGGCACACCGCCCGCCCGGCGCGGAGCCGCTGCGCCATCCGCCCGAACGCGGAGGCGCCCTTGTGGGCGAGGACCTCCATGCCGAGGCTCTCGCGGAACTCGACGAACCGGTCGAACAGCGACGCGGGCTCCAGCCGCTCGGCGACGGTGGTGAACGGGTAGCCGCTGTGCACGAGCCACGCCCCGGCGTGCTCGTAGTTGCCCATGTGGGGCAGGGCGAGGATGACGCCGCGCCCGGAGTCGAGGTTGGTGAAGATCTTCTTCTCGCCGGTGACGCGCATCCGGCCGAGGATCCGGGCCCTGTCGTACTCGGGCAGCCGGAAGACCTCCAGCCAGTACCGCAGGTAGGAGCGCAGCACCTTCTTGCTGAGGACGCGGACCTCGTCGTCGACCGCGTCCTTGCCGAGGACGCGGCACAGGTTCCTCTCCAGTTGCCGCACCCCGGACCCGTACCGGTGCCAGGTGCGGTCGGCGAGCGCGGTGAAGATCAGCCGGGCCGCGCTCTCGGGCATCTTGCGGACGACCGTCCAGCCGAGGGCGTAGACGGCGTCGGTCACCTCATCGCGGAGCGACGGCGCGTCGCCTCCGCGGCGGGGCGTGGTCATGGCCGCGGCTCCGGCGTCCGCCGCTCACCGTTCTCCCGCTCCGCGCCGGCGTCCGGCCGGCCACCGGCCGGGGACTCCCTGGCCTGGACGTAGACGGTGGCGAACCGCTGCCCGACCGTGACGGTGCTGAGCGCGGCGAGCGCCCACAGCGCGACGGCCAGGATGTAGGGGACGCCGAGGCCGTCGAACCCGGCCGCGACCAGCGCGACGATGAGGCGCTCCGCGCGCTCGGCGATGCCCACGTTGCAGGTGTAGCCGAGCCCCTCCGCGCGGGCCTTGGCGTAGGACACCACGACGCCGGAGACGAGGCAGTACAGCGCGACCCCGGCGAGGGGCTCCTGGCCGTCCCGGTAGAGCCCGATCATCAGCCCGGCGAAGATCGCGGCGTCGGCGACCCGGTCCATGGTGGAGTCCAGGAACGCGCCGAACTTGGAGATCTTGCCGGTGACCCGGGCGACCGCGCCGTCGAGCATGTCGAACAGCACGAAGGCCGTGATGACCAGCGTCCCCCAGAAGAACTCCCCGCGCGGGAACAGCACGAGCGCGCCCGCGGCGACGCCGACCGTGCCGATGACGGTGATGGCATTGGGCGAGACCCCGGTCCGCGCGACGCCCCGTCCGATCGGGGTGAGGACGCGCCCCAGCGCGGGCCTGATCTTGTTGAGCATCGCCGTCCGTTCTCGTGTTCTGCGGGTGGGGGGCCGCGGCCGGCGGGGCGGGCCGCCCGTCACCGGCGACCGGGCGCGCCCAATCGTAGTGCGGACCCGGCGCGGACGTGGTCGGCGCCGGGTTTGGGCGGCCTCCGGCCCGGACAGACCACGGATGAACGCCGTTCACCCCTTGTGGTCCCGGCCGTCACGGGAAAGGGTGGTGCTACGGGTGTGACGTCGGTCACGCGCGATTGGACGAGGTCGGACGCCGCACTCGGACGTCAGGGCCGGGCCCGCCGGGGCCGGGCCCGAGCCGCACGCGGGCCTCCGCGCGGAGACCCGTCCGAGGAGGTAGTCATGGCGGACAAGGGAGGCCACCCGGGAGCCCCCGGCAGGGCACCGGAGGCCGGCGGGTGCGACAAGGTGCGCAATGTCGCGCTGGTCGGCCACTCGGGGGCGGGCAAGACCACGCTCGTCGAGGCGCTGCTCGCGGCGACCGGCACGGTGCAGCGGGCCGGCAAGGTCGAGGACGGGACCACGGTCAGCGACTTCGACGAGGTCGAGGTGCGCCAGCAGCGCTCGGTGAACCTCGCGCTCGCCCCGCTCGTGCACGGGGACGTCAAGGTCAATCTCATCGACACGCCCGGCTACGCCGACTTCGTCGGCGACCTGCGGGCCGGGCTGCGCGCCGCCGACGCGGCGCTGTTCGTGATCTCCGCGGTGGACGGCATCGACGGCCTCACCCGGATGCTGTGGGAGGAGTGCGCGGCGGTGCAGATGCCCCGCGCGGTCGTCATCACCAAGATCGACCAGCAGCGCGGCGACTTCGACGACGTCGTCATGGCCTGCCAGGACGTGTTCGGCGAGGGCGTCGCGCCGCTGTACTTCCCCGCCGCGGACACGGACGGCGGACTGAAGGGCCTGATCGGGCTGCTGTCGCGGCGCTGCCTGGACTACTCCACCGGGCGGCGCACCGAGTGCGAGCCCGACCCCGGGTACCTGGAGCAGATCGCCGAGCAGCGCGCGTCGCTGATCGAGGGGATCATCCAGGAGAGCGAGGACGAGACCCTCATGGACAGGTACCTGTCCGGTGAGGACATCGACGTCAAGGCGCTCATCGAGGACCTGGAGACCGCGGTCGCGCGCGGCAGCTTCTACCCCGTCCTCGCGACGTCGGTCCCGCACGGCGACCACCCCGGGCCGGTCGTCGGCATGCTGGAACTGCTGGAGGTCGTCACGCAGGCGTTCCCCTCGCCGCTGGAGCAC
The DNA here is from genome assembly GCF_004348335.1 of Actinomadura bangladeshensis. Classification (GTDB taxonomy): domain Bacteria; phylum Actinomycetota; class Actinomycetes; order Streptosporangiales; family Streptosporangiaceae; genus Spirillospora; species Spirillospora bangladeshensis. The sequence goes on along the minus strand of NZ_SMJW01000093.1, from coordinate 4,879 downwards.
GGGATCCCGCCGGTGACGGCGGTGGACGGCGGGCCGCCGAAGGACCTCGCCTGCGACCCGGCGGGCCCGCTGGTCGCCGAGGTCGTCAAGACCACGTCCGACCCCTACGTGGGGCGGATCTCGCTGGTCCGGGTGTTCTCCGGGACGCTGCGCCCCGACACCACGGTGCACGTGTCCGGGCACGGCATGGCCGACCGCGGGCACGAGGACCACGACGTCGACGAGCGGGTCGGCGCGCTGACCTCCCCGCTGGGCAAGACGCAGCGGACCGTGGCGTCCTGCGGCGCGGGCGACATCTGCGCGGTGGCGAAGCTCGGCCGCGCCGAGACCGGCGACACCCTGTCGGATCCCGGCTCGCCGATGGTGATGGCGCCGTGGTCGATGCCCGACCCGCTGCTGCCGGTCGCGATCCGGGCGAGGTCCAAGGCCGACGACGACAAGCTCGGCCAGGCGCTCGCCCGGCTCGTCGCCGAGGACCCGACGCTCCGGCTGGAGAACAACGCCGAGACGCGGCAGCTGGTGCTGTGGTGCATGGGCGAGGCCCACGCCGACGTGCTGATCGACCGGCTCCGGGCCCGGTACGGCGTCGAGGTCGACCGGGTCGGCCTGCGCGTCCCGCTGCGGGAGACGTTCGGCGGGACGGCCAAGGGCCTCGGGCGGCACGTCAAGCAGAGCGGCGGGCACGGCCAGTACGGCATCTGCCACGTCGACGTGGAGCCGCTGCCGTCCGGCGAGGGCTTCGAGTTCGTCGACAAGATCGTCGGCGGGGTCGTGCCGCGGCAGTTCATCCCCTCGGTCGAGAAGGGCGTCCGGCAGCAGATGGCGCGCGGCGTGTCCGCCGGGTACCCGCTGGTCGACATCAAGGTCACCCTCCACGACGGGAAGGCGCACTCGGTCGACTCCTCCGACATGGCGTTCCAGGCGGCCGGGGCGCTCGCGCTGAAGGACGCGGCGAGCCAGGTGCCGATCCTGCTGCTGGAACCGGTCGACGAGGTGGACGTGCTGATCGCCGACGAGTACGTGGGCCCGATCATGTCCGACCTCACCTCGCGGCGCGGCCGGGTGCTGGGCTCCCAGGCGGTGCCCGGCGGCCGCACCGTGATCAAGGCCGAGGTGCCGCAGCTGGAGATCGTCCGGTACGCGATCGACCTGCGGTCGATGTCGCAGGGCACCGGCACGTTCAGCCGCACGTTCCTGCGCTACGAGCCGCTCCCGACCCATCTGGCCGACAAGGTCGCCGCCGAGTCGCGGGACGCCTAGTACTCCTCAGCTCGGGTACCGGCCGCCCCGAGCCCCGCCCGCACCCGCCGGGCGGGGCTCTAGGCTTGCCGCGTGCACCTTCCTCCCCCCCGGCTGGGGCCGCGCGCGCGGCTCTGGCGGTCACTCGCGGGCGCCGCCGTCGTCGGCGCCCTCTTCTATACCAGCGCGTACGGGAGCAACGACGACTTCCCGCTCGGGCCGATGACGCAGTTCGCCTTCTCGGTGAAGGACGACGGCGGGACGATCAGCTCGTACTGGCTGGAGGCCGACACCGCCGCCGGCACGCATGTGGCGCTGTCCTTCGACGCCGTCGGGACGGGCATGAAGCGCGCCGAGATCGAGGGGCAGATGCCGCGGATCCGCCGGAATCCGTCGCTGCTGCAGGGGATCGCCGACGGGCAGCGCAGGCTGCACCCGGACCGGCCGAGGCTCACCAGGATCTACGTCGTGCAGGAGATCAAGACGTTGAAGCGCGGCAAGGTCGTGTCGGTCATGCGGCAGAACCGCGTCGTCTGGGACGTGCGGTGACCGCCGCCGCGACGCCGGAGGCGCCCCGTCCGGTCCGGCCCGCCGGGGACGCGCCCGAGCCGGCCGGCACCGCGTGGGGCCGCTGGTGGTTCGGGCCCGTGCCGCGCGCCCGGATCGCCTGGCTGCGGATCATCGGCTACGTGTTCCTGCCGTTCGACATGCTGCTGCTGACCGGGAGCACGCTGGCGCACGCGCGGCTGCCCGCCGACCTGTACCAGCCGGTGCTGCTCGGCCGGCTCCTGCACCTGCCCGCGCCCACGCCGTGGGCGATGTACGCGCTGCTGACGGTGACGGTCGCGGCCGGGCTCGTCGCCATGACCGGCCGGGTGCTGCCCCGCGCGAGCGGCTACCTCGCCGCGTGCGGATACCTGTGGTGGGTCACGATCAGCATGTCGTACGGCAAGGTCGACCACGACCACCTCGCCCTCATCGCGGCGCTGTTCGTGCTGCCGAGCGTCGGGCGCGCCGGCGTCGGCGACACGCGGCGCTGCGAGGCGTCGGCGTGGTCGGTGCGCTGCATCCAGCTCGGCGTGGTCGCGGCGTACTTCCTGTCGGCGTGGGCGAAGGTGCGGATCGGCGGGTTCCCGGCGTGGCCGAACGGCTCGACCGTCCAGTGGGCGCTGAGCCGGCGCGGGACGCCGCTCGGCCGCAGCCTCATCGGCTACCCGGTGATGCTGAAGGCCAGCCAGTGGATCATGTTCTTCGCGGAGGCGCTGTCCCCGGTGATGCTGTTCCTGCGCGGCCGGCCGCTGTACGCGCTGGTGCTGTTCTTCGCCGGCTTCCACGCCGTCACCTACGCGCTGATGACGATCCACTTCCTGCCGCACGCCATCTGGCTCGCGGCGTTCCTGCCGCTGGAGCGGCTGACCCCGCTGCTGCCCGAGCGGCTGCGCGGCGGGACGGCGGCGGCCCGGCCGGCTCCGGCGGCGCCGCCCGCCGCCTGAGCCGCCGATCAGGCCTGCGCGCCGGGGCGCCGGTCGGGAGGCAGCATGCACGCCGCCGTCCCGCCCGGCATCCGCTGCCGGTTGTTCGCGACGAGCCGGTACACGGCGTGCGCGACCCAGCTCACCGGCGGGACCCGCATGACGACGCCGGGCACCCGCCAGATGCCGCCGGCGGCCGTCAGCATCCGCCCGATGGCCTCGGCGCCGCCGCTGACCCGGCCGGCGCGGTCGACCCACAGCACCTCGCGCCGCGCCCGCTCCGCGGTGGTGCCGAGCGCGTCCAGGTCGGCGAACTGGAACGCGATGACCGTCGCGCGGACGGGCACGTGCCGCTCCAGGAACCGCACCGACGACGTGCAGAACCCGCAGTCGCCGTCGTAGACCAGGACCGGCCTTCCGGGCGCGCTCATGAGACCGGCCAGGCGTCGGCGAGCATCTGCCGGGTGTCGCGCAGCAGCTGGGGCAGGACCCGGGTGCGCCCGACGACCGGCATGAAGTTGGTGTCGCCGCCCCAGCGCGGGACGACGTGCTGGTGCAGGTGCGCCGCGATGCCGGCGCCCGCGACGAGGCCGAGGTTCATACCGACGTTGAAGCCCTGCGCCCCGCTGGCCTTGCGCAGCGCGGTGAGGGCGCGGCGGGTGAACACCGCCAGTTCGACGTACTCCGGCTCCTCCAGCTCGGTGTAGTCGGCGACGTGCCGGTAGGGGACGACCATCAGATGCCCCGAGTTGTAGGGGTAGAGGTTCAGCACCGTGAACACCGACTCGCCGCGGGCCACGACGAGGCCGTCCTCGTCTGCCATCTTCGGGATGTCGCAGAACGGGCAGCCGTCGCCCGACCCGGCGCCCGTCGGACGCCCCTCACCCTTGATGTAGGCCATCCGGTGCGGTGTCCAGAGCCGCTGGAAGTTGTCGGGCGTGCCCGCGCCGCCTCCCTCCTCCTCGAAGCGGGGCGTGCCCTCGCTCTCGGCGCCCGCCCCGGGCGCGTCGCCGCGCCCCTGCTGCGCCACGGACTCCTCCGGCTCTGCGGTCAAGACGGTGGTCTCCTTTTGTTCACGGCCTGACCAGCAGCATAGAGAGGCAGGCGCCCGGGGCAGTAGCCGGGATGCCCTCCCGGCCGCCGCCGCGGCCGTGTCCGGAGACCCGGGCCCGCGTGACTTTTCCGGGGGGACTCCGACACCATGGTCATCCGAACCGAACCTTGGGAGCGATCATGACCGGGCCCGACAGGCGGCAGACCGAAGGCGTCGAGCCGAGACCGGATCCCGGTTCCGCGCCCTACTTCCCCGGGATGCGGGGACGTCCGGGATCGACACCGCCGCGCGGCACCCCCCTCCCCGCGCCGCCCGCCCCGCCGGCGGGAACGCCGCCGGCGGGCGGGGCGTCCCAGGCGACCGCGGTGCCGATGACGATGCACGGCTCCCCCGGCGACGTCACCGTGGCGGTGGAGGGCCGCATCACCGTCGACGACGCGGTCCTGGAGAAGATCGCCGCGCTGGCCGCGCTGGAGGTGGCCGGAGTCTCCGGGCCGGCCCCGGCGGGGACGCGGGTGGCCTCGGACGACGACGGGGCCACGGTCGACCTCGCCATCGCGGTCGAGTACGGCTGCGTGATCAAGGACGTGGCGCAGGCCGTGCAGGCGAACGTGGCGCGGGTGATCGGGATGATGCTCGGCACGCGGGTCGCCGCGGTCAACGTGTCCGTCGCGGACGTCCGGATGCCGGCCGCGCCGCCCCGGCCGCGCGCCGGCGGGGCTCAGACGGCGCGCGCGTAGCAGCTCTGCATGCCGCCGCCGACCGACACCGTGGTGATCTTGACGCGCTCCACCTGGCCCGGCGCGACGCCGGTGAAGTGGAAGGTGTGCGGCCGGCCCGCGTTCGCGCTGGCCTGCTGCGACTTCGGGGAACCGCTCCGCGGGATGAGCTCGGCCCGGATCAGGCCGCTCGCCGAGACGGTGACGAGGACGTCCACGCCGGTGGCCGTGGCGCGGTAGAAGGCCGTCCCGTCCGGGCACTGGTCGAGGGACGCGCCGCCGCCCGGCTGCGGGATCTGCGGCCCGCCGCCCTGCCCGCCGGACCCGCTCGTCCCCCCGCTCGGATACGGCCGGCCGCCGCCGTTCTGCTGCGGCACCGGGTTGGTCGGCGTCAC
>NZ_SMJW01000092.1 GCF_004348335.1 Actinomadura bangladeshensis | reverse complement strand
GGTGGAGGCTGGAGGACGGTATGGAGACGGCGCACGACGTGCTGACGGCGCTCGCGCGCCGGTACGCGTTCGGCGACTTGGAGGCGCTGATCACGCAGGGCACGCTCGCCGCCGACGGCCGCTCGGCGGCGGTCGCGGCGCTGTGCGCGTTCGGGCAGCGCGTCCTCGACCTGGACGCCGAGGACTTCGGCATGCCGGAGGCCGCCGGCGAGGTCCCGCGCGACCTGCTCGACCGGGCCCGCGCCAGCCGCATGCCGCAGACGGCGCGCGAGCGCCCGCGCGGCGCCCTCGCGAGCCTGCGGCCCGCGTACGCGCTGCTGCTGGAGGTCATCGCGGTCCGCTGGTACCGGCGCGACATGGCCGCGCTGGTCGCCGCGGTCCACATCGCGAGCGAGTACCTGCCGATGCTCGCCTGGGAGCCCGTCCTCGGCCACGCCGGCGACCCGGCGCTGATCGGCGCGTCGGTGAGCGGCCCGGGCAGCCGGTTCGGCGTGCCCGTCGAGCCGGGCTCGGCGCGCATGTGCGACCACACGCGTCCGGAAAGGTCCGCCTGCGAGCGGACGCTCCGCGTCTCCAGGGAGCCGGGCCCCGGCTGGCGCGCCTACCTCGACCGGCAGCACAGCCAGGTCGCGTCCGCCCTGGGCGACTGCGCGGCACGCTGCCGCACGCCCTGCACGGTCGTGACCCGGCTGGACGACGCGGTCCGCGCCGACCTCACCGAGCGGTGCCGGCTCGCCGCCGACTTCACCGACGGCGCCCTGGTCAAGCTGCGCCACGCGGCGCCGGTCGGGCACGGGTTCGGCGTCCCGTCCCCGGAGGAGGTGCAGACGGCGTGGACGCGCGCCCGCAAGTCGCTCTCCCGCCACCCGCTCGGCCGCAAGGTTCTGGCGGACGCCGGCGACTCCTACCCGCTGCCCGGCCTGCCCGCGCTCTTCTCGGCGATCGCCGGCGCGCACCTGCGTCCGGACTCGCTGCTCCACGACGTGACGAAGCGGATCACCGCCACGCTGACCTGATCGCGTCCGGGAGGTCCTCCAGGAGGACGGGCGTCCCCGCGGAGTCGGCGAGGGGGACGCGCCAGTTGGGGTACTCGTCGACGGTGCCCGGCTGGTTCTGGGTGCGCCGCTCGCCGACGGCGTCGGCCAGGGAGATGCCCGACAGGCGGGCCGGAGTCCGGTCGAGGAACGCGTGCAGGGCGGCGACGATCTGGTCGTCGTAGGCGGTGGACCCTTCGGCCAGGGCCCGCATGACCTCGGCGGGCGAGGCGGGCAGCAGGGCCTCCTCGTGGAGGAGCGCCAGCCAGTCGCCGAGCCGGCGGCGGTGGTCGGCCTCCTCGTCCTCGCGGGGGCGGGTGAGCAGGCCCAGCCGGTCGCGGAGCGCGATGTGGTCGCCGTGGACGAAGCCGACGATGGGCGGCATGTCGTGCGTGCCGACCGTGGCCAGGGAGAGTTCCCGCCACTCGCCCGGCGGTTTCGGACGTCCCTCGGCGTCGCGTTCGAACCAGAGCAGGGACGTGCCGAGGATGCCGCGGTCGGACAGGCCGTCCCGGAGCTCGGGCTCGACGGTGCCGAGGTCCTCGCCGACCACGACGGCGCCGGCGCGCTCGGCCTCCCAGGCGAGGCAGCCGAGGAGCGCGTCCCGGTCGTAGCGGACGTAGGCGCCGTCGGCCGGCGAACCGCCCTCGGGCACCCACCACAGCCGCGACACCTGCATGGCGTGGTCGAGGCGCAGCCCGCCGCCGTGCCGGAACGCGGTCGCGAGCATCTCCCGGAACGGGAGGTAGGCGGCGCCGGCGAGGCGGTGCGGGTGCCAGGGCGGCTGGCCCCAGTCCTGGCCGCGCTGGTTGAACTCGTCCGGCGGCGCCCCGACGCTCATGCCGGGCGCGAACAGGTCCCGGTAGATCCAGGAGTCGGCGCTGCCGTGCGCGACCCCGACCGCGAGGTCGTGGACGATCCCGACCGGCATCCCCGCGTCCCGGGCCGCCCGCTGCGCGGCCGTCAGCTGGCCGTCCAGGCGCCACTGGAGCCAGGTGTGGAAGTCGACCCGGCCGGCGAGCCGGGCCGCCTCGGCGGCGACCGCGGCGCCTCCGGCGTCGTGGAGTCCGGCGGGCCAGCGGCGCCAGTCCGGGCCGTGCTTCTCGGTGAGCGCGCACCAGGTCGCGAACGCGGTCAGGGCCGTCCCCTCGCGGGCGCGGAACGCGTCGTAGTCGCGCTGCGCCTCGGTGCCGCGCGGGAGCCGGTGCAGGGGTTCGAGCGCCTGGAGCTTGGCCGTCCAGACCGCGTCCCGGTCGATGGTGCCGCCGGGGATGCGCAGCGGCTCGGCGAGCGCGGACAGCCGGTCGCGGTCCTCGGGCGGCAGCGCCGCGTACTCGGGGAGGTCCTCGACGCGCAGGTAGATCGGGGCGGCGAAGCGGCGGCTCATCGGCGAGTACGGGGACGGGCCGACCGGCGGGACGGGCTCGGCGGCGTGCAGCGGGTTGATCAGCGTGAACCCGGCTCCCAGCGCGCGGGCGCTCCAGGACGCGAGATCGGCCAGGTCGCGCAGGTCGCCGATCCCCCAGGACGCCCGGGACCGCACCGAGTACAGCTGCACGGTGAACCCCCGCAGCCGGTCGGGCACCGCCAGCCTGCGCGGGGCGACCAGCAGCGGCGCGCTCTCGGCGCCCGCGCGCAGCCGGTGCCAGCCAAGCGGAAGGTCCCCGGTCGCCCCGGTCGCGGGGGCGGTCCCGCCGGTCGCCAGCTCGATGCTCGCGTCCGGGTAACCGGGCAGGCCGTCGCCGCGGCGGACGACCACGACCGGCGGCAGCCCGCGCCGGGGGCCGTCGGCCCGCTCCAGCTCCGTCCTGACGGCGCTCGGCGTCGACGCGTCGACCCCGAGCGCCGCCAGGACGGCGGCGAGCGTGTCCGGCGTGACCGCCGCCTCCCGGCCGCGCCAGTCGGTGTAGCGGGTCGCGATCCCGTGCCGCCCGGCCAGCCTGATCAGTTCGTCGTCGCCCACGCCTGGAGCATGCCCGGCGCGGGCGGGCTCACGCCGTCCAGATCTCCGGCTTGCGGCCGCTCCACGGGCGGGCCTCCTCCAGCTGCGCGGACAGCGAGATGAGCGTGCCCTCGCCACCGAGCCGCCCGGCCAGCATGACCCCGATCGGCAGGCCATCGTCGTTCCAGTGCAGCGGGACGTTCACCGCCGGCTGCCCCGACACGTTGTAGACGGCGGTGAACGGGGTGAAGTGCGTCTGCCGCCGGAAGTTCTCCTCCGGCTCCTGGTCGTGGAAGTGGCCGATGGGCACGGGCGGCGAGGCGAGCGTCGGGTGCAGGATCGCGTCGAACTGGTCCGTGACGGGGAACGCGGCCCGCAGCGCGCCCTGCAGCGCGGCGTGCGCCTGCATCACCTGCGGCGCGGTGGTGGCGTTCCCGAGCCCGCGGAGCCAGCGGCTCAGCGGCTGCAGCAGGTGCTCGCTCTCCTCCGGGACGGGCGTCATCGTCGCCATCACGCCCCACAGCGTCGCGAAGTGCGGCAGCAGGTCGGCGCCGAGCACCTCCGGCAGGTCGACCACCTCGTGGCCCAGCTCCTCCAGCAGCGCCGACGCGGCCTCGTACGCGGCGACGCAGTCCGGGTGGACCTCCACGCCCGGCACGGGCGGCTGCATGCTCCGCGCGATGCGCAGCCGGCCCGGCGCCCGGTCGGCGTGGGCGAGGAACGTGCCGTCCACCGCCGGCGCCCGGTACAGGTCGCCGGGCATGTGGCCGGCCATCACGTCCAGCAGCAGCGCCGCGTCGCGGACGGTCCGGGCGATCGGCCCGTTGGTCGCCAGCCCGAACAGGTCGGGGATGATCGGGCCGGACGAGACCCGGCCGCGGGTCGGCTTGATCCCGAACAGCCCGCACGCGCTGCTCGGGATGCGGATCGAGCCGCCGCCGTCGCTGCCCTGCGCGACCGGCGCCAGCCCGGACGCGACCGCCGCCGCGGCGCCGCCGCTGGAACCGCCCGCCGACCTGGAGAGATCCCACGGCGTCCGGGCCGCGGGCGCGACGTCACTCTCGGTGTAGCAGGGCAGCCCGAACTCGGGCGTCGTCGTCTTGCCCAGCAGCACAGACCCCGCTTGCGCCAGCTTTGTCACCACATGGTCGTCGGCGAATCCGGTCAGTTCGGCGTAGGCGGCCGAGCCGAAGGTGATCCGGACCCCCTCGACCATGTTCAGGTCCTTGATCGGGACCGGGACGCCGTGCAGCGGCGGCAGCTCCGCCGGGTCCGCCGCGTCCAGCACCGCCTTCTCGGCCCGCCGCGCCTCCTCGCGGGCCCGCTCTGCGGTGACCGTCACATAGGCGCCCACCTGGGCGTTCAGCCGTTCGATGCGGTCCAGGTAGTGGTCGGTGAGCTCGACCGGGGAGAGGTCCCGGGCGCGGACGGCCGCCGCCATCCGGGTGGCGCTGAGGTCATGTGTTTGTGTCACGAACCGGAACGCTAGACGCCGTGTGCGCGGGCATCAAAGAGGGCAGGGACGATAGGGCGAGGAAAGGCGGAGAGTATCGCCTCACCCGCCCGTCGCGTAAGTTACTCACTGACCGGAGGGCGACAAAACTATTAACCCCCCATGACTAGTCGCCGACCGGCCGGATGATTACTCTGCGCACGGAGGATCATGCCCCCGATGGGAGAGGAATACGGAGCGTCACTCATGGCGATCACGGAGCGGGGCAACACGCAGGGAGCCAGGGGCCAGCCCCCGGCCGGGCACGAGGCGGAGGAGGCACGTACGGAGGAGACGCGTGAGCACCATCACCAGGCTCCGGTGAAGGAGAGCCCCGAGGGAGGCTCCGAGGAGCGCGCCACCGAGCGCACCGCCGCGGTGCTGCTCGACGATCCCCGGCTCCGCCGCTGGGCGTGGCGGGCCGGCGCGGCCGCCGTCGCCGGCGTCGCCGTCGCGGTCCTGTCCGGCTGGCGGCTCGGCATCGCCGTCGCGATCCTCGCGGTCGTCGGCGACGTGGTCCGCAGCTCGCGCAAGAGCTCGTCCGTCGCCGCCTGGCAGAAGTCGTCGGCCGCCGAGCGGCGCACCGAGCGGCAGCTGAAGGCCCTCCAGCGCAGCGGCTACCTCGTGCTGCACGCACGGGCCGTCCCGCGCGACGACGACGGTGTCAGCGACGGGCGGATCGACCACCTGGTGATCGGGCCGAGCGGCGTCTACGCCATCGACTCCGAGAAGTGGGACAAGCGCCTTCCGGTGCGCACCATGTCCCACATGAAGCTCTTCCACGGGCCCTTCAACAAGAAGGACCGGCTGGACGAGGCCCGGTGGGAGGCCCAGATGGCCAGCAGCATCCTCGCCGAGCGGGTCGGTTTCGAGGTGCCGGTGCAGCCGTCCGTGGCGATCTACGGGCCGTCCATCCCGTGGAAGGTCATGCGGGTGCGCGACGTCGACGTCTACGCGGGCAACCGGGCCCGCGCCTACCTGCGGCGCCGCCCGAAGATCCTCACCGACGCCGACGTCCGGCGCATCTTCCAGGCGGCGGAGAAGGCCCTGCCGCCGAAGTACCCCGACTGAGTCCGACCGACAGGCCGGCACGGCACAGGACCGACAGGGCCGAGGGCGGCCTGCTTCCCCCGGCCGCCCGCCCCACCAGGGCTCAACGGCGAGCCCCGCCGGGATCCCGCCGTGCCGGGACCGCCGCATACGCCGGGACCACCGCCCCACCGGGACGGCCGCGTCCCGGCTTTTCTCATGCCCGCCCGGCGGTTGGTAGCATCGGAGTCGTCACAGGCCGGCCCGCGCGCGACCTCCGCTGAGCCGGCGGCAGCGCCGCGATCCGCCGCTGCGGGCACGCTCCCAGAACTCGGCTCGGCACGTCACAGGTTGGAGAGGTCCCCATGCCACCGCTCAGGTCACGCACGGTCACGCACGGCAGGAACATGGCGGGCGCCCGCGCCCTCATGCGCGCCAGCGGCGTCGAACGCGAGGACTTCGGCAAGCCGATCGTCGCGGTGGCCAACAGCTTCACCCAGTTCGTGCCCGGCCACGTCCACCTGGACGAGGTCGGCAAGGTCGTCGCCGGCGCCGTCCGCGAGGCCGGCGGCGTGCCCCGCGAGTTCAACACGATCGCCGTCGACGACGGCATCGCGATGGGCCACGACGGCATGCTGTACTCGCTGCCGTCCCGCGAGATCATCGCCGACGCGATCGAGTACATGGTCAACGCGCACTGCGCCGACGCGCTCGTCTGCGTCTCCAACTGCGACAAGATCACTCCGGGCATGCTGCTGGCCGCGCTGCGGCTGAACATCCCGACCGTGTTCGTCTCCGGCGGCCCGATGGAGGCCGGCAAGCCGGTCGAGGGCGTCATGGGCGGCAACAAGCTCGACCTGATCGACCCGATCATCGCCTCGGCGGACGGCTCGATCGCCGAGGACAAGCTCCTCGAGATGGAGGAGAGCGCCTGCCCGACCTGCGGGTCCTGCTCCGGCATGTTCACCGCCAACTCGATGAACTGCCTCACCGAGGCGATCGGGCTGGCGCTGCCCGGCAACGGCACCGTCCTCGCCACCCACACCGCCCGCCGCCGCCTCTACGAGGACGCGGGCCGCACCGTCGTCGAGGTCGCCAAGCGCTACTACGACGGCGACGACGAGTCCGTCCTGCCGCTGAACATCGCCACCCGCGACGCGTTCGAGAACGCCATGGTGCTGGACGTCGCCATGGGCGGCTCCACCAACACGATCCTGCACCTGCTCGCCGCCGCGACCGAGGCCGGCGCCGACTTCGGGCTCTCCGACATCGACCAGGTGTCCCGCCGCGTCCCGTGCATCTGCAAGCTGGCCCCCGCGACCGGCAAGTACCACGTCGAGGACTGCCACCGCGCCGGCGGCATCCCCGCCCTGCTCGGCGAGCTGAACCGGGCCGGGCTGCTGAACAGCTCCGCCCACTCGATCCACTCCGCGTCGCTGGAGGAGTTCGTCGCCAAGTGGGACGTCCGCTCCCCCGACGTCCTGCCCGAGGCGGTCGAGCTGTTCCACGCGGCGCCCGGCGGCGTCCGCAGCACCTCGGCGTTCTCGCAGAGCGCCCGCTGGGAGACCCTCGACCTCGACCGCGAGAACGGCTGCATCCGCTCGGCCGAGCACGCCTACACCGCCGACGGCGGCCTCGCCGTCCTGCGCGGCAACATCGCCCCCGACGGCGCGATCGTGAAGACCGCCGGCGTCGAGGAGGAGCTGTGGACCTTCACCGGCCCCGCCGTCGTCTTCGAGTCGCAGGACGACGCCGTCGAGGGCATCCTCAGCGGCAGGGTCAAGGCCGGTGACGTCGTGGTGATCCGCTACGAGGGCCCGAAGGGCGGCCCCGGCATGCAGGAGATGCTGTACCCGACGAGCTTCCTCAAGGGCCGCGGGCTCGGCAAGGCGTGCGCGCTGATCACCGACGGCCGGTTCTCCGGCGGCACCTCGGGCCTGTCCATCGGGCACGCCTCCCCGGAGGCGGCGGGCGGCGGCATCATCGCCCTCGTCGAGGACGGCGACCCCATCGTGATCGACATCCCGAACCGCGTCCTCGAACTGGACGTCCCGGCCGACGAGCTGGAGATCCGCCGCGAGAAGCTGCTCGCCGACCTCGGCGGCTACCGCCCCCGCGACCGGCACCGCCCGGTCAGCGCCGCCCTCCGCGCGTACGCCGCGATGGCGACGTCCGCCTCCACCGGCGCGGCCCGCGACGTCTCCCAGGTGGAGCGCCTCAACGGCTGAGCGAACGGCATTACCCGGCGGGTAATCGCCTTGGTTCCCTCTCCCTGGGCAGAGTGGTGGTCGTCGGACGAACAGAGTCCGGCGGCCACTACCCAAGGGAGTCCACGATGCCCGCCTACGCACTCGCCCACCTGCGCCCCCAGCCGCCGCTGCACGACGACGTCTTCGTCTACATCGAGCGCATCCAGGCCACCTTGGACCCGTTCGGCGGCCGCTTCCTCGTCCACGGGAGCAACCCCGATGTCGTCGAGGGCCCGCTGGAGGGGAGCTACGTCCTCATCGAGTTCCCCGACATGGACAAGGCCCGCGGCTGGTACGAGTCGGACGCCTACCAGGCGATCCTCCCCATGCGCACGGACCACATCGACGGCACGGCCGTGCTGCTGCAGGGCGTCCCGCCGGACTACGACGCCGCCGCCACCGGCAGGGCGATGCGGGCGGCCCAGAACGGCTAGGAGCAGCAGCCTCCGCCGCAGCAGCCGCCTCCGCCGGCGGGCTTCGGCGGGGGCGCGGTCCCGCGCGAGGTGCCGGTGACGGCGACCGTGGACAGCAGCTTCACCGTGTCGTCGTGCCCCTCGGGGCACGGCGCCGGATCGGACGCATTGATCATCGGACGCGAGACCTCGAAGGTCGACCCGCACGCCCGGCAACGGTAGTCATAACGAGGCACGCCACCAGGATAAGCCCCAGCCACCGGAGCGCGGGCCTGCCCGCCGGCGCGGGGTCGCCTCCTGGGTTACGCAGCGGGTTCGGCCACGTACGGGGCCCATTGGGGGTCGCCGTCGTGGACGAGGCCGATGAGGCGCCAGTGGGCGCCGCGGGGGACGTCGGGGGTGATGCTGAGCGTCCAGCCCAGTTCGGACAGGAGGCGGTCGGCCTTGCGGTGGTTGCAGGTCATGCAGGAGGCGACGCAGTTCTCCCAGACGTGCTTGCCGCCGCGGCTGCGCGGGTGGACGTGGTCGATCGTCTCGGCGCGGCGGCCGCAGTAGGCGCAGCGGAAGTTGTCGCGGCGCATCAGCGCGGCGCGGGTCAGCGGGACGCGGGTGCGGAACGGGATGCGGACGTAGCGCCGCAGCCGGATGACGGACGGCACCTCCACCGCCATCGTCGCGGAGTGCAGCACCGCCCCCGAGGCGTCGTGGTGGACGATCTCGGCCTTCTCCCGGAGCACGAGGCAGACCGCCCGCCGCAGCGGGAGCGTGGTGAGTGGTTCGTACGTCGCGTTCAGGAGGAGGACCTGCCGCATCAGACGGCCTCCACCGGGTTCTGCTGTGCGTCGGCCTCGGCGGGCGCGGTCGTCCGCGCCTCGAACCGAGGCCCGGTTATTGTCTCCGGTTCCTGCGCACTCGCCATGAGGACCTCCCCAGGGGCGAACCGACCTCCATCAGTGTGGCGTCTGATGGAGTCCGTCCGCTACCCCAATAATCCCCCTTCGGAGGCCGGATCGAACGCGGGGGCGGGTTCGCGGCGAGTCGGAGTGTGCGGGACGGGTGGCCCGGAACGGCCAATACAGTGCATACATGACGCCGTATCCGCCCGCGCAGCGCCAGGACATCGTCGAGGACATCCACGGTCACCGGGTCGCGGACCCGTACCGGTGGCTGGAGGACGCCGAGGCCGACGACACCGAGGAGTGGCTCGCCGCGCAGGACCGGCTCTTCCACAAGGTCGTGGACGCGCTGCCGGGTCGCGAGCGGCTGCGCGAGCGGCTCGGCGAACTGCTCGGCGCGGGCAGCGTCGGCTCCCCCGTGTGGCGGGGCGAGCGGCGGTTCTTCACCCGGCGCACCGGCGACCAGGAGCATCCCGTCCTCTACACGGTGGACCCGGACGGCTCCGAACACGTCCTGGTCGACCCCATGGCCCTCGACCCGGGCGGGACGACGACGCTCGACGGGTGGCAGCCCGACAAGGAGGGGCGCCTGCTCGCCTACAAGGTCTCGACCGGCGGGGACGAGGAGTCGCTGCTGTACGTCATGGACGTCGCGACCGGCGAGCGGGTCGAGGGGCCGATCGACCGGGCGCGGTACTCGTCGGTGGCGTGGCTGCCCGGCGGCGAGGCGTACTACTACGTGCGGCGGCTGCCCGCGCGGGAGGTCCCGGCGGGCGAGGAGCAGTACCACCGGCGCGTCTACCTGCACCGGGTCGGCACCGAACCCGACACCGCCGACGTGCTCGTCTTCGGCGCGGGGATGGACAAGACCAACTACTACGGGGTCGGGGTCAGCCGGGACGGGCGCTGGCTGACGGTCTCGTCGTCGCAGGGCACGGCGCCGCGCAACGACCTGTGGATCGCGGACCTGTCCGCGTCGTCCCTCGAGGCGCCCGCGCTGCGGGTCGTCCAGGAGGGCGTGGACGCCGGCACCGGCCTGCACGTCGGCCGGGACGGCCGCGCCTACATCTTCACCGACCGGGACGCGCCGCGGTCCCGCCTCTGCGTCGCCGACCCGTCCGACCCGTCCTACGAGCGGTGGCGGGACCTCCTCCCGGAGGACCCGGAGGCCGTCCTCACCGACTTCGCGATCCTGGACGGCCTGGAGCGCCCCGTCCTGCTGGCCGGGTGGACGCGGCACGCGATCAGCGAGATCACCGTCCACGACCTGGAGACGGGCGAGCGGATCGGGAGCGTGCCGACGCCGGGCCTCGGCTCGATCGGCGGGATCATCGAGCGTCCCGAGGGCGGGCACGAGGCGTGGTTCGGCTACACCGACAACGTCACGCCCTCGTCGGTGATGCGCTACGACGCGCGTACGGGCGAGACCACGCTGTGGGCGTCGGCGCCGGGCACGGTCGCCGTCCCCGAGATCGAGACGCGCCAGGTCGTCTACACCTCGCGCGACGGGACGCGGGTGCGGATGCTGGTCGCGTCCCGTCCCGGCCTCACCGGTCCGCGTCCGGCGATCCTGTACGGCTACGGCGGCTTCAACATCTCGCTCACGCCGTCCTACTCGGCGAGCATCCTGGCGTGGGTCGAGGCGGGCGGCGTCTACGCGATCGCGAACCTGCGCGGCGGGTCCGAGGAGGGCGAGGAGTGGCACCGCGCGGGCATGCGGGACCGCAAGCAGAACGTGTTCGACGACTTCCACGCCGCCGCCGAGAAGCTGATCGCGGACGGCCTGACCACGTCCGCGCAACTCGCGATCTCGGGCGGATCCAACGGCGGCCTGCTCGTCGGCGCGGCCCTCACCCAGCGCCCCGACCTGTACCGGGCGGTGGTCTGCTCCGCGCCGCTGCTCGACATGGTGCGCTACGAGCGGTTCGGCCTCGGCCAGACCTGGAACGACGAGTACGGGACGGCCGACGACCCCGAGGAGTTCGGCTGGCTCATCGGCTACTCCCCGTACCACAACGTCCACGTGGGGACCGCGTACCCGGCCGTCCTGTTCACGACGTTCGGCAGCGACACCCGGGTGGATCCGCTGCACGCGCGCAAGCTGTGCGCCGCCCTCCAGCACGCGACCGCGTCCGGCGCCCCGATCCTGCTGCGCAACGAGGCCGAGGTCGGCCACGCCGCCCGCTCGGTGAGCCGCTCGGCCGACCTGATGACCGACACCCTCACGTTCATGGCCGCGCAGACCGGGCTGGCCTTCCCGGAGGGCTCGGACGAATTGACTCGTGGTCTAATAGCGTGATGAGCACGGTGACGCCGCAGACCACCGCCGACCGGGTCCTCGACCTGCTCCGCGAGCCGCCCGAGGCACCGGACCTGTCCGCGGGCTACCTCGACCTGCTCGGGCCCCCGGCGAAGCCGTCCCTCGCCCAGTCGGCGATGGAGTCGACGTTCCTGCCGCGGATCTATGAGAAGGTCTGGCGCCCCATCGGCTTCAACGTCGCCAAGGGCTGGCCGTTCGGCCCCGGCACCGCCGCCGAGCACGCGATGGCCCGCGACTGGCTCGGCCTCACCCCCGACCGCCCCGCGACCGTGCTGGACGTCGCCTGCGGCCCCGGCAACGTCACCCGCGCCCTCGCCGAGGGCGTCGCCCCGAGCGGTCTCGTCGTCGGCCTCGACGCCTCCGAGACCATGCTCGCCCAGGCCGTCCGCGACCCGCGGGGGAACATCGGCTACGTCCGCGGCGACGCCGTCGGCCTCCCCTTCCGCGACGGCGTGTTCGACGCCGTCTGCTGCTTCGGCGCCCTCTACCTGTTCGACGACCCGTGGAAGGCCGTGGACGGCATGACCCGCGTCCTCAAGCCCGGCGGCCGGCTCATCATCCTCACGTCGCGCCGGCCGTCCCCGCTGCCCGGCGCCCGCATCGGCGGCGAGCTGCTCCGCCGCGCCACCGGCTTCACCGTCTTCGGCGACGGCGAGGTCGTCCGAGCGCTCACCGCGCGCGGTTTCACCGGCGTCCGGCGGCACCGCTACCCCCTGATGCAGGTGGTCGGAGGCCGGCGCCCCTGAAGGCTTCCCGAACCCCGCTACTAGGACGCACCCGGGGATCGCGCTACGCTCCCACAAGAACACGCACGGAACACCCGTGCGACCAAGCGACCCCCTCCTGGGGTTGGGAAGCCTCCAGGAGGGGGTTGTGTCGTATCCGTACGGGCTCGTGCGGTGGGTCAGCGCAGGGGTTTCTCGAGGTAGATGTTGACGATGCCGCCGATGGTCTCGCGACGCGTCTCCCGCCAGCCGAACACGCGGTAGAGCGCCAGGGCCGGGGCCTGGAGTTCGGTGGTGTCGGCGCGCAGGAGGCGGTAGCCGTATTCGGTGGCGCGCTCCTCCAGGGCGCGGACCAGCGCGGCGCCGTAGCCGCGGCGCTGCACGGTGGGCAGGACGCGCAGGCGGACCATCTCCACGGCGTCCAGGGCGGGGGAACCGGGGGCGTAGCCGCCGAACGCGCGGGCGTGGCCGCCCGGGATGAGGTCGGCCCGCCGCAGGCCGCCCATCGCGACGATGCGGCCGCCGAGTTCGCCGACGAGGAACTCGCCGTCGTTGCGGAGGTAGATGTCCTCCATGCGGAAGAAGTCGTGGTCGTAGTAGACGCCGTCGCCGGGGCGCAGGCCGACCTGGGCCAGGCCCGCGCGGTGCAGGGCCAGGACGGTGCCGTGGTCGGCGGCGCGGTAGCGGCGGATCCGGAGGTCGCCGAAACTCCATACGGGGGGCTCGTCCTGCATCCGGACGAGGCGGTCTTGCGAGAAGGTGCTGCCCATGCGAGGTCAGACCTGTTCGGCCGGGGGGACGGAGGCCGGGCTCTTCACCGAGGGCCCGGCGAGCGCCTCGTAGAAGTCCTTCAACGCGGGTATGTCGCCGTGCTTGGCCGACACGGCCGCGCCGATCTGGCGGGCCCGGTGCACGAGGATGTCGGACCGGTGGTCGGCCGGCAGGTCGAGGATGGCCTCCCGGCCCGCGGTGAGCGCCGCGTCGGGATGGCCGGCGTGGAGCTTGCACATCGCGCGGTCGAGGCGTACCAGGGTCAGGTCGACGCGGTCGGTGGGCGAGTAGAGGGTGAGGGCGTGGCTGAGCACCTCGTCGCCGTGCTTGTGGTCGCCGAGGTTGGTGAAGGTGTCGCCCTCGTAGAAGGCCATCTGCCGGTCGGTGAACCCGAACACCAGGTCGCCGGTGTCGGTCTTGGAGAGCTGGTCGAAGACCGAGCGCCCGCGGACGAGCGCCCGGCGGGCGCTCGGGGCGGCGTCGCCGCGTCCGCGCAGCGCGAGCATGCCGAGCGCGCGGGCCTCGACGGCCGGGGCCATCGCGGCGGCGACGCCGGGCGTCCGGCCGGCGAGGTCCTGGGCCTTGCGGGCCAGGTGCAGCGCCTCCCGGGGGTCGCCGTAGTACATCGGCACCAGGGATTCGCGGACGGTCACCCAGGCGCGCAGCTGCCGGTCGCCGGTCTCGTCGGCGGCGGTGCGCGCGGTCCGGAAGAACGACCGGGCGAGCCGGTGGTCGCCCAGGTTGATCATGATCAGCCCGGACAGCCCGGACAGCTGCGCCGCGATCCGGCACAGCCGCTCCTGGAGTTCGACCGGCTGCCGCTTGTCGCACATGCGGCGCACCTCGCTGAAGTCCAGCAGGACGTCGCAGAGCATGCGCAGGGACGGCGTCGCCTGGTACTGCCGGCCGTAGCCGTAGGTCGTCTCCTCCCACTGGTCCAGCATGGTCGGCGAGACGGTCGCGCCGACCAGGGTGTCGTCCATCTTGCGGCGCAGGTTGTCGACGGCCCCAAGGAACTGACCGTCGAGCGCCACGCCCGCTCCGGCCAGAAGTTGCAGAAGGGTCCTACGAAGCACGATGTCCTCCTCTCCCACATCAATGGTCAGGGGGCCTTCGGCGCGGTCGGGGCCCCGTAAGTCGTTCACGGTGATCCAGGGACGTTCCTCGCCCCTGGGGACGATGGCGCCGACGAGCGCGTCGGCGGCCGGTGGCGCCGGGCGCCGCTCGGGGGCGCGCGGCTGGGGGACGCCGGGGGCGCCCGTGCGAGCCGCGTGGCCGCGGCCGCAGATGCAGGGACTCTGGTAGTCGAGCGCGTCGGGCTCGACCCGGTACACGGCGCAGATGTAGTGCAGGTACTCGGGGCCGGGGCGCTTGTAGCCGCTCTCGTAGGCCGACAGCAGCGTCTCCCCGAGCCGGGGCGGCGGCTTGCCGTCCACCTCGTAGAGGGCCTTGACCTGCGCCACGATGTCGGACAGCGCGACGCCGTGCGCGAGCCGGTGCGCCTTGATCCGGCTGGTGCCGAACAGCGGGCCGCACTGCTCGTGGATCTCCTGCGCGATCTGGACCGGACCTTGCCCCCGGGCCAGGGCATGCGCGCGGATCCGGCGAGCCACGTCCGTTTCTTTCCGGGGGGGATCCGACATCGACTCCGGCCTCCTCACCGTCGGGCGGGGACGCCGTTCCCAGGGGGAGGGCGATCGTCCCTGCCACGGCGACCGGTCGCTAGATGGCCACGACAGATAATCTCTCGCGCACGCAGCGTAACCCCCGTCACGGGGGTCGCCAAGCGGTTTCGCAGAAGAGGGCGGGGGTCGGAGGCGTGCCGTCCTCCGTGGGTAGAGATTCTTCCTCCGAGGGAGGAGAGCCTTCCCCTGAGGTGGGGTAATCCGGTACTTCGCGGGACGGCCGGTCTCTTGACCCGCCAGTGTGAGAGTTGCAATTCTCGCCGCGAGTGACCGAACGGATTCACAGAGTCGATCATCCGGCCGGTCCGGTCAGCGCCCGGTGCTCGCCATGGAGGGGGTGTCACGGTGGTCAGCGACAGACGCGTCGGCTACCTGGAAGAGCTGGAGCACGAACTCGACACGCAGGGGCTGGTCGCCCGCGTCGTCCGGACCCGTTCGGGGCCCGCCTTCCTGCGGGTCGTGAACCCGGAGGCCGCGAGCCTGGCGGAGGACGTCACCTGCGCGCCGGCTCCCGAGACGAAGGACCACTACTTCTGGTGGTCGTGGGGGGAGCGCATGCACCGCGTGGACGACGTGGGGGGCGCCGCCATGAAGCTGGCGCGCGTGCTCCAGCCGCTCCCCAGCGGGGCGGGCGGCCGCCGCTGAGGCAGAGCCCGCCCGAGGGCGCACTCCCCGAACGACCCGCACCCCATGACCGGCAACCCCATGACCGGCACCCATGACCGGCACCCATGACCGGCACCCATGACCGGCACCCATGATCGACACCCGGCTCCCCCCAGGACCGGGCGTGTCCCGCGGACCGCGGCCGGAAAGGCGCGGCAGCCGCGGGCCCGCGGGACACGCTCGCCGGACAGCCCCTCCCCGGCCACGTCGCGCCATCTCACCCGGCACCGTACGAACCGTTCGTCACCGTCCCCTACGATCGGGCTCGTACGGCGCCGCGGGTCCACGGTCGAGGTGGCGAGGCACCACAATGGCCGGGGAGGGTCTGCACCATGTCACTCGCGGGGTCCGCGCTCGCCGCGTCGCTCACCACGTCCGCTCCGGCGCTCGCCGGGCCCGCCGTGCTGCCCTGGGCCGACAAGGGCTCGCCGGAGTCGGCCTGCGGCGAGCCGCGGCCGACCACCGCGTGCCGGCTGGTCTGGAACGTCTCGCACGACACCGGATTCACCAGGTTCTTCGCGACGTGGCTCGACAGGCCCCTCACCACGCTGCTGCTGATCATCATCACCTTCGTGATCGCGCTGGTGGTGAAGAACATCGCGCACCGCATGATCACCAAGGTCACGCTGCGGATGGCCGAGGGGACGATGTCGGAGCGGGCCCGCGAGCGCTCCCGGGCGGTCTTCGAGGGCAGCCCCGTCCTGCTGAACAAGCGGCGGGCCCAGCGGGCGCAGACCCTCGGCTCGGTGCTGCGCTCGATCGCGTCCGTCCTGATCATGGGGACGGCGCTGTTCAGCATCCTCGGCTCGCTCGGCCTGAACCTCGCGCCCATCCTGGCCAGCGCGAGCGTCATCGGCGTCGCGGTCGGGTTCGGCGCGCAGAACATCGTCAAGGACCTGCTCGCCGGGCTGTTCATGCTGCTGGAGGACCAGTACGGCGTCGGCGACTTCATCGACGTGGGCAGCGCGAAGGGGACGGTCGAGGCCGTCACGCTGCGGGTCACCCGGATGCGGGACGTCAACGGCGTCGTCTGGTACGTCCCGAACGGCGAGATCAAGAAGGTCGGGAACGAGTCGCAGAACTGGGGCCGGGCCGTCCTCGACATCCCCGTCGACATCCACGAGGACACCGAGAAGGTCAAGGAGATCCTGCAGGCCACCGCCGACGAGATGGCCGGCGACGCGGCGTGGAAGGAGCTTGTCCTGGAGCAGCCGTCGGTGTGGGGCGTGCAGGCCCTCGCCGGCGACGCGATCGTGATCCGGGTGGTGCTGAAGACCGCGCCCGGAAAGCAGGGCGACATCGCCCGCGAGCTGCGCGAACGCGTCAAGCGCTCGTTCGACGAGGCGGGCGTCACGGTGGCCACCCCGCCAGCGTGAGCGATCAAGGTGAGGATCGGGACGCATCTCACATATGGTGGGGAGCGCTATGGCTGAACAGGTGACTTTCTACGAGGCGGTCGGCGGCGAGGAGACCTTCCATCGGCTGGTGCACCGCTTCTACCAGGGCGTCGCGGAAGACCCCGATCTGCGCCCCATGTACCCCGAGGAGGACCTCGGTCCCGCGGAGGAGCGGCTGCGGCTGTTCCTGATCCAGTACTGGGGCGGCCCGAACACCTACGGCCAGCGGCGCGGGCATCCGCGGCTGCGGATGCGGCACGTGCCGTTCGTGATCGACGAGGCCCAGCGCGACCGGTGGCTGAAGCACATGCGGGACGCGGTCGAGGAGCTGGAGTTGCCCGAGCCGCTGGAGAAGCAGCTCTGGGACTACTTCACGATGGCGGCGCGGAGCCTGGTGAACGCCCCCTCCTGACGCGGGACGGGTGACGCGGGCCACATGGCGCCGGACGCGTGACCGTCGCGGCGTAAACGGGTAGATCGGCGTGTATGACGCGAATCCCGTGGTGGCGCAACGCCGTCGTGTACGAGGTCTACGTCCGCAGCTTCACCGACTCCGACGGGAACGGCGAGGGCGACCTCCAGGGGATCCGGTCCCGGCTCGGCCACCTGCGCGACCTCGGTGTCGACGCGCTGTGGCTCACCCCCTTCTACACGTCCCCGCTGGCGGACGGCGGCTACGACGTGGCCGACTACCGCGACGTCGACCCGCGGTTCGGCACGCTGGACGACTTCGACGCCCTCGTCGCGGACGTCCACGCGCACGGGCTGCGGCTGATCATCGACATCGTCCCGAACCATTCCTCCGACCGGCATCGCTGGTTCCGGGAGGCACTGGCGTCGCCGCCGGGGTCGGCGGAGCGTTCGCGCTACATCTTCCGTCCCGGGCGGCCGGGCGAGCGTCCCGGCGAGGAGGACCCGCCGAACGACTGGCCGTCCGCGTTCGGCGGGCCGGCGTGGACGCGCGTGGACGACGGCGAGTGGTACCTGCACCTGTACGCGCGCGAGCAGCCGGACTTCAACTGGCGCAACCCGGAGGTCGCGCAGGAGTTCGAGGACGTCCTGCGGTTCTGGCTCGACCGCGGCGTGGACGGCTTCCGCATCGACGTCGCCGCCGGCCTGTTCAAGGACGCGTCGTTCCGCGACCTCGGCTCGAACGACCGCCGCGCCCCGAACGGCCCCATCTACAGCCGTCCGGAAGTGCACGGGGTGTACCGCAGGTGGCGGCAGATCCTGGACGAGTACGACGGCGACCGCATGGCCATCGGCGAGGTGTGGACGAACGGTCCCGAAGACCTCGCGCTCTATCTGCGTCCAGACGAACTGCACCAGGTCTTCCAGTTCGACCTGCAACTGGCTTCGTGGTCGGCGACGGCCTTCCATGACGTGATCGTCGCCGCGTTGAAGGCCGTGGCGCCTACGGGTGCCGCGCCAACATGGGTGCTGTCCAGTCACGACTCCATCCGCCACGTGACGCGTTACGAGCGGGCAGGGGGCCTCCCTGGGATCGGACGCGCCAGAGCGAGGGCGGCACTCCTGCTGCTGTTGGCGCTCCCCGGCTCGGCGTACCTCTACCAGGGGGAGGAACTCGGCCTGCCCGAGGTGACAGATCTCCCGGACGGCGCTCGCCAGGACCCCATTTACGAGCGCACCAACGGGGAGCTCGCCGGGCGGGACGGCTGCCGCGTCCCGCTGCCCTGGTCGGGCGACGCCGAACCGTACGGGTTCTCCCCCGGCGGCGTCCGGCCGTGGCTGCCGATGCCGCCGGACTGGGCGTCCCTGACGGCGGAGGCGCAGGCGTCCGACCCGTCCTCCATGCTGACCTGGTACCGCGACGCGCTGGCGCAGCGCCGCCGGCTGGCCGGCGTCCTGCCGGAGGACGTGGAGTGGCTCGACTCCCCCGGCACGGCGCTGTTCTTCCGGCGCGGCCCGCTCACCTGCGCGCTGAACTGCGGCGAGAACCCGGTGCGCCTCCCGCCGGGCACCCCGCTGCTGACCAGCGCCCCGCTCTACGGCGACCTGCTCCCCGGCGACACCGCCGCCTGGCTCACGTCCAGCCGCTAGCCGAGTCCAAGATGGCGACGCGGTGCGCCGGGCCGTGCCAGGGGTCAGCGCACAGCCGGCGCACCGCGAGCCTTCGCCGGGTGACGTCCTGCTACAGCGGCGGGCGCTGGAGCTGGAGCGGGTCGTCGGCGCGCGGCGCCGACTTGAAGGTCTGGACGCCGGTCTCGGCGCCCGCCCAGCGCTTGACGTCCGCGACCGCCTTGGCCTGCTCGTCGGCGGGCAGCCTGGCGATGAGGCGGGCACTGTGGTTCATGTCCGGCGCGACGTAGACGGCCGAGTCGCGGGCCCCGCGGCCGAGCGTGAACGGCTCGGCGCCCCACGGGTCGTTGGCGCCGTACAGGAACAGCATGTGGTTCGAGTTGTGGCGCACCCAGCGGTCGATGTCGCGCATGGCGCGGCCGTGGTCGAACCGCATCCGGATGTCACGCGGGACGTAGGTGCGCGGCTGGTAGCTGCTCTCGTAACGCAGCAGCGGCCGCAGGTTCTTGAACTTGGGCGACGGCCAGCCGAGCTGCGTGCCCGCCTGGTAGTAGTACGGGATGTACGGCGCGAGCCCCTGGTCGCTGTAGAACGACAGCCCGGAGATGGTGTCGAGCGTCTGGTAGATCTCGTCGTCGGAGGCGTCCACCGACGGCAGGGACGCGCAGTCGGACTGCAGGCTGTACTGCCAGAACGCCCACTCGTAGTCCATTACCGAATTCTCGAACGCGCGGTCCTGCGTGCGCAGGATGGTGAAGGTCAGGCCCTGCTCGTCGGCGGCGGCCTTGAAGCGCTTGAGCATCGCGGGACGGCGCTTCAGGAACTCGCGCGCGAGCGCCTTGACGTGGGCCCGGCACTGGGGGTCGTCGCCGACGGTCGTGAAGAACTTGTCATAGGCGCGGTCGTCGTTGTTGTTGACGTCGTTGGGCGCGACGTACACGACGCTGCCGTCGACGTCGTTCGGGTAGAAGCGCTTGTGGTAGACGGCCGTCATGCCGCCCTTGCTCGCACCGGTCGAGATCCACTTGCCCTTGTAGATGGTCTTGAGCGCGCCGATGAGCCGGTGCTCGTCGGTGGCGGCCTGCCAGATCGTGTCCTTCGTCCAGTCCGTCGGCTCGGGACGGGACGGGGTGAAGTAGCGGTACTCCACCGAGATCTGGTTGCCGTCGACCAGGGCCGTCGGCTCGGAGGTGAACATCACCTCCGGCGTGTTGTAGCCGCTGGTGTAGAGCACCATGGGCTTGTCCGCCGACTTGTGCTGCAGCATGATGCGCTGCTCGAACCACGGCCCCCAGGGCTTGCGGTGGTCGACGGGCTGCCGGTACTCCAGCCAGAACCAGCGGTAGCCGGGAATCGTCGAGGTCTTCTCCGTCACCTGCATTCCGGGAATGGCCGTGAGCTGGGCGAGAATGTCGCCCGCCTGGGCCGCGCCGGCCCGGGCGGGACCGGCCTGCGTGATGATCGCCGCCTGCGCGGCCGTTGCGCCCGCCCCGGTCATTCCGGCGGCGAGCAGCAGTGCCATCGCTCCTCGTGAGACGCGCCGCATTGTGCCCCTTTCACGTGGGTTCTCCACATTCGCGTCGCGACACTAGAGGGAGAAGACGGCCGAAAACGGATTGCTGTAACGCTTGTTACCTATCCGTGACAGCTCGGTTGTCACCGGGCCGCCGGGGCCGAAACGCCGTTCACGCGGGCGGGGTCAGCGCCACTCCGTCGTCCCATGGGGCCAGGCATTCGAAAAGGCGCTCGTCATGCCAGCGTCCGTCCAGGTGGATGTGGCGGCGGGCCGTCCCGACGGCGGTGAATCCGTTGTTCAGCAGGACGCGCTGGGACGCGTGGTTGTCGAGCCGTGTGAACGCCTCGACGCGGTGCAGGCGCATGGCGCCGAACGCCACGTCGAGCGCCTGCCTGAGCGCCTCTGTGGCGACACCGCGGCCGGCGTGCGCGCGCGCCACCCAGTAGCCGACGAAGCAGCTCTGCAGAGGGCCGCGCAGGACGTTGTTGAGCGTGATCCGCCCGGCGAGCTCACCGTCGACCATGACGGCCCCCGGCCACATCTCACCGGCGGCGTACGCCTCGATGAGGTCGTGCAGGTTGTCGCGCTGGCCGTCGACCGTGAAGTACGACTCGTCCCGCTCCGGTTCCCAGGGGCGCAGGTACTCGCGGTTCTCCCGGACCAGCGCGGCGAGCTCCTCCGCGTCCGCCATCTGGACGACGCGGAGCCGCACACCGGGCGGCCGCCCGTCCAGCACGGGCGACGGCCCGGCCAGCGTGGTCATGCGCGGGGCACCACGTAGCGTCCGATGAACTCGCGCTCCTCCGGCGTCCAGCGGCGCAGCCGGTTCGACTCGACGTCGAACGCGACGAGCGTCGAGGTCGCCTCCGCGTACACGTTCTCGTCGTCCCGCACCTCGTAGGCGAGCTTGACCGAGGCGGCGCGGGCCTCGGTCACCCAGGTCTCCACCCGGATCGGGTACACGGTCGGCATCAGCGGCAGCCGGTAGTCGATCTCGTGCCGCGAGATCACCATGCCGCGGACGGGCTGCTCGCCCTTGCGCACCGGGTCGCCGTGGAACATCTCCAGCCGCGCGTCCTCCAGGTAGCCCAGGAACTTGACGTTGTTCACGTGGCCCTGGGAGTCGATGTCGCCGAACCGGATGTAGAACTCGTAGACGTGCCGGTACTCGGCCGGAGGCGTCCGCTGCATGTCCTCGCCTGGGGTATGGGGAACCGGGGGTCGGCCCGATGTTACCCGCAGTAGTTCAGTCCCGGACGAGTGAGGGGCGCTTGCGGTCGAACGTCCACCCGGGGATCAGGTACCGCATCGCCGCCTCGTCGTCGCGGTCGCCGAGCCCGTACCCGTCGTAGAGCCGGTGCGCCTCCTCCAGCCGCTCCTCGTCGATGTCGACGCCGAGGCCGGGCGCGTCGGGGAGGGCGATCTCCCCGCCCGCGATCCGCAGCGGGTCCCTGGTGAGGCGCTGGCCGTCCTGCCAGATCCAGTGCGTGTCGATCGCGGTGATCGCGCCGGGCGCGGCGGCGGCGACGTGCGTGAACATCGCCAGCGACACGTCGAAGTGGTTGTTGGAGTGCGAGCCCCAGGTCAGGCCCCACGCCTCGCACAGCTGCGCCACCCGGACCGAGCCGCGCATCGTCCAGAAGTGCGGGTCGGCGAGCGGGATGTCGACCGCGTCCAGCCGGATCGCGTGGCCCAGCTCCCGCCAGTCGGTCGCGATCATGTTGGTGGCGGTGCGCAGGCCGGTCGCGCGGCGGAACTCCGCCATCGTCTCGCGTCCGGAGTAGCCCAGTTCGGCGCCGCACGGGTCTTCGGCATAGGCGAGGACGTCCTTGAGCGCGTCGCCGATCCGGATCGCCTCCTCCAGCGACCACGCGCCGTTCGGGTCGAGGTTGATGCGCGCGTCCGGGAACCGCTCGGCGAGCGCCCGCACCGCCTCGGCCTCCTCATCGCCCCGGAGCACACCGCCCTTGAGCTTGAAGTCCGCGAACCCGTACCGCTCCTGCGCGGCCTCCGCCTGCCGGACGATCGCCTCCGGCGTCAGCGCCTCCTCGCGCCGCACCCGGAACCAGCCGTCCGCGTCCTTCGGAGGCGCTTCGTACGGAAGGTCGGTCTTGTTCCGGTCGCCGATGTAGAACAGGTAGCCGAGCATCGGGATCGCCCGGCGCTGGACGCCGTCGCCGAGCAGCGCCGCGACCGGCACGCCGAGGAAGCGTCCCATCAGGTCGAGCAGCGCCGACTCGACCGCGGTCAGCGCGTGGACGGTGATGCGCGTGTCGTGGGTGAGCGGGCCGCGCCCGCCCGCGTCCAGGTGGCCGAAGGCGGCGCGGACGGAGTTCAGGATCTCGTCCGACCGCCCGATGGGCCTGCCGACGATCAGTCCGCGCGCGTCCTCCAGCGTCCTGCGGATGCCCTCGCCGCCCGGCACCTCGCCGACGCCCGTGGCGCCGGACGAGTCGGTGAGCAGCAGCACGTTCCGGGTGAAGAACGGGCCGTGCGCGCCGCCCAGGTTGAGCAGCATGCTGTCGTGCCCGGCGACGGGCACGACCCGCATCCCGGTGACGACCGGTGTGCTCATCGGGGGACCCCCTGGTAGGCGATCGGCCGCTGGAACCGCTCGATGGCGAGGCTCCCCACGGACGTCGTGCGCGCGTCGGACGTCGCCGGGAACGGGCCGCCGTGGACCATCGCGTGCCCGACCCTGACGCCGGTCGGCCAGCCGTCCCACAGGATCCGGCCGGCCAGCCGCTCCAGGACGGGCAGCAGCCGCGCCGCGTCGTCGCCCCCGCCGTGGATCGTCGCGGTGAGCTGGCCCTCCAGCCCGCGCGCCACGTCGACGGCCTGGTCGAGGTCGTCGCAGCGGACCACGAGCGAGCAGGCGCCGAAGATCTCCTGCTCCAGGTCGGGGCCGAAGTGCGCGGCGTCCACGACCGCGAGCGCGGCCCGGCAGCCGGCCGCCGCGTCGGGCTCCCGCCCGCGCGCGATGATCTCCACGTCCGGACGGCCTTCGAGCCGCCGGACGCCTTCGGCGTAGGCGCTCGCGATGCCCGGCGTGAGCATCGGCGCGCCGGGATCGGCTTCGATCCGCTTCGCGGCGGCGTCCAGGAACGCGTCGAGGTGCGGGCCCTTGACCGCGAAGACGAGCCCGGGGTTGGTGCAGAACTGCCCCGCGCCGAGCGTCACCGACCCGACGAACCCCTCGGCCAGGTCGCCGGCGCGCGCCGCGAGGGCGTCCGGGAGCAGGAACACCGGGTTGACGCTGCTCATCTCCGCGTAGACCGGGATCGGACGCGGCCGGTTCGCCGCCGCCCGCGCGATCGCGAGGCCCGCCTTGCGCGATCCGGTGAACCCGACCGCCTGGATGCGCGGGTCGGTCACGAGCGCGATGCCGAGCGTCGGGCCGTCCCCGTACAGCATCGAGAACACGCCCTCGGGCAGGCCCGCCGCCCGGACGGCCTCCGATACCGCGCGTCCGACCAGCTCGCACGTCCCCGGGTGGGCGTCGTGCGCCTTCACGACGACCGGGCAGCCCGCCGCCAGCGCCGACGCGGTGTCCCCGCCGGCCACGGAGAACGCGAACGGGAAGTTGCTCGCGCCGAACACCGCGACCGGGCCGAGCGGCACCCGGCCCTGCCGGATCTCGGGCCCGCCCTCGTTCGCGGGGTCCGTGCTCAGGATCGGCCGGTCGCCTTCGCGGAGGCCGTCCAGCGAGCCGGGCGCGGCGGTGGCGCGCAGGTCGGCTGCGAAGAGCCGGAGCTGCCCGGTGGTGCGGCCGACCTCGCCGGTCAGCCGCGCTTCGGGGAGGCCCGTCTCGGACATCGCGCGCTGGACGAGGTCGCCGGCGAGGGCGTCCAGCCTCTCGGCGATCGCGTCGAGGAACGCGGCCCGCTGTTCGGCGGTCGTCGCCCTGTAGGCGTCGAACGCCTCCTCCGCCAGGGCGCAGGCGCGCGCCACGTCGTCCTCGCCGCCGTAGCGGTACTCGGGGTCGAGGCGCGCACCGGTGCGGGGGTCGACGGCGGTGATCGCCCTCCCCGTGCCGGCGACACGGTCGAAGCCGATCACCATGCGTCCGGTGAGCTGCACCAAGGTCCGTCCTCCGTCCGTGGGGTCCGCAACGGACGATAGGAGACGGGAACGATACCTGTCCAACACGAAATACGCATCGTTCGATGCGCGGAAGGTATCAGTCCTCGGGGGCGAACGGATCGGTCACCGGACCGGACGGCAGCGCCGCCGAGACACTGTTCAGCAGGCCGGCGAACTCCGCCAGGCAGGTGGTGCAGCGCGCCGCGTGCCGGCTCAGCTCCCGGATCTCCTCCTCGCTGAGCACCCGGTCCGCCGGGACGTCGCGGACGCGGCCGCAGCGGGCCCGCGGCTCCGGCCGGAAACCGGCGAGCATCTCATCGATGCGGTCGGCGGCCTCGGGATGGCCCGCCGCGTAGGCCTCCGCGTACGCCTGCGCCGCCTCGGTGACCAGGGACAGGTCCTCGCGGCCGCGCGAACCGGCAAGCCGGTCGAGCGTCCGGCCGAGGCGGAGCGCGGCGTCCGCGTGGTCGTTGCCGGCCGCGATCCGGTACCAGCGGGCGGCCTCGCCGAGGTTCCCGTCCGCCTCGTGGCGGCGCGCCAGCTCGTAGGCGGCCCGGTCCAGTTCGAGCGACTCGACGAACGACGCGTGCCTGGCCCGCACGATGTCGTCGCGCTGCCGCCGCCGGAACTCCTCCTCCACCTCGCGAAGCCCGACGGCGAACTCCCCCTCGGGCATGGACGCGATGGCCGACGCGGCATCGGCGAGCGCACCGTCCAGGCCCCCGCGGGACGGCATCCGCACGGCGCCGTCACGAGGCCCCCTCACCGCGCCCCACCCTCCGCCGCGCCGACGAGCCCGGCCAGCCGCCCGCGCGCCCGCTCCACATGCGTCGCGGCGGCGTCCTCGCTCACGCCGAGGATGCGCGCGACGTCCGGCACGGGGAACTCCAGCAGGCAGTGCAGCGCGACGGCCTCACGCTGCCGGCGCGGCAGCCCGCGGACCGCCGCCAGCACGTCCGGCCGCCCTCCGGGCTCGCCCGCGACCATCTCGTCCAGCGACGTGCACTGCTCGCGCGCCTTCGCCTGCCAGCGCCGCAGCAGGGTGGTCGCGACCCGGAACAGCCAGACGCCCGGACGCTCGCAGGTGACCAGTTCGTCCCAGCCGCACCGCGCGGCGAGCAGGCTCTCCCGCGTGATGGCCTCGACCCAGCGTCCGTCGGCCGTCTGGGCCCGCAGATACCCGGTGAGCCGCGGCGTCCAGTGCCGGTAGAACGCCGGGAACGACGTCAGCGTCTCCCGGTCCCCGCTCACCGCGCCGCCCGGCCCGGCAATTGCCCGCCGCAGAAGATCCACCTCAGCGACTCCACCACAAAGCTCCTCCGCAGTCGCACGAACGACTTTCATCCCAGTCTTACGCATATGACTGCCCCTGGAGCTCACAATCACCAACATCCACCCCGCCACTCAGTGATCGAAAACACCAATGACCGCCAGGTCACCAAAAACCTCCACCACCCAGCCCTGATGCCTCCAGTCAAGCCCGTCAGAAAATTGGAAAACACTCACCAAACCAGACATTCCCCCAACAACACCTCGAACCAAATTCACCCCCACCTCTCCCCCACACCGATCCGCACGACGGAACGGAAAGCCCGACGACCGCAAGACACCGCTGAGGCCATCGCAGCGACCCCGTACCTATCCGCACGGCGGAACGGAAAGCCCGACGACCGCAAGACACCGCTGAGGCCACCGCAGCACTCGCACACCGATCCGCACGGCGGAACGGAAAGCCTGACGGCCGCAAGACACCGGTGAGGGCACCGCAGCACTCGCACACCGATCCGCACGGCGGAACGGAAAGCCGGACGGCCACAGGACACCGGTGAGGGCACCGCAGCACTCGCACACCGATCCGCACGGCGGAACGGAAAGCCGGACGGCCACAGGACACCGGTGAGGGCACCGCAGCAACCCCGCACCTATCCGTACGGCGGAACGGAAAGCCTGACGGCCGCAGGACACCGGTGAAGGCACCACAGCGCCCCCACACCGATACGCACGGCGGGATGGAAAGCGGACGGCAGCAGGGTGCGGGTGAGGGCGCCGCAGCGACCCCGCGCCTATCCGTGCGGCGGGGTGGGAAGGCGAACGGCCGCGCGGCACCGGTGGGGTGTTCGCGCGGCCGTTCGGGGTGGTGTGGTGGGTCAGTCGCGGGTGAGTTTGCGGTGCGTCACGCGGTGGGGGCGGGCGGCGTCGGCTCCGAGGCGCTCGATCTTGTTCTTCTCGTAGTCGGCGAAGTTGCCCTCGAACCAGAACCAGTTCGAGCCCTCCTCCCACGCGAGGATGTGGGTGGCGATGCGGTCCAGGAACCAGCGGTCGTGCGAGGTGATCACGGCGCAGCCGGGGAATTCCAGGAGCGCGTTCTCCAGGCTGGAGAGGGTATCGGTGTCCAGGTCGTTGGTCGGCTCGTCCAGCAGCAGGACGTTGCCGCCCAGCTTGAGGGTCAGCGCCAGGTTGAGGCGGTTGCGCTCACCGCCCGACAGGACGCCCGCCGGCTTCTGCTGGTCGGGGCCCTTGAACCCGAACGCGGCGACGTAGGCGCGGGATGGCATCTCGACCTGGCCGACGTTGATGTGGTCGAGCCCGTCCGAGACGACCTGCCACACCGTCTTCTTGGGGTCGATGCCGCCGCGGCCCTGGTCGACGTAGGAGACCTTGACGGTCTCACCGAGCCGGAGTTCACCGGAGTCCGGCTGCTCCTCGCCGACGATCATGCGGAAGAGCGTGGTCTTGCCGACGCCGTTCGGGCCGATGACGCCGACGATGCCGTTCGGGGGCAGGTTGAACGACAGGTCGTCCATCAGGAGCCGGTCGTCGAAGCCCTTCGTCAGCTTGTCGGCGACGATCACCGTGTTGCCGAGGCGCGGGCCCGGCGGGATCTGGATCTCCTCGAAGTCCAGCTTGCGGGTCTTGGCGGCCTCCGCGGCCATCTCCTCGTAGCGCTCCAGGCGGGCCTTGCTCTTGGTCTGCCGCGCCTTCGGGTTGGACCGGACCCACTCCAGCTCGTCCTGGAGGCGCTTCTTGCGCTTGGCGTCCTTGTTGCCCTCGACCTTCAGCCGGTCGGCCTTCTTCTCCAGGTACGTGGAGTAGTTGCCCTCGTAGGGGTAGCAGCGGCCGCGGTCGAGCTCCAGGATCCAGGTGGCCACGTTGTCGAGGAAGTACCGGTCGTGGGTGACGGCCAGCACGGTGCCCTCGTACTTGGCGAGGAACTGCTCCAGCCACTGGACGCTCTCCGCGTCCAGGTGGTTGGTGGGCTCGTCCAGCAGCAGCAGGTCGGGCGCCTCCAGCAGCAGCTTGCACAGCGCCACGCGCCGCCGCTCACCACCCGACAGCCTGCTCACGTCGGCGTCGCCGGGCGGGCAGCGGAGCGCGTCCATCGCCTGCTCCAGCTGGCTGTCGAGGTCCCAGGCGTTGCGATGGTCGAGCTGCTCCTGCAGCTTGCCCATCTCCTCCATCAGCTCGTCGGAGTAGTCCGTCGCCATCTTCTCGGCGATCTCGTTGAACCGGTCGACCATCGCCTTGGTCTCGGCGACGCCCTCCTGCACGTTCCCGAGGACGGTCTTCTCCTCGTTCAGCGGCGGCTCCTGCTGGAGCATGCCCACGGTGAACCCCGGCATGAGGCGCGCGTCGCCGTTGGAGGGCTGTTCCAGACCGGCCATCATCCGCAGCAGCGTCGACTTACCGGTGCCGTTCGGCCCCAGGACTCCGATCTTCGCGCCCGGCAGGAAATGCAGGGTGACGTCGTCCAGGACGACCTTGTCGCCATGTGCCTTGCGCACACGCTGCATCGTGTAGATGTACTCGGCCATATCCTCAAGCCTAGAGGGTCTCGGGCACCGCTTCGTCGCCCCCGCCGGACCCGGCTCCCGGCGCGGGGGTCAGGTGCCGCCGGACGCCTTCGGGCCCTCCAGCGCCGGCAGGCACACCCGGTCGCGGCCGGACGACTTGGCACGGTAGAGGGCCAGGTCGGCGGCGGCCAGCAGCTCCAGCAGGTCCTGGCCGTGGGTGCGGAAGAGCGCGACACCGACCGACACCGTGACCGTGACCGTCCCCTCCTCGGCCGGCACCGCGAGCCTGCGGACGCGGCCGCGGAGCCGTTCGGCCACGCGGCACGCCTCCACGGTGTCGGCGCCCGGCAGCAGCACCACGAACTCCTCCCCGCCGAACCGGCCCACCACGTCGTAGTCGCGCAGCTGATGGCAGAGCGTGCTGGCCACCCCCACGAGCACCTGGTCGCCGATCAGGTGGCCGTGGGTGTCGTTGACCCGCTTGAAGTGGTCGATGTCGATCAGCAGCAGGGCGACCGCGTCGTGGGTGCGCTGCGCCCTGGACAGCTCCGTGTCGGCCTCCCGCTGCCACGCGGCCGCGTTCAGCAGGCCCGTCTTGGCGTCGGTGCGGGCCGCGGCCTGCAACTGCTGGTGCATCAGGCTGCGCTGCAGCAGCATCACGGGGGGCAGCGCCAGCAGGAGCAGGCCGAGCGACAGGGCGCTGGTGATCGCGACGAGGATGCCGACGCACAGCTCCACCACGTCCAGCAGCAGGCTCTCGCGGGTCCACAGGACGTCCCGCCAGCGGCTCTCGGGGTTGGCCGCGTGCGCCGCGACCGCGACGAGCGCCGCGTTCACCACCGTGAACAGCGCGGCGCACCCGACGGCGGCCGGGATGCCCGGATACGCGTCGACGACCCACTGCGGCGCGCCCTCCAGAGGCTCCGGCACCACCAGGTGGAACACCATGGAGGCGCACGCACCGGCGATCCCGAGGGCGGCGGCGACGACCGCACGCCGGTAGATCAGCGTCCGCCGCACCCGGAACTGCAGCAGCGTCTGCACCGGCACCGGGATCAGCAACGCGTACACCGGCGGCAGCAGCAGCGCGACCGGCAGC
Organism: Actinomadura bangladeshensis; assembly: GCF_004348335.1. Taxonomy (GTDB): domain Bacteria; phylum Actinomycetota; class Actinomycetes; order Streptosporangiales; family Streptosporangiaceae; genus Spirillospora; species Spirillospora bangladeshensis. The sequence continues at coordinate 615 of NZ_SMJW01000092.1, read as the reverse complement.
CACCAGGCCGACAGCAGGTCGCGGGCGACCCCGGCCGGCATGCCGAGCCGCCGGGTCGCCTCGATGCACACCGCCCCGCACGCCAGCAGCGCCGCGAACGTCATCAGGTCGTCGGCCCGGAACGGGGTCTCCACGAGCCCCGCGACGATGAGCGCCAGATGTACGGCGACGACCACCGGCACGTAGATCACGAGCAGGGACGGACGCCCCAGTCGCGCCCGGCGCCCGGGCGTGCGGGCCAGTTCCCCACCACGGTCCTCGGCGGACGACTGCACTGCCGTCATCCTTCCCCCTTACGCGAATCACGTTGTGTAACACGATAGTTGCAACGTGTGCGGAACGGGCGTGAAACAGGTACGTTCGGGAAGGCACATGCGGGTGACCGTCCCGGCCACCCGCATCCGGGCCCGCGGGATCGCGGTGCTCAGCACATCCTGAGGGGGATATCGCCATGCGCGGCATTTCCTGGATCTGACCAGGCCGCAGAAACCCCTACGGCGCGGGGACGCCGGCCGACCCACACCGGCCGGCCCCGCTCCCCCGTACGAACGCACGCGCACACCCCCACACCGCTCCCACCAGGGCCACGCCCCCACAGCCCGTCCCGCCCCAGAG